>JAQBPM010000118.1 GCA_028287525.1 Vulcanimicrobiota bacterium | reverse complement strand
CGCTGCGCATCCCCGTCGCACCGCTCGACATCCTCGCGCAGCAGATCGTCGCAGCCTGCGCCGCCGACGATTGGGACGCGAACGACCTCTACGACGCGGTCCGCACGGCGTATCCGTATCGCGATCTTTCGCGCAAGGACTACGACGAGGTCCTGACCATGCTGGCGGACGGGGTCGCAACCTCGCGCGGGCGGAGCGGCGCATACCTTCACTACGACCGGGTCAACGGCAAGCTGCGGGCGCGCCGCGGCGCGCGCATGGCCGCGATCACCTCGGGCGGAGCGATCCCCGAGAACGCCAACTACAACGTCGTCGTCGAACCGGACGGTCACGTGGTCGGAACGGTCGACGAAGACTTCGCGATCGAGAGCATGGCCGGCGACATCTTCCTGCTGGGCACGACGTCGTGGCAGATTCGCCGTGTCGAACCCGGCGTCGTCCGCGTCATCGACGCGCAGGGCGCGCCGCCGTCGATCCCGTTCTGGAACGGCGAGGGACTCGGCCGCACGATCGAGCTCTCGCGCGAGGTCGCGGCGCTGCGCGCGGCGATCGACGAGCGCGACGACGAAGGCGCCTGCAGCCTGCTGACCGCCGAGTGCGGTCTCGACCGCAGCGGGGCGGAACAAGCCGTCGCGTACGTGCGTGCGGGCAAGGCGATCCTCGGCGTCGTGCCGACCGATCGCACGATCGTCGCCGAGCGTTTCTTCGACGAAGCCGGCGGGATGCAGCTGATCCTGCACACGCCGTTCGGCGCGCGCATCAATCGCGCGTGGGGCCTGGCGCTGCGCAAGAAGTTCTGCCGCTCGTTCAACGTGGAGCTGCAGGCGGCGGCGACCGACAACGGGATCTGCCTCTCGCTGACCGAGCAGCACGCGTTTGCGCTGGACATCGTGTTCGAATACGTGAAATCGGCGAGCGTCGAATACACGCTTACGCAGGCGCTGCTCGACGCCCCGATGTTCGGCGCGCGGTGGCGCTGGAACGCGACCCGGTCGCTGACGATCCTGCGCTCGCGCGCCGGCAAGAAAGTCGCGCCGCAGCTGCAGCGGATGCGCGCCGACGACCTGATGGCGGCGGTGTTCCCCGATCAGGCGGCGTGCGCCGAGAACCTCAGCGGTCCTATCCGCATCCCCGATCACGTTCTCGTCCGCGAGACGATCGACAACTGCCTGCGCGAAGCGATGGACGTCGACGGGCTGATCGCCGTGCTGAGAGACGTCGAGAGCGGCGCGATCCGCACCCGCGCGGTCGACACGCCGGAGCCATCACCGTTCTGCCACGAGATCCTCAATGCGAACCCGTACGCGTATCTCGACGATGCGCCGTTGGAAGAGCGCCGTGCGCGCGCCGTCACGCTGCGGCGCACGACGCGGTCCGACGCCGAGAACGGCGCGGGCATCCTCGACCAGGCGGCGATCGCCGAAGTCAGCGAATCCGCCTGGCCGCTCGTGCGTGACGCCGACGAGCTGCACGACGCGCTCGCAACGCTGATCGCCCTGCCGCCGGTCGCCGAGTGGAGCGCGTGGTTCGAAGAGCTCGTCGCGCAGCGCCGCGCGACGACGCTGCGCGCCAACGGTGCGGCGTTCTGGGTGTGCGCTGAACGCCTCGACCTGGCGCGCGTCGCCTATCCCGATGCCGAAATCGATCCGCAGATCGCCTCCGTTCCGCCGGCTGGTCCGCTCCCCGAACGCATGGAAGACGCGCTGGCGGAAATCGTGCGCGGCTGGCTCGAATCGGGCGGCCCGATGACGGTCGCCGAGATGGCGGAACGCTTCGCCGTCGACGCGGCCGGCATCGAGATCGCGCTGATTCGCCTCGAGACCGAGGGCCAAGTGCTGCGCGGGCGGTTCCGCGGCGGCCCCGACGAGGAATGGTGCAATCGGCGCATCCTCGCGCGCATCCATCGCCTCACGCTGGGCACGCTGCGGCGCGAGATCGAGCCGGTCAGCACCGCCGACTACGTCCGTTTCCTCTTCCGCTGGCAGCACGTCGCGCCGGCGTCGCGGCTGCACGGCATCGACGGCACGCTGCACGTCATCCGCCAGCTGGAAGGCTACGAAATCCCGGCCGCTGCGTGGGAGG
Source organism: Vulcanimicrobiota bacterium (assembly GCA_028287525.1). Taxonomy (GTDB): domain Bacteria; phylum Vulcanimicrobiota; class Vulcanimicrobiia; order Vulcanimicrobiales; family Vulcanimicrobiaceae; genus Vulcanimicrobium. Next base: position 897 of record JAQBPM010000118.1, on the reverse strand, counting down.
CATCGATCCTGCCCGCGCGCGTCGCCGGATACAAGCGCGAGTATCTCGACCGGCTGTGCTATTCCGGCGACGTGATGTGGGGCCGCCTCTCGCCGCACCCGGCGCTGGCGATCACCGACCAGGAGAAGAAGCGGCGCGTGCGCCCGACCAAGCTCGCACCGATCGCTCTGTTCGCGCGCGAGGACGCCGAAGCGCTGGTCGTCGCGAACCCGTACGAAGAGGCCGCGCTCTCACACGCGGCGCGCGAAGTCCTCGACGAGATCGGCCGCCGCGGCGCACCGTTTTTCACCGACATCGTGCGAGGAACAAAACGGCTGCCGAGCGAGGTCGAGGAAGCGCTCTGGCAGCTCGTCGCCGCCGGCCTCGTCACCGCCGACGGTTTCGACGCGCTGCGCTCCCTGATCGACGCGAAGCGCCGGCTGGGGGAGAAGGGCCTGCGCGCGCGTCCGCGTTCGTCCAGCGGCCGCTGGACGAAGCTCGTCTCGGAGACGGACCACATCGATCCGGAAGCGTTCGCGCGCCGTCTGCTCGCGCGTTGGGGCGTCGTCTTCCGCGACGTCGCCGTGCGAGAGACGCTCGCGCCCCGCTGGCGCGAGATCCTCGTCGCACTGCGACGGCTCGAAGCGCGCGGCGAGATTCGCGGCGGCCGCTTCGTGAACGGCTACGTCGGCGAACAGTTCGCCCTCCCCGATGCGATCGAAGCCTTGCGCGCCGCCCGCCGCGCTGCGGGAGACGACACCGAGATCACCGCGGTCTCCGATTACGATCCATTGCGCATCGCGGTGGCGCTGCTGCCCGCGGCGCCCGCCCCGCAGCCGTTGCGCGCCGCAGCCGCGACGTAGGGGCTCTGAGGTCAGGCGTCGCGCTTTTGCGCCGACGCGCGTTCGTGGACGAACG
>JAQBPM010000075.1 GCA_028287525.1 Vulcanimicrobiota bacterium | reverse complement strand
GCCGACGTCGTCGCCCGCACGGGCGGCGCGCTCGGCGATACGGTGACCGTGCTGAACCCGCAAACGCAAAAGGCCATCGCGGCGATCGTGACCGGACCCAACCGCGTCGAACTGACCCTGCCGACTGGAGCACCATGATGAAAGAGCGCGCCGTTCAACCCTTGATGCGTTCGTTCGCCGCTGCGGTGTTCGCGGCTGCGCTGACGGCGCCGGCCGTTGCCGACACGCTGTATCAATCGGCTCCGCCGCCGGCGGCGCCCGGACATCCGCTGCGCCTGGGGCCCGACCATCGTGCGACGCAGGTCGGCGATTTGGTGCAGGTCATCTTCAACTTCCAGGTCACGAGCGCCAGCCAGAACGCCTCGAACGTCAACAACAGCTACCAGGCCGGCGGCGGCGCCGGCAGCGGCATCTTCAACCTGCCGCTGGTGCGGCTGACCTCGAACTTGAACGCTTCGCGTCAGTCGTCGCAGAACCGCTCGGACGTCGGCTCCAACTCGTTCATCACCTCGATGGAAGCGCAAGTCACCGACGTGCTGCCGTCCGGCGCGCTGCGCATCGCCGGCGATCAGGGGCTGATCATCGACGGTCAGAAGCAGACCCTGCACGTGACGGGCCTCGTGCGGCCGGAAGACATCGATAGCTTCGACTCGGTGCTCTCGAATCGGCTCGCCGACGTCCACGCCGACTTCGAGGGCAAGTACACTGACGCGCGACACCCCGGGATCCTCTCCAAGATCGTGCACTGGCTGTTCTAGGTGATGACGATGAAGAAGAACCTTGCTCTGACCCTCGCCGCGGTGATGCTCGCCGCCTGCGTTCCGTCGCTCGCTCTCGCGCAGCCGGTCCGGCTCAAGGACGTCGCGCGCGTGCAAGGCGTCACGGCGAACCAGCTCGTCGGCTACGGCCTCGTGACCGGCCTGAGCCAAACGGGCGATTCGACCTCCGCGGCATTCACCTCGAAGACCATTCAGAACGTCCTGCAGTCGTTCGGCCTCTCGACGAACTCGCAAGACGTCCGCACGCGCGACGTCGCGGCGGTGATCGTTACCGCGTCGCTGCCCCCGTTTGCGCACTCCGGCGACAACGCCGACGTGACGGTATCGGCGATCGGCGACTCGACGAGCCTCCAGGGCGGGACGCTCATCATGACCGAGCTGCGCGCGGCGAACAACCTCGTCTACGCGACGGCGCAGGGCCCCGTCTCCGTCGGCGGATTCACCGTCGGCAACAACTTCGCCGGTCCGAACAGCATCACGCAGAATCACGTCACCGCCGGCCGCGTCCCGCAGGGCGCGGTGATCGCGCGCGACATGATCACGAACATCCAGCAGGACCAGGCGGGTTTCTCGTACGTCCTGACCTCGCCCGACTATCGCACCGCGGCCCGGCTCGCGACCGCCCTCAACGCGCGCTTCGGCACCGGCACGGCGCGCGCGAACGATGCGGAGACCGTGCGCGTCAACTTGCCGGCGCGGTACGCCGGCGACCCGGTGAATTTCTTGGCCGACGCGGGCGACATCTCACTGCAGGCCGATCAGGTCGCGAAGGTCGTCGTCAACGAGCGGACCGGAACCGTCGTGATGGGCGGCGACATCAGCCTCGCGCCCTGCGCGATCGCACACGGCAACCTTTCGATCACGATCTCGACCAACAACTACGTCCAGCCGCCTGCTCCGTTCTCGAAGACGCAGCCGCCGATACAGAGCAACACCCAGATCACGGCCGCCGAAGGCAATCGCAAGCTGGTCTACATCTCCGGTGCCGCGACGCTGGCCCAGGTCGTCCGCGCGCTCAACACGATCGGCGTCTCGCCGCGCGATCTGATCGCGATCGTCCAGGCCCTGCGTCAGGCCGGTTCGCTCCAGGCCGACGTGGAGATCATCTGATGCCGCTCGACCCGGTCAACGGCCCGGCGCAGCCGCTGACGAACGATCAGCAGAAGTCGCTCCAGAAACTGCACCAAGCGGCGCAGCAGATGGAGTCGCTGTTCGTCGACATGCTCTTCAAGGAGATGCGCAAGACCTCGCCGCCGGTCTCCCTGACCGGCAAGACCTCGAACGCGGAACAGACCTTCGGCGAGATGCTCGACTCGAAGCGCGCCGAGGATCTCTCCAAGACCGGATCGCTCGGAATCGGCAAGATTCTCGAGCAGCAGATGCGTGCCGCGGTCCTCGGGACGCCGCCCGCAGCAGCGCCCGCACCTGCGCCCGCAGCCCCCTCAATCGACGTCCCCAAGGAGCGCGAGCAGTAGTGGCAACGCGCGCTTGGGACCTAAAGTCCTCCCTTCGTGGCGACGATACGGCTTGTAGCAAGGAAGCCGGTCGGAGAGAGGGCGTCGCCAGTAATGATCATCAGCCGGGCCGAGATTCGGTCCGCCGTCGCCGCGTACAGATCGGTAAAACGGAAGTCCTCGGTCGACACGTTGGCGTTCGATACGGCCGACTCGTTCGAGCGGTCGGAGCTGGCGACGGCGATGGCGGGACTCGCTCACGCAGCGGCGATCTCGGAGCCCTTCTACCGCAAGGACCTGGTGGACGATCTGCAGCGCCGTATCGCGGAGGGCCGCTATTTCGTCCCGACGGAAGAAATCGTCGACAAATTGCTGGGCCGCCTCATAGTGGAAGCCGCCGTAGCCTGATTGCCGTTCGCCCAGGGGTGACCCCGTGAGCGAGTGGGAGCAGTTCGCGAGCTTGCTTAGCGAAGAGAGTCGTTTGCTGGGCGATCTCGGCAATGCGGCGCTTGGGTTGACGCAGGCGCTCGTGGACAACGATCCCGAGGCGATCGAGACCGCGGAGCGTCGGGTCGAGGCGCAGCTGGTGCTGCATTCGAGCGCGTACGGGCAGCGCACCGGCATGCAGCAGCGCGGTTTCGGAAAGCTGACGCTTCCGCAGGTGTGCGCCTACGCGCCGCCGCCGCTTCGCCGAGCGATGCACGCTACCGCGCAGGAGATCACGGTGCGCGGCATCGCGCTCAAGCTGACCGTGTCGAACAACAAGGCCCTGATCCTGGCCGGGATGGAGCGTCTCGCGCGCACCGTCGCGGTGATGCAGCGCGCGGGAACCGAACAGCCCGGCACCTACAAGCGCCGCGGGACCGTGCCACCGCCCAGCGGGAGCGTTATCGTGAGTCGTCGAGCATGAGTTTCTTCGGACTGAACATCGCCGGCAGCGCGCTGGACGCGTACCAGCAAGCCGCCAATACGACCTCGAACAACATCGCAAACATCAACACGCCCGGCGCGTCGCGCCAGATCGTCAACCTCAGCCCGAGCGTGCCGATCGTCGGATCGACCGGCTACTCCACCTGGTCCGGCCCGGGCACGCAGGGGAGCGGCGTCACGGTCGACTCCATCACCCGCATCCACCAGGATTCCTACGACGGGCTGTTTCGCGGCGCGTCCTCGGCCCAGAACTACTACGACGTCGAGCAGCAGCAGCTGCAGGCGATCCAAGCGCAGTTCGCCGAGCCGAACAACGGCGTCAACGCGGCCTTCACCAGCCTGCAGACGGCGATCTCGCAGCTTGCCTCGACGCCGAACGGCACCTCGCAGCGGCAGGCCGTCATCACGGCCGCGCAAGGCTTCGTTCGGTCGCTCAACACGGTGGGCAACGCGATCCAATCGTCGGAAGCGACCGTCGTCTCACAGGCGAGCGGCGTCGTCGCCCAAGCGAACGCGCTCATCGACAAGATCGCGGCGCTCAACGGGCAGATTCGCGCGTCGACCGCGATCGGCGACAACCCGAACACGTACAAGGATCAACGCGACCAGTACGTCGATCAGCTCTCCGGGATGCTCGCGACCCAGACCTCGGTGCAGAGCAACGGGTCGACGCTGGTAACGGTGGGCGGCCGCGCGCTCGTCAACGACACGCAAGCCTATCATCTGGCGGCGCCGGTGGTGGGGACCGACCCGTCCGGAAATCCGACGCTGGTCGTCGGTTTCGCGAACGATCCGAACCCGTCGAACCCGGTGCCGGTCCAACTCGGCAGCGGCCAATTGGCCGGCTATCTCGACGTGTACAACGCGAAGCTCAGCGTGTACGCGACGAAGCTCAACGCCTTCGCCAACGCGACGGCGAACGAAGTCAACCGCGTCACGACCGCCGGATACGATCAGAACGGGAACCCGGGCACGGCGCTCCTCCAGCCGATCGTCAACTCGCAAGCGATCACCGCGACGAACATCGCGGTCGGGATCACCGACCCGGCACAAGTGCCGGCCGCGCTCGCCTCGACCGCCGCCGGATCGCTGGTCGTCGGGCTCAACGCCGCGAACAACACCGTGAACACGGCGGCAGCGCTCCTCACCAACGCGACGCTGGCGCATCCGGCGATCAGCGCCGGTCCCCCCACCGGCACGACCGGAACGCTGACGGTCACGGTCGATGGGGTCGCCCAGGCGTTCGCGTACGACTTCGGCGCCGGCGCCGGCGCGAACGCCGCGTCGGTCGACACGTTCATCACGAGCTTCAACACCGCGCAGCTGGGCGTGTCGGCATCATACGACACGGTCGCGCAGAAGATCGTCTTCAGCCGCGATCCCAACAACGTCTCGCTCGCGCAGCGCGCCCAGCAGGCAGCGCTCGGCACTCCGACCTCGCCGACGTTCACGATCGGCGACTCGAATCCGAAAGTCGGCGGCAGCGTCGGCACCCCCAGCAGCTCTCTGCTCGAGGTCCTCGGTGCGGCGGGGATCAACGGCATCCAGCAGAATGGCAGCAACGCTTTCGGTGCGGGCGATAACGCCGGCGCAAACGCGATGCTGAAACTCTTTTCCGGCAACTACGGCGTCCCGGCGCTTCAAACGACGTCGCCGACTGCGATCGTCGCGGCCGGTGCGACCACGATCGCGCCGCCGGCCGCCAACCCGCAGGCGTTCGCGGCGATCGGCGTGGGGCAACTGCTCACCATCGACGCGGGGACGCCGAATCAGGAGAACGTCGTCGTCACCGCCGTCAACCGGAACACCGGGACGATCACCTTCACCGCCTCGCAGACGCACGCGGCGAATTTCTCGATCACGACGGGTCAGTCGCAGACGCTCGGTTCATACTACGGAGCGCTGGTCGGCCAGCTCGGCCTGGACACGCAGACCGCAATAACGGGAACATCGTCGCAGACGACGCTCGCCGCGAACATCGACAAGGTGCGCCAGGGCATCGACGGCATCAACCTGGACGAAGAGACGCAGAACCTGGTCAAATACCAGAACGCGTACAGCGCGGCCGCCAAGACGCTCAACGTCATCGAGCAGCTGCTCGTGACCGCCCTCGGCCTGATCCCGGGAGGATAACGGATGCGCATCGCCACCTCGACCATCTACGCTCAACAGACCGCCGCGATCGACGATCAGTCGGCGCTGTACGCGCAGATCGGAGCGCAGCTCTCGAGCGGAAAGCAGCTCAGTGCGCCCAGCGACGACCCGGGGCAGATCGCCCAGGACCTGCTGGTGCACACGTCGATCGACACGACGAATCAGGCGTCGACCAACGTCCAGAACGCGGTCTCCGAGCTCACCACGACCGACGGCGCGCTCAGCAGCCTCACCTCGGTGATGCAGAGCGCGCGCGCGCTGGCGATTCAGGGTGCGTCCGACACGCTGACCGATGCGCAGCGGACGTCGCTGGCGAACCAAATCGATCAGGTGCTGCAGCAGGCGGTCGCGATCGGCAACTCGTCCTACGCCGGCAAGTACATCTTCGCGGGCACGTCGACCAGCGCCAACCCGCCGGTCGTTACTCAGGGCAGTCCTACGTCGTCGGTTGTATTCAGCGGGAACGAACAAGTTCAGGGCCAGCTGATCTACAACAACGTGTCGTTCGCGCTCTCGACGACGTTCCAGTCCGCCTTCAACTACAAGGCGGCCGACGGTTCGCCCGACATCTTCCAGACGCTGATCACGCTGCGCAATACCTTGACCGGCAAGGTCGCAACCGACCAAAGCTCGACCGCGGCAAACAAGGCCGGCGCGACGATCTACGGACCCCAACTCGCCGGCGTGGGCCCGGCTCCGACTACGCTCGGGGCGCTCGGCGTTTTCGCGACGACGCCCGTCCCCGACAACAGCCTCCCGGCCGTCCCGGCCAAGTTCAGCATCGCAATCAACGGGTCGGTGAACGGCGTGCAGTCGGTGCAGACCATCACCGTGACGTCGGCGACCGCGGTTGACGACGGTACGCCGACAAGCCTCGTCGGGAGGATCAACGCGGTGACGGCACAGACCGGCGTGACGGCGAGCTTCAACGCGGCGACGCAGAAGCTCGTGCTCACCGGTACCGGCTCGTTCTACGTCACGGACACGCCCTCGCCCGGCGGCGCGACGACGAGCGGCAACCTGACCAGCGTGTTCAACCTGGCCGGCCAGTCGGACTTCGTGCAGAACATCTCGACGCAGCTGGGCGACATCGACCACGCGCTCAACACGCTGCTCCAAGCCCGCTCGGTCGTCGGGGCTCGCATCCAGACCTTGGGCTCGATCCAGAGTCAACTCCAGTCGAGCGTTACCGATAATACTAAGGTGAAGTCCGGGATCGAGGACGTCAACGTGGCCGCGGCGACGTCGAAATTCTCACAGACCCAGACCGCGCTCCAGGCGGCGTACTCGACGACGAACCGCCTCGAGTCCAAGACCCTCTTCGACTATCTGACCTGAGCTGGAGCGACGTGACGGAAACCATGGTTGAGCCCGCCGACCGAGAGATCACCCTCGAGCTGCCGCGGTTCGGCTCGTTCAGCTACCGCGAATCCGAAGTCCTCACGTTCCCTTGGGGACTGCCGGGCTTCGCTTCTCAGCGCCGTTTCGTGGCGATCAACCTCGAGGGTCAGGAGAAGTTCGTCTGGCTGCAGAGCCTCGACGACGTCTCGATCGCGCTCCCGACGGGCGACCCGTGGCAGATCTTCGGCGACTACGCGCCGCAGCTGCCGCCCTACGCTTCCTCGTCGCTGGACATCCAGCGGCCCGAGGAGTTCGTCGCCCTGTGCGTCGTGGTAGTAGCACCCGGCGCCGGCGAGATGACGATGAACCTGTTGGCCCCGATCGTGATCAACCTGCGCACCCGGATCGGGCGCCAGATCATGCTCGAGACGGGCGGCTACTCGGTTCGGACCGAGATTCCGCGCACCGCCCCGGCCGCGGCGGCGGGAGCCTAACGCCGCAACCGGGAACGCGACCCTCCCTCATAGCCATGGAGGGCGTCCCCGGTGTTGGTCCTCAGCCGCAAGCTCAACCAAGCAATCATGATCGGCGACGACGTGCGAATCGTCGTCGTAGCCGTCGACCGCGACACCGTGAAGCTCGGCATCGAAGCGCCGCGCACGATCCCCGTCCACCGCTCCGAGGTGTACGAGGAGATCCAGCGCACGAACCGCGCCGCCGCCGGAGAGCCGCAGCAGCCGGCCGCGGAGACCGCCCGGATCGCCGACCTGGGCAAGGGGCGCCGCCCGCCCCCGCAGAAGAGTTGAACCGCTAAAGTTGCGCGGTCGTTCGGCCGAACAACCACAGAGGACGGGTCAGGAAGAACCCGTTTGAACACACGTGTGATTTTCATGGAGGAAATACAACATGCCCGGAATTGGTGGGCTTTCGATCGCCAACAACCTGTTGGCGAATCAGGCGAGCCTCAACCTCAATCGTAACCAGAGCGCGTTGGGTGTGGCCGTCCAACGTCTCTCGAGCGGTCTGAGGATCAACACGGCGGCGGATGACCCATCGGGTCTGGCGATCGCCGAATCGCTCCAAGCGCAGGTCAACGGTTTCGACCAAGGCGCGCGCAACGTCCAAGACGC
>JAQBPM010000048.1 GCA_028287525.1 Vulcanimicrobiota bacterium | reverse complement strand
GTGTGCCCGGGCCGTTTACCGCGAACACCCCGGTCGATCTGCTCTTCGACCCGGCCCGGGTGACCCTCCACCGTTGGTACGTCGACCCGGCCGTGCCGATCCCCCCGCTGCCGCGGCACGACGCGGTGTTCGTCGCGGCGGGCGAGTCGAGCGCGGCGCAGCCGGCGCTGCGGATGCTCGAGGCCTTCGCCGAGCGCTGCCGCGTGCCGGTGGTAAACCGGCCGGCCGCGATCTCCCGGCTCGGACGGGTCGACTTCGCGGAGACCTTCGCCGGCGCGCGCTTCTGCCGGGTGGCGCCGACCGTGCGGATCGGCCGCGCGGCGTACGCGCGGGACGGTTTCGAACTTCCGCACATCGTGCGTCCGCTCGATTCGCACGGCGGCCACGGGCTGGCCCGGATCGACGACGACGGCGCCCGCCACGCGTTCCTCGCCGGCTGCGACGCGGAGGAGCTCTACGTCTCGCGCTACGTCGACTATCGCAGCGCCGACGGGTACTTTCGCAAGTACCGCATCCTCTTCGTCGACGGCGAACCGTGGCCGTTTCATTTGGCGATCTCGCCGAACTGGATGGTGCACTACTACAACTCGCCGATGGCCGAGCATCAGTGGATGCGCGACGAGGAGCACGCGTTTCTGGCCGCTATGGGCGACGTGTTCCGCGGTGAGCTCGCGGAAGCGCTGCGGGAGGCGTCGCGGCTGCTGCCGCTCGAGTACGTCGGCATCGACTGCGCGATCGACCGCGACGGCAAGCTGCTGATCTTCGAAGCGGACAATGCCCTCATCGTGCACCAGCTCGACGATCCGGTGACGTTCGGTTACAAGCACGCCTACGTGCCGCGCATCTTGACCGCGATCGATGCGATGATGCGGCGCGCCCTTCGACAAGCTCAGGGTGATAAGGGGTGAGTGACGACGCGGCGCTGGATCCGAGCGACTGGAAGGCGTTTCGGGCGACGCTGCACGCTGCGGTCGACCAGGTCGTCGACGACATGGCGGCGATCCGCGGGCGTCCCGCATGGCGTCCCGTTCCCGAGGAGGTGAAGGCGGCACTGCAGGACGCGATCCCGCCCGACGGCGAGCCGCTCGATGCGACGTACGCGCGCTTTCGCGAACTGATCGAACCGTATCCGACCGGGAACACGCACCCGCGCTTCTTCGGGTGGGTGCACGGCGGCGGGAGCGCCGCCGGCGTGCTGGCCGAACTCCTCGCGGCGGGGATGAACGCGAACGTCGGCGGCCGCGAACACGCGGCCGTGTACGTCGAACGCGCGGTCGTGCGCTGGTTTGCCGACCTGTTCGGGTACCCGGCGACCGCGAGCGGCATCCTGACCAGCGGGACGTCGATGGGGAATTTGCTGGCGGTCGTCGCCGCGCGCGACGCGGCGCTTGGGCAGAACGCACGCGATGCGGGGATCGCGGGCGCGGACCTCATCGCGTATGCCGCCGCGGGCGTCCACGACTCGGTCGCGAAGGCGCTGGCGGTCGCCGGACTCGGCCGCGCCGCGCTGCGCGAAGCCGCCGCCGGCGAGCGGCACGGAATCGACGTCACGGCGCTGCGCGATCGAATCCGCGCCGACCGCGCTGCGGGGATGCAGCCGTTTCTGATCGTCGCGACCGCGGGCAGCGTCGACGTCGGGGCGTTCGATCCGATCGACGCGCTCGCCGATCTCTGCGCCGAGGAACGCCTGTGGCTGCACGTCGACGGCGCGTTCGGCGCGCTCGCGATCCTCAGCCCGGCGCACGCGCATCTCGTACGCGGGATCGAGCGCGCCGACTCGATCGCCTTTGACGCGCACAAGTGGCTGCAAGCGCCGTACGCGGCCGGCTGCGTCCTCTTCCGCGACGAGGCCGCGCACCGCGCGCCGTTCGCCTCCGCGCCCGCCTACCTCAAACGCACGGAGCGAGGCACCGGCGCCGGGGCTCCGTGGTACGCGGACTACGGAATCGAGCTCTCGCGCGAGTTCCGGGCGCTCAAGGTCTGGTTCATCCTGCGCCACTACGGACCCAAGCGGCTCGGCGCGGCGGTCGCGCGAACCTGCGAGCTCGCCGCGACGCTCGGCGCTCGCATCGAAGAAGCGGCCGGCCTGGAGCTTCTCGCGCCGGTGCTTCTGAACGTCGTGTGCTTCCGCGCCGTGCGCGACGGACTGGACGAGGAAGCGCTCGATCGGCTGAACGCGGCGGTCGCGATCGCGGTTCAGGAAAGCGGTGCGGCCGTTCCGAGCACGACGCGGATCGACGGCCGGCTCGCGCTGCGCGTCTGCATCGTCAACCACCGAACGAGGCCGGACGACCTCGACGTCCTCCTCCGCGCAGTCAACGACGCAGCCCTGACGGGCTGCTAGGCGGACGCTTATTCGCTTCCGCCGACGTACCCGGGCGCGCTCAAATGCCACCCTTGCAGGGCCTCCCGGGTCCTAGAAAGTACAGAAACGTCTGCACTATCTTGACCGAGGTGGTGCCGGACCACTACGCTGGGAGCTCTATGGCCGCCACGACCGACACCCTCATTGAAGAGTACCGCCACGGATTCCACGATTCCGAGGAAAAGTACGCATTCAAGTCCGACAAGGGCCTGAACCGCGAGATCGTCGAGCGCATCTCTTCGATGAAGAACGAGCCGGCGTGGATGCGCGATTTCCGGCTGAAAGCCTACGACGTCTTCCGCTCGAAGCCGATGCCGACGTGGGGCGATACCGAGCTGCTCGAGCAGATCGATTTCGACAACATCCGCTACTTCGTCAAAGCGGGCGAGCGCACCGAGCAGAACTGGGACGACGTCCCGGACGACATCAAGAAGACCTTCGACCGCCTCGGCATCCCCGAAGCGGAGCGCAAGTTCCTCAGCGGCGTCTCCGCCCAGTACGAATCGGAAGTGGTCTATCACTCCGTCATCGAGGAGCTCGAAAAAGACGGCGTGATCTTCTGCGACATGGACACGGCGCTGCGCGAGCATCCGGAGATCGTCAAGAAGTATCTCGCGACCGTCATCCCGGTCGCGGACAACAAGTTCGCCGCCCTGAATTCGGCCGTGTGGTCGGGCGGCTCGTTCGTGTACGTCCCCAAGGGCGTCGAAGTGAAGATGCCGCTCCAGGCCTATTTCCGGATCAACACCGAGAACATGGGCCAGTTCGAGCGCACGCTGATCATCGCCGACGAAGGCTCGAAGGTTCACTACATCGAGGGCTGCACCGCACCGCAGTTCTCCACCTCATCGCTGCACTCGGCCGTGGTCGAGCTGATCGCGATGGAAGGCGCGTCGATCCGGTATACGACGATCCAGAACTGGTACCGCAACATCTACAACCTCGGCACCCCGCGCGCCGTCGCGTTCAAGAACGCGACGGTCGAGTGGGTCGACGGCAACATCGGCTCCAAGCTGACGATGAAGTATCCGGCCATCTACCTGATGGGCGAAGGCGCGCGCGGCGAGATTCTCTCGGCGGCGTTCGCCGGTGAAGGTCAGCATCAGGACGCGGGGGCCAAGGTGATCCACGCGGCGCCGAACACGACGTCGGTCGTCACCAACAAGTCGGTCACCGCGCACGGCGGCAAGACGACGTACCGCGGCCTGGTCGAGATCCACGCCGGCGCGGTCGGCGCGAAGACGCGCGTGAAGTGCGACGCACTGATCATGGACGACAAGTCCTCGTCCGACACGAAGCCGACGATGAAGGTCGACGAGCAGCGCTCGACGGTCGAGCACGAAGCCTCGGTCTCCAAGATCGGCGAAGAGCAGCTGTTCTACGCGATGAGCCGCGGCCTGACCGAAGCCGACGCGACCGCCATGATCGTCAACGGGTTCTTCGACTTCTTCGTCAAGGAACTCCCGATGGAGTACGC
>JAQBPM010000036.1 GCA_028287525.1 Vulcanimicrobiota bacterium | reverse complement strand
GAGATCGCTGCGACGAGCGGCCTTCGCAGCGGTTCGGTCATGAACGGCCGGTCGGCGAGCCACCAGAAGGCGAACCCGACGCCGACCCCGGCCACGATTCCGGCCGGGAAGGCGAGCACTCCGTGCATCCGCGACACCGCGAACTCGATCGCCGGTTCGTGGACGAGGTAGATGCCGTACGATGCGACGCCGGTCGCGACCAGCGCCTTCACCCCCAGGACGCGGCGCAGCGGGGCCAGCGTGCCGGCCGCGACGACCAAGAAGAAGACCGCAAGCTGCCAGCCCAAGATCGTCGGCTGGTACGCGAAGACGACGTCGTTGCCGTCGAAACCGGGGATTTTCGCGGTCGACTCGACCGCGACGCCGAGCGCCGCGCAGGCCGCAGCGAGGGGGAGCGCCCAGCGCTTCGCGTGCACCGCCCAGCTCCGCGTCGCCGAGCCGCCGAGCTGCAGATCCGCCGCGACGATCCCGAGCATGAACCCCGGCAGCGTCCCGAGATCCAGCCCGTGTGCGCGGGTGTAGTTGTACAGCACGAACGACGCGAGCGCGACGGCGCCGAACGCGCGCGGCGAGCGCACCCACAACGCGAGCAGCAGCGGGAACGCGAAGTACCAGCGGAACTCGACCATCAGCGTCCAGAACGCGCCGTTGACCAGATGCACGCCGCCGTCGATAAACAGCAGCGAGGCGACGAGGTCCCACGCCGCCGGCATCTGTACGGTCGGCGGTTCGTGCCGCAGCAGGTGCGGGATCGTGTACACCGCGACGATCGCGAGCGTCGCGAGGTAGAACGGCGGAAGGATGCGCACCAGCCGCTTCGCGCCGAAGTCCGCGACGTCGAACGTCGCCGCGCCGGTTCGGCGCAGCTTCGCCAAGGTCGGGAACGCGAGGCAGAATCCGGAGAGCACGAAGAACAGGTCGACGCCGTGCGCTCCTTCGTTGAGGAAGCGGGCGGCGGCGGCGGAGACGCCGACGTTGCTCGAGACGTGGTGCAGCACCACGGCGAGGACGGCGACGGCCCGCAGGCCGTCGACGTACTCGATCCGGTGTGCCGACGACGGCGCCGGCGCAGCGCTGGTGGGTTGCGCGTCCGGCGGGGCCTCGAGGTCGAGCGTCGTCGGCACCCGGCGATGATACAGGGGGCGCACGCCCGGCCGATGCTTGCCGAGGTCCCGGCGCACCGGGACGGCGGGCCGCACGCTTCCCTTGCCGTCCTGAGGTCGTGTTGGCGACGGACGGGGGCTCATGCTATAATCCTAGGGTTGCCCCGGGGAGACCCGGGCGACGACGGGCCCTCGGGCTCGACCACTTCACCCGCCCGGAGGGCGGGGGCGAATGCGCCCATCACGGTGCCACGGACGGCAGCCGCGGGTTCAGAAAGGTCCACCCTATCATGGCTTCAGGCGTTACCATGCGCGCTCTTCTGGAGGCGGGCGTCCACTTCGGACACCAGACCCGTCGCTGGAATCCGAAGATGAAACCGTACATCTTCCAAGAGCGAAACGGTATCTACATCATCGACCTCTCCAAGACGCTGGCGATGCTCAACGACGTCTACGACGCCGTCAAGCAGATGTCGCGCGAGGGTCGCGTCATTCTCTTCGTCGGCACGAAGAAGCAGGCGCAAGACGTCGTGCGCGAAGAGTCGGAACGCGCCGGCACGTTCTTCGTCAACCAGCGCTGGCTGGGCGGCACGCTCACCAACTTCGCGACGATCCAAAAGCGCATCTCACGTTTGCGCGAACTCGAAGGGATGCGCCAGCAAGGCACCTTCGATCTGCTCCCCAAGAAAGAAGTCGCACGGCTGACCGACGAGCTCGAGAAGCTCGAAAAGTTCCTGGGCGGCATCAAAGACATGCACCGTCTGCCGGACGCGATCTTCATCGTCGATCCGAAGAAGGAACGCATCGCGGTCGCCGAGGCGAAGAAACTCAACATTCCGATCATCGCGGTGATCGACACGAATTGCGATCCCGACGAGATCAACTACGCGGTTCCCGGCAACGACGACGCGATCCGCAGCGTGCGCCTCATGGTCTCGACGATCGCCAACGCGATCATCGAAGGCAAGACCGAAACCGAATCGGCCTACGACGCGTCGGACTACGAAGAACAGTATTCCGAACTCGCCGCCGAGCCGGTGGGCGCCGGCGCCTAACTCCATCTTCAACGCACACTGGGAACGAACGTGAACACCGCATACAAACCGAGCGCCGACGAGATCAAACGTCTGCGCGAAGAGACGGGCGCCGGCATGTCCGACGTCCGCAACGCCCTGCTGTGGGCCGAGGGCGACTACGACCGCGCCAAGGCGCGTCTGGGCGAACTGGGCCAAGCCAAGGCGGAGAAGAAGGCGGAGCGCGCCGCGAACGAAGGTCTGGTGGGCTCGTACATCCACGCCGGCGGCAAGATCGGCGTGCTGGTCGAGGTCAACTGCGAGACCGATTTCGTCGCGCGCAACGAGCGCTTCAAGGAACTGATCCGCGACGTCGCGATGCACGTCGCGGCGATGTCGCCGCGCTACCTCGATCGTGCCGCCGTCCCCGAGGACGTCGCCGCCGAGGTGAAGAGCGAACTCGAGAAGACGGTCCCGCCGGGAAAGCCGCCGGAGATCGTCGAGAAGATCGTGACCGGGAAACTGAACAAGTGGTTCGAGGAGCACACGCTGCTCGAGCAGCCGTTCGTCAAGGACGACTCGCAGACGGTCGGCGAGCTGGTGAACGCGGTGTCGGGAATTCTCGGCGAAAAGATCCGCGTCCGCCGCTACGTCAAATTCGCTCTGGGCGAAGAGTAGTTCCGGACGCACCGCTGGGGTGCGTCCGTCCGGAAAGGTGAGCGTGTCTAAACCGGCTTACGATCGCGTTCTGCTGAAGTTGTCCGGCGAGGCGTTCGCCGGAGCGGGCGGCAACGTCGACGTCGATACAACGACCGCAATGGCGCGCGAGATCGCCCAAGTTCACGACGACGGCGTTTCGCTCGCCGTCGTGGTCGGCGGCGGCAACATCTGGCGCGGCAAGATCCATGAAGCCGCCGGGATGGACCGTTCGACCGCCGACTACATGGGGATGCTCGCGACCGTCATCAACGCGCTCGCGCTGCAGGACTCGCTCGAACGCATCGGCGTCGCCTCGCGCGTGCAGACCGCGATCGCGATGAACGCGATCGCCGAGCCGTACATCCGCCGGCGCGCGATGCGGCATCTCGAGAAGGGCCGGGTCGTGATCTTCGCGGCCGGGACCGGCAACCCGTACTTCACCACCGATACCACGGCTGCGCTGCGTGCGGTCGAGGTCGGCGCGCAGGCGATCCTCAAAGCCACCAAGGTCGACGGCGTCTACAGCGCCGACCCGTTCAAGGATCCCACCGCGACCCGTTTCGCCCACCTCGACTACCTCAAGGTGCTGGAGCTGGGGCTCGAGGTCATGGACTCGACCGCCCTGACCCTGTGCATGGACAACGCCCTGCCGATCGTCGTCTTCGACATGAACGCCCCGGGGAACATCCGGCGGGTCGTGATGGGCGAGGCCATCGGAACGACCGTCTCGCGGAGTACGGCGCGCGTCGACGGAGAAGGGGTGACCCATGCTGGATGACGTCTACCGCGAAACCGAGTCGAAGATGGGCAAGGCGATCGAAGCGACCCGCAGCGACTTCGCCTCGATCCGGACCGGCCGCGCCTCCCCTTCGCTCCTCGACCGCATCATGGTCGAGGCGTACGGCTCCTCGCAGCCGCTCAAGGGGGTCGCCAGCGTCAACTCGCCCGACGGCCGGTCGCTCCTCGTGACGGCGTTCGACAAGAGCGTCGTCGGCGCGATCCGCAAGGCGATCGAGACCAGCGACCTGGGCTTGAACCCGAACGTCGACGGCGCGACGATCCGTCTCTCGATTCCCCAGCTCAACGAAGAGCGCCGCAAAGACCTCGTGAAGCTGGTCAAAAAGAAATCCGAAGAGCACAAGGTCGCGATCCGCAATCTTCGCCACAAGGCGATCGACGAGATGAAGGCACTCAAGGCGAAGGACCACGCGATCACCGACGACCAGATCAAGCGCGGCCAAGATAACGTCCAGAAGATCACCGACAAGTTCGTCAAGCAGATCGACGAGCTCGTCGTCGGCAAAGAAAAAGAAATCATGGAGGTTTGAGGCCCGGAGGCTGCGTGCAGGACTTCGAAGAGTTGACGATGCTTCCGTGGACGACCGCGCGCGCGGCGCTGGTCGATCTGCCGTTGCGTTTCCGCATTTTGGTCCCGCCGTACCCTGCGCTGGGGGTCGGCGTCCTGCGGGCACTGCTGGTGCGCCCGCTCGGCGGGCTCGACGACGGCGCGTTCGAGCTGATCGCCGGCTACGAGGGGTACGAGCGCATCTGATGGACACTTTGGATCCCGGCTCACGTACGCCCGCGGCGACGCTTCTGCGTCCGCCGCGCGGGGTGACGCTCGATCCGACGCGGCTTCCCGAGCACGTCGCAATCATCATGGACGGCAACCGGCGCTGGGCGCGAAGCCGCCGCATGCCGGCGATCGAAGGCCATCGCCGCGGCATCGTCGCGCTGCGCGAGGTGACCCGCGCCGCGAGCGACTGGGGCATCCCGATGCTCACGGTCTACGGATTCTCGACCGAGAACTGGAAGCGCGACTCGACGGAGATTTCGCTGCTGCTCGATCTGTGCGTCTACTTCGCCGAGAACGAGCTCGACGAGCTGCGCCGCAACAACGTGCGGGTGAACGTGATCGGCCGCTACGAATTACTGCCTGCCGCATCGCGCGACGCGCTCGACCGTTTGGTGGCCAAGACGGCCCGCAACACCGGATTGATCCTCAACCTGGCGGTGAACTACAGCGCGCGCACTGAGCTGCGCGACGCGATCGCGCGCATGATGAGCGACGTGCGCGCCGGGACTCTTCTGCCGGAGGGCATCGAAGAAGACACGATCTCCGCGTACCTCACCACCGCCGGCATGCCCGACCCCGACCTGCTCATCCGGCCCGGCGGCGAGTCGCGGCTCTCGAACTTCCTTCTGTATCAAGTGGCGTACGCCGAACTGGTGCTGCGC
This sequence comes from Vulcanimicrobiota bacterium, assembly GCA_028287525.1. Lineage (GTDB taxonomy): Bacteria > Vulcanimicrobiota > Vulcanimicrobiia > Vulcanimicrobiales > Vulcanimicrobiaceae > Vulcanimicrobium. The sequence goes on along the minus strand of JAQBPM010000036.1, from coordinate 145 downwards.
GAGACGTTCTGGCCGGACTTCTCGCGCGACCACTTCGCCGAAGCGATCGCCGAGTATCAGCACCGTCAGCGACGGTTCGGCGGCGCCTGAGCGTGTCGACGACGACGGCCTCGGCCGCTGCCGGTGCGGCCGCCAAGGCGAAGGC
>JAQBPM010000023.1 GCA_028287525.1 Vulcanimicrobiota bacterium | reverse complement strand
TCCATCGGGGATGATGCTCTGCACTGCAGCAAACCTGCTGCGCATTATTCCACGGAGGCCCTTGGTGCGTCATCTCTTCGTCAGCGCGTTGGTCGCAACGGCTCTTAACGTGATCCCCGGTTCCGCGTTCGCCGCGGGCGAATTCGCGAGGTCGGAATACTGGCTCATCAACGGACCCGATTATCGTCAGGTCACGAAAGCTGTCTTCGAGGAGTACCGCACCGGACACTCGTGCATGCGGATCGAGACAAAGTCCTATCCGGCATCGGGCAAGTCGGCCGCGGTCACGCAGGCTCACTGCTACCTATAGGCCGTTCCGGCGGTGACGTGATACCTAGTTAGGACCTGGTTTACCGAGCTTTGCGGTTGAGCTTCGCGACCACCGGCGATGGGTATCGCTGGTGGTGGAGGTCCCCGCACATGCTCGATCGTCTCACGTCACATTGGTGGCTGTTCCTGATCCGCGGCTTGCTGGCGCTCGCTTTCGGGCTCGCGCTGCTCGCGTTTCCCCTCGCGGGATTATTTGTGATCGCGATCCTCTTCGGCGCCTATGCGTTTGTTGACGGAGCCCTCGCCCTGGTCGCAGCAACGCGGATGCGCCATGCAGGCGGAAGCTGGGGTTGGCTGCTGCTCGAAGGCGTGGTCGGCATCGTCGCCGGCATCTGCGCCGCGTTGTGGCCGGGGCTAGCGGTGCTCACGCTCGCGGTGCTGCTCGGCGCGTGGGCGATCGTCACGGGCGTCCTCGCGATCGCCTCCGCGCTCACCGCCCGCCTCCACGTGCCCGGTGAATGGCTGTGGTTGTTGTCCGGCGTCGTGTCGGTGATCTTCGGGATCGCGATCTTCTGGTCGCCGGCGTTCGGTCTGTTCGCGCTGGTGTGGATGGTCAGCTTCTACGCGATCGTGGCCGGCGTGCTGTTGATCGGACTCTCCCTGCGGCTGCGGCGGCTCGGCACCCCCGCAGGCGCGGCGACCTAGATCGCGCGCGTGTAGCGCACTTCGTCGTCGGTGGTTCCGTCGGGCCATGTGCGCGCGACGCGATCGACGAGGATGAAACCGTGCGCGCGAACGGCGCGCCCGGAGGCTTCGTTCGAGGCGCGGTGCGAGACGACTACGCGAGTGAACTGCGGCTGGGAAGCGATCCATCCCAGGCGCGCATCGTAGAAGAGCGTCGTGAGGCCGCGACCTCGATACGCAGGGCGGATGTACGACATCACGAGCACGGCGGTCTTGCCGGTCGGGTCGTCGCGGTCGGCGACGACGCCCGTGATGCCGACCAGGTCGCTGCCGGCGAAGAGCCCGAAGACGATGCAGCCGGCGCCCGCGATGCGCCGCTGCCATTCATCGTCGCCGAGCGCGAGTTCGCCGTCGTACGAGGCGAAGAAGACGCCGGGTTCCGTTTGAAGCGCGAAGAGACGGATCTCGCGCAGCGCGCGCCATTCCGTCGGATCGAGCGGGCGGATGGTGATCGGTGCGTTCATGAATCAGGAGCGGGACCAAATCCGCTGAGGAACTCGCGTTCCGTCACCGTGGTGACCCGTTGCTGCGCGCCGTCCCAGCGGTAGGTCAGATAGCTGTGCGTGCGGCACGCGGTGATGACGCGCGGTCGAAAGCACGCGACGCAGGCGCGGCGCTTCGGATCGCGGACGCTGGAATAGACGATCCCGTCAACGGCGTTCGCGTCGTAGACGCTGCGCCCGTAGGGCTGGCTCGCCGCGTACGAATGGGGATCGAGGCGCGGGTCGACCGCCGCGCTCCCGCGCAGGTCCTCGAACGACCCGGCGATGCGCGCGGCGTAGGCGCGGAGGTCGACATCGGCGCTCGCTTCGTGCGTGTACCGGTACAGCCTCTCGAGGTGGTAGCGCGTCTCGAAGATCGCCGTTTCTCGATTGCGCGCAGCGTAGTAGACGCCGAACGTTCCGTCGCTGAAGCGGCTCGGTTGGGCGTGCGTGAACGCCGCCATGATCGGCGTGGTTCCGGGGCCGGCGATGCGGTCGGCAGCGCGGACCAGCGCGATCGCACCGAGCTCGTCGCGGACGCGCTGATTCGTGCGCGCCTCGAGTTGGAAGAGCGCTTCGAGATCCGCCGGATCGGCGACGTCGTCGAAAATGCCGACGCTCGGGTAGCGCGAGAGGATGATGCGGTAACTCTCACCCCAGCGAATCGCGCTCACCACGGACCGCGCGCCGCGTCGAGGTAGCGGCGGACCCGCATGAGGTCTTCCATCTTCCCGCTGAAGAGCGTCGCGGCGGCGGGCTTTCCGCCGAACGGCGGCGCCTCGTTCGGGCGCCGGATCCACGAGTCGGCTTGCTCCGGCCGCGTGAAGATGATGTGCAGCGCCTTGTAGATGCCCACAACGTACGACAGCCGGTCGAGCTGATCGTCGCGCAGCCGGGCGGACTCCGGGTGATCGCGCCAGTTGTAGAGCGTCTGCTTCGCGACGTTCCCTAGCGCCGCGCGCTGTTCGGCCAGGCTGAGCCCCCAGGCGCCGGCGATCCGAAAGAACGTTCGTAAGCCGGCGGAGGACAGCGCGGTGGCGGCGGGATGATCGGAGGCGACCCGGGAGGCTTGGCGAGCCATGGTCTAAGAATAGACCATTTTGAAGAAATTGGCTAGCCATGGACCGAGGCCGCCGTCGCCGCGCGAGCTGTCCTATGTCAAGCGACCGCGCTTCAGCAGCCGTGTCCGGACTGGATTTCGACGAGACGATTCGCGCGGAAGACGAAGTTTTCGAACCAGCCGCACCCCGAGCCCGGCACGTGCTGGTCGCGATAGTAGGATAGGACGCGTAACCCCGCCGTCGTCGTCGACGCGTGCAGCCGCGCCGGGCCATACGCGCGTACGACAGCGGCAGGCGAGGCGCCCAGCCCGATGCCGCGCGGCGTCCGGACAGCGCGTAAATTCGCCACCTGGACCGGTTGCGGCGGCGGTTTGGGTGCGATCATCAGCACCGTTTCTTGCCATGCACAACAGCCCTGATAGTACAGCGCGACCCCCCGATCCGCATCGTAGACCAGGCGGACGCGTACGAAAAGCGTTGCGTTGTTTGGGATGGAGAACATTTCGTTCGAACCTAGTGGCGATTGCGCGGTGAGATGACGCCGCCACGGCTCGAAGATATCCTCGCCGCGCGGCAGCCATGCGGCCAGCGCTTCGTCGCGCGCTCGGTCGAGCGCCGAATACCCGGTCGGCGGCGAGGGGGTCGCAAGCGGGTCGCTTATCGTCTCGCCGGACGCGCTTGTGACGCTGCGGACGAACAGAACCGCAAGGAGCGCGAACATTCTCGACACCCGCCGCACCGTCATGGCACGGTCTAGGCGAACCCGCAGCTGTTTACCTGCGGGTCCTGCGTGAAGGTTGCCCGGTTCAGCGAAATCGAACGGTCGCGAGTCATGGCTCGGAACGTCGTCTTCTCAGGGATTCAACCGACCGGTGGGATCCACATCGGCAATTACTTCGGTGCGATCAAACAAT
>JAQBPM010000019.1 GCA_028287525.1 Vulcanimicrobiota bacterium | reverse complement strand
GGGCGCTACCCCGGCGCCGGCCGGATCGCCGCTGCCGGGCGGCCGCGGCCGCGGCCCCGGCGCGCCGGGCGGCCCGAATTCGTCAGGGAATGCGACGGCCGTCCAAGCCGACATAAAGAGCACGCTCGGAGGCCTGGTGCGCAACCTCGTCTCGCTGCAGGTGCGCGTCTCGGAGCTCGACTCGCAGAAGACGACGTCGAGCAGTTCACCGCTGCTCACCCGCGATCGCGGACCCTCGACCGATATCAACCTCATCATCCCGCCGCTCGGTTCGACGTATCTGTACACCGGCGTGAACGACATCGGCGGCCCCACGTCGTCGTGGAATTTTGCCGGGATGACGGCCGTGCGGCCGCACCTCCTCGTCGGCGGCGGCGTGCTCTATTCACGCCTCGGCGCGCGCGTGCTGTTCTCGCCCGCCGGGAAGGTGGGTCTGGGCTTCGAGGGGCGCGTCTACGACCTGCGCCGCCCGACGACGGACGCCTACGCGAACCTCCGGCTGGGAGACGGTCTCACGATCTTCGGCGGCGAGCGCGACGCGCTGCGCGATAGCCGCCGCACGACGTTCGGCCTGCAGTACCAGTTCTAAGGCGGGGCGCCCGACGAATGCCGGCCGCACCGTTCGTTACCTACGCGATCGTCGCGCTGAACGTGTGGATGTACGTGCATCCGAGCGGCACGGCGCTCGCGCTGATCCCCTACGATGTCACGCACGACGTCGTGCTGCCGCCGCCGTCGCCGCCGATTCCGGCGCTCACCCTCGTCACCTCGATGTTCGTGCACGGCGGGATCGCGCACCTCGGCTTCAACATGCTCTTCCTGATCGTCGTCGGGCCGGCGATCGAAGCGCTCTGCGGACACGCGCGGTTCGCGCTGTTCTACCTGTTCTGCGGAATCGCCGGCGGAGCGCTGCAGCTCGCGATCTCGCCGAACAGTCACGTGCCGACGATCGGCGCGTCGGGAGCGATCGCAGGCGTGCTCGGGGGCTACCTGGTCTATCCGCTCCTCCCCGTGAACACGATCGTCCCGCTGGACCTCTCGCCGCGCATGCTGCGGCTGTTCGCCGTGCTGCTAATCGGACTGTGGGCGGCGGTACAATTCCAGAACGGTTTCGGCACGATCGGCGACGGCGCGGCGGAGTCGCAAGGCGGTCCCGCGTATTTCGTGCACATCGCTGGTTTCTGTGCTGGAGTTTTCGTGATCGGACTCTTCAAGATCCGCTCGGCCGCGGGCCGGGCCTGCTGGTTTCACACCTGATGCGCATCGGAATCGTCGGCGCGGGCGCGCTCGGCACGCTGTTCGGTCATCGGCTCGCTTCGGACAACGACGTGCTGCTGCTGGAGCAGCGGCCCGACGTGGTCGACGCGGTCCGGCGCAACGGACTGCGCGTCGACGGCGAGTCGCGTCCGGCGCGCGCGACCGGCGAGCCGCGGGAACTCTTCGACGTGCAAGTGCTCTTCGTGTTCGTGCGGGCGACGGATACGCTGCGGGCGCTGCGCCCCTTCGCCGCGCAGCTCAGTCCCGCCACGGCGATCGTCTCGCTGCAGAACGGCCTGGGAAACGAAGAGGCGATCAAGACGTCTCTCGGCAGCACGATTCCGCTCGTGATCGGTGCGACGACCGAGTCCGCCTTGACCGTCGCTCCGGGTGAGGTGCAACGTGTCGGCGACGGTACGACCGTGCTCGGGAGCGCGGGCGCCTCACCCGAAGGGTGCAACCGGGTCGTGCGGTTGCTGGTCGATGCGGGCTTTGCCGCTAGCGCGGCGTACGACATCCGCCCGCACCTGTGGGGCAAGCTGATCGCGAACGCCGCGATCAACCCGGTCTCCGCACTGCTCGATCGCCCCAACGGGATCGTGCTGACCGACGAGTACGCCGGCGAAGTCGCGCGATCGCTGGCGCAGGAGGCGGCGACCGTCGCGAACGCCATGCGCATCCCGCTGCCGTTCAGTGATCCGTGGTCGTACGTGCGCACGATCGTCGAGCAAACCGCGGAACTCGACAACTCGATGCTCTTCGACCTGCGTTCGGGCGCTCGCACCGAGGTCGATTTCATCAACGGTGCCGTCGTCGCGGCAGGCCGGCGCGCGGCCGTGCCGACGCCCTACAACGAGACCCTCACGGCGCTGGTGAAGGCGCGCGAGCGCGCGGTCCGCACTTCGGCAGCGCGCTAAGGCGCCGGAGCTCGGCGGCAGGAGAAGGGCGCCGGGTCAGGACTCGGGCGAGAAACCTAGGGCCGGCGTCCGCGTTCGCGAACCTGCGGGACCCCTTCGAGCCACAGTTCGGCGAGGCTCTCGCACACCAGCGCTTCGTAGCGCTGCTGGCGGGCTTGCTGCTCGCGCCACTGGCCGCGCGCCGACGGCACCGCGACGCTCGCCGCCTGGACGCGCACGAACCCGGTCTGCTTGGCCGCTTCGTCCCGAATCGCCACCGCGCGTTCGCGAACGAGCGAATCGAAGGGCCGAGTGGGGAAAGGCAGGGGGACCATTGCCCTCATCGTACCCCGAAGCGAGCAGCCTGCGCGCGCGACGGAGGTCACTATGTCACGTCCGCCGGCCCCGCGGATGGGCGGCATCGAACTGCTCGAGGATCCGCTTCTTGGCGACCTTCGTGTAGACTTGCGTCGTCGCGAGGCTCTCGTGGCCAAGGATCTCTTTGATCACCAGCAGGTCGGCGCCATTCTCGTACAGATGGGTCGCCATCGAATGGCGCATCGTGTGGGGCGAGGCGTAGCCCTCGAGACCGGCGATCGACATGTACGTCCGCACGATCTTGTAGAGGGCCGACTCACTGAGCCGGGCTCCGCCGCGGCCGATGAAAAAGGCATCGTTCGGGGTCCGCGGCCGCACGCCGAGATACGCCCGCATCGCCTCGGCGGCGAGCCGCGTCAGCGGCACGTTGCGGTCCTTGCCGCCCTTGCCGCCGATCACGCGCAGCGAACGGTTCTCGAGGTCGACGTCGGCCAGGGTCAGGCCGAGCAGTTCCGAGCGCCGCACCCCGCTCGAGTACAGGCACTCCAGGATCGCCCGGTCGCGCAGGCGCTGGGCCTCGCTCAGGCCGGCGATCCGCAGGTCGAGCAGTTTCTCGACGTCGGCCTCGGTGAGCGCTTTCGGGAGCGGCTTGCCGATCTTCGGGGTCGGCACGTCCGCGGCCGGATTGTCGGCCCGGCGGCCGTCGAATTTCAGGAATTTGTAGAACGTGTGGAGCGCAGAGATCTTGCGCCGGATCGACCGCGGCGCGTACGCCCGCGAGCCGTTGAGCCGCTGCAGGTAGGCCAGCACGTCGGCCCGCTCGGCGCCCTCGAGCGTTTCGTACGGCGGCGCGTGGTGCGCGTCGACGTCGAGGTCCGCGGCGCGCGCTTTGAGGAACGATCCGAAGCTTTCGAGATCGCGCTGGTACACGACCGACGTTTTCGGACTCATCCGGCGCAGCAGCAAGTACGCCGCGAAGCGCGCGATCGCGGGATCGGCCGAGGCGAACTCGGCGATGTCGTAACGGCGGCGAACCTTGGCCACGGCGGCCCCCTCTCCGGCGCTTCTTCCGCACGGCTTGAGTAACGATAATCGGAATTTCCGTTACTCCGCACGAGGGAAGATCCCCTCCTAGAGGCGCCGGGCCAGCCCGCGCAGCCGGTCGGCCGCGATCCCGGCGGCGCGCTCCCACGTCCAGTCCCGCCGAGCGCGCTCCGCGCCGAGCCGCGCCTTCGCCCGCGCCTCGTCCGGATGCTCCGCGACGTAGCGCAGCGTCGCGGCGAGCGCGTCGACGTCCGGCTCGAGCCACCAGCCCTCGCCGGCCAGCGGCTCGCCGCGCATCGCGCCGCGCAGAGCCGCACGGCGGGCCGGGACGCGATAGGCGACGTCATCGTCGAGAAACGCGTCGGCCGCGCCGCCCGCGGTCGCGATCACCGGGAGTCCGCACGCGAGCGCCTCGAGCATCGGCAAGCCGAACCCTTCGCCGCGGTAGGCGAACGCGAGCGCGTCGCAGCTCCGATAGAGCCGCACGACGTCCGCGTCGGAGATCTCGTCTTCGATGACCACGAGTTCCGGCGCGCACGAATCGTGGGCAAACGTACGGAATGCCGCTCCGCCGTCGTCGAGCTGATAGAACGAACGCGTGCCGAGCAGCTTGAGCACCAGCGTGACGTCGTCGTCTCGCGTGAACGCTTGGCGGTACGCCGCGAGCAGCACGTCGACGCCTTTGCGGGGCAGCACGCCGCCGACGTAGAGAAACTTGAAGCGCTTCGCCGTTGCGAGCGGATACGGCACGATCGTTTGGTCGGGCGAAAAGCGTTCGGGATCGATGCCGTTCGGCACCACCGCGACGCGCTCGGGCGGCACGCCTTCGTCCAGAAACATCTGCCGGCAGAACGGACTGGGCGTCCATACTTCGTCGACCGCTCCGTCACGCAGAGCTTCCACCCATGCGCGCGGGAGACGGCCGTATTCCCACGGGAGAATCTGCACCATGTGCCGCGCGCCGTCGGCGCGGCGAAAATCCGCGCTGCCGTTCGATTGGCGGATCACCACGTCGCTCGGCGGCACGCCGCGCACCTGCCGCGCCCGCAGCGGCGCGAAGCGCGGATCCGCGACGACCGACGGTTCCGGAGACGGTTCGTCGGCGACGATCGCCGGCGCGACGTCGGGGTGCGCCTGCAGCGCGAGCGCCAAGTTGCGGTTGACGGTCGCCATCGAGTTGTAGGCAAAAAATTCGCCCTGAAACGCGACGGCGGTGCGCGCGGTGCCGAGCGCCGCGTGCGAGGGCGCGCGGCCGACGATGTACGTGTGCTGCCACCCTTCGGGCTCGTTTCCGGCGCCGACGATCCGCAGTCCGAGGTCCGAGAGGACCACGTGCAAGGTCTCCAGCGGCCACGGCCGTTTGACCCACGGTTCGAGCCACAGCATACCGTCGCGGATCGCTTCGTTGCGCGGGTTCAGGCTTCGCACGACGAGCACGCCGTCGGGTTCGAGGAGCGCGGCGCACGCGCGCAGCAGTGCGATCCCCTCCTCGCCGTCGCACGTCTCGATGACGTGCGAGAGGTGCACGCCGGCGAATCGCTCGTTCAGCGAACCGAAGCCGGTGCGCGCGTCGAGCACCAGGGCGGCGTGACCGCGCGCGCGCGCATCGTCGACCATCTCCGGATCGCGATCGATCCCGAGGATGCGCCCCGCGCCGCGCTCGCGCAGCAGGTCGAGAAAGACGCCGGTGCCGCAGCCGACGTCGAGCACCGACGCGCAGTCACGAAAGACGTCCGCGAATGCATGATGCCATGCGCGGCGCCCGGCGTCGTCATCCGCGGACCGATGAAACGGCGAGAACCGCTGGTGGCCGGGCGCTCGCTCGTTCACGTCCACCGCGCTAGTGGGCTCGCGCGGCGGTACGCTTTGCCTCAGACGTCGTCGACGGCGGGATTTTCAGGCGGGGCCGGTCCGACGTCTTCGAGCGGGACGGATTCCTCGTCGAGCTCGTCGAGATCGTCGGCCTGCTCGATATCACGTTTCACAACTCCCTGTTTACCCACGTACCGCGCAAGGGTATATCGCAGGGAATGTTCCGCTTCCTCGCTTTCTTGCTCCTGTGCATTGCGACGGGGACGGCTTGGGCCGCCGCCGAGGGTCCACAGAAGCTCACCGTCGACATCCGCGGCAGCGCGCCGCGCATCGACGCGCTCGAGCGCTACATCGTGAACGAACCGGTGACGATTCACGTCGACGCACCCTTCACCAAGTCTGCGAGCCTGGTCGGCGTCGCTCCGGACGGCGGCAACCTCCGCGTCCCGCTGCAGCGCGGCGCGGACGGATCGTTCGTGGGGATGCTGACGTTCCCGGCCAGCGGGATCTGGTCGCTCGCGGTCGACGCGGGGAGTCAGGCGAAAACCTCGACCTTCTCCATCAACGCCGGCGAACGCGACTCACACGCCGGGGCCGCGCTCATGCTGGCGCTCTCCTTGGCGTCGATCGGCGGCGGCCTCGGCCTGATTACGATCGCGCGCAAGTTCAGTGCCGCGCCCGCGTCCGCGCCGGACGTTCCTTAGCGCGGGTTTCGGCGCGCGGTTACACCCGTGCCGCCGCGATCGACTCGTAGATGAGACCGAGCGTCGCTCCGCCGGTATCGGTCGTGAAGTCGCCGGCGAGCTCGGCGGCCAGCGTCGTCACCGACGACGTGACGCCCCCTGCGGCAATGATGCGGCGCCAGGCGGCTTCCTCGGTGCGCGCATCCACACCGCCGCAAGCGTCGACGGCTACGTGGACGACGAAGCCGCCCGCAAGCGCAGCAAGCGCCGTCCGCAGCACGACCACCTCCGAGGCGACGCCGGCGAGCACCAGCACCCTGCGCCCGCTCTCGCCAAGTTCGCGCACGAGCGCCGGATCGGCGAACGCCGTGGTCTGCGTGCGGGGATGCAGCGGCGGCTGGCCCAGCGGTTCGAGCACCTCGTCTGCGAAGGCGCCTCCGGGCGGAACCGAAGAGAGGAACGCCGGGAGCGCGTGCAGCGCCGCAAGCTTCGCGAGGACGCCCGCGCTGCGCACGACCCGCGCGCCGCTGATTGTACGAGCGTTTGGTAGAATCTCGGCTTGCAAGTCGAGGAAAAGCACCGCCGCGTTTCCCGCGGTCGGAATCAGCTGCGCGGGCGAACCGCCGGGTGTGCTCGACATGTTGCGGATGATAGCCGACGTCACGGAGCGGAACAAGAGCGGCCGTGGCTAGGCTCCCGACCAGTGACGGCGAACGCCCGCCGAATGAACTGCCCGAGCTGTCAGAATCCCGTCCCCGACGGTGCAAAGTTCTGCCCGAACTGCGGCGCGCCCGCGCCGCAGCCGGTCTCGGTCGGCGCGTATACGGAGCCGGTCGCCGAAGGCGGCAATCCGAAGGAGCCGATCCGCATCGGCGACCTGACGGTTCGGGTCGAAGGCGAACTCGTTCCGGTCGTCGACGTCGAACTCGGTGCGCGCAATACGGTGTATTTCGAGCACCACATTCTGCTGTGGAAACAGCCGCAGGTTCGGCTCGGGTTCATGAACCTGCAGAATGCCGGAAAGCGGTTTTTCGCGGGACTGCAGATCTTCATCTCGACCGCGCAAGGTCCGGGAAACATTTCGTTTTCGCGCGAGGCACCCGGTCAGATCGTCGCGCTAAAACTGCGCCCCGGTCAGGCCGTCGACGTGCGCGAGCATCAGTTCCTGCTCGCCACCGATACGGTCGCGTACGACTTCTACTGGCAGCAGGGCTTGGCGAACATCTTCTTCTCGCGCGCGGGATTGTTTATCGACCGGTTCACCGCACAGCAAGGCGAAGGTCTGCTGCTGCTGCACGGCTACGGCAACGTGTTCGAAAAGACGCTCGGACCGGGCGAACAGCTCGACGTCGAGCCGGGTGCGTGGCTGTGGAAAGACGCGAGCGTTTCGATGGACACCGTCAGCGTGCTCCAGTCGGGCGGCGGCGGCGGGTTGATGGGCGCGCTCGGCGCGCTCGTCGGCGGCGCGTCGCTGATGATGAACCGCTTCACGGGTCCCGGCCGCTTGGGTCTGCAGTCGATGACGTATCACGAGCCGCAGGCCGAAGGCGCGCAGCGAACCGGCGGTCAGGGCAACGTCGGCGGCGTCATCGGTTCGCT
>JAQBPM010000004.1 GCA_028287525.1 Vulcanimicrobiota bacterium | reverse complement strand
CCCGCCGCGGTCGCCGCCACCTGGCGGAGCAACGGTATCGCCGTCGACGACGTTGTCGAGATCGTGAACCCGCTCAGCGAAGACCAGCGGTACATGCGCTTCTCTCTCGCCCCGGCGTTGCTGGAGTTCGCCGCGCGCGACCGCGCGGTGCGCCCGTATCGCATGTTCGAACTCGGGCACGTCTTCGCGGATGCGCAGCCCGTGCCGCACGAGACCGTGCAGCTGACCGCGCTCCACGCCGGCGGTGAGAGCGCCTTCGGCAGGCTGAAATCCGACGTGCTCGCGCTCGTGCGGCGCGCGACGGGCGTCGACGCGCACGTCGAACGCGGAACGTTCCCCTCGCTCCATCCCGGCAAGACCGCCGCCCTGCGCATCGGCGAGGCGATCGTCGGATACGTCGGCGTGGTCGACCCGCGCTTGGCGCACTCGTACGACGTCGCCGACACGACGGCACTCGCGACGCTGTTCGTCGAGGCGCTCCCGCCGCGCACGGTGCCGCACTACGTCGCGCCCTCGAAGTTCCCGCCGCTCGATCGCGACCTCGCCGTGGTCGTTCCGCTCGACGTGCTCGCCGGCGACCTCGTCGACGCCGCGAAGAGCGAACCGCTGGTGCGCAGCGCGACGGTGTTCGACGAATATCGCGGTCCGCAGGTCGGCGAGGGCAAGAAGTCGCTGGCATTGCGCATCGTGCTGCAGAGCAGCGAAGCGACGCTGACCGACGAAGACGCCGACGCAGCGATGGCGCGCATCGTCGCCACGCTGCGCGACCGCTTCGGCGCCGTGCCGCGCGGCGCGGCAACGACCGCGTAAGCATGACCTGGCCCGATCTGGTCATCGTCGTCATCGCGCTGATCCTCGCGTACAAGGGATGGCAGCGCGGTTTCGTGACGGAGATCGGCGGCTTCATCGCCCTCGCCGCGGCGGTATGGGCGGCGATCTTCTATCCCGGCACGCTCGACGGACTGATGACCCGCTACTTCAACCTCGGCGGCGGGTCCGCGCACGTCGTCGGGATGATCGTGTTCGCGATCCTCGTGTACGTCGCGCTGATGGTGCTCTCGTCGATCCTCTCGCGCATCGCGAAGCTGCCGGTGATCGGCATCGGCAACGCGGCGGGCGGCGCGGCGGTCGGCGTGGCGAAGGCCCTGCTCGGCACGTGGGCGGTGCTCTACGTGCTGCTCTTCTTTCCGCTCTCGAACGACTTCCGCACCGACCTGCACCGCTCTTCAGGCGTCGAGCTGGTCGCGCAATACAACCCCACCGTCGACGCGTTCATCCGCGACACGCTCCCCTGGTTCGTGCGGCCGCTCGCCAAACCGTTCTTCGACCGCCACCACATCTAGCCCAGCCCGAGTCCCATCGTTGTCACCCTGAGCTTGTCGAAGGGCGAAGGGTCAGGCGCAAGGAGACACAAGCCTTTTCCGCATACGTTTGGAGCGGTAATGGCGAGCACCAAGCCTGCGGGTGGGCGGCTGTACGGCGGTCTCTCGGCGCCCGAGCGGCGGGCGGAACGGCGCGCCCGGTTCATGCGCGTCGGACTCGAACTCTTCGGGACGGTCGGCTTTCAGAAGACGACTATCCCGCATCTGTGCAGTTCCGCGGGCGTCACCGCGCGGCATTTCTACGACGAGTTCGACTCGCGCGAGGCGCTGCTGCGCGCGCTCTACGACGAGATCGCGGACGAGATGCAGCAGCGGGTGATCCGCGTGCTGCGCGAACCGTTCCCCGACGTGCGCGAGCGCATCCGCGCGAGCAACGCCGCGTACTTCACCTACCTCACGGACGATCCGCGGCTGGCGCGGATCTACGCGCTCGAAGCGATCGGCGTCAGCGCCGAGCTCGAGCTGCACCGGCGCGCGAAGCGCGAGTCGCTGGTGAAGACGCTGACCCGCGCGACGCAGCGGCTCGAACAAGGCGGCGTCCCGCCGGTCGTCGACCCGCGTCTGTTCAGCGCCGCGCTCGCCGGCGGCGCGCACGACCTCCTGCTGGAGTGGGTGCTGGCCGCGCGCCCGCCCTCGGTCGAGAAGATGGTGGACACGATCACGACGATCTGGGTCCACACCCTCAAACTCGACGAAGCCGGCCGCCTCGCGCTGATCTAGCGCCCCGTCATTCCGAGCTTGTCGAGGAACCCTCGTCTCGCGCTGAGCGTAGTCGAAGCGTGAGCCCGCATCGTGAATGGCGCCGTGTAGGCGTCGCACCGCGACTGCGCGCGGCGCGACAACGGGGATTGCTCGACAAGCTCGCAATGACAGGGGACGGCTCGGAATGACGTACTGCGTTAGGCGTGGACGGGTTCGCGTTGCGGGACGGGGGCGGTGGCGATGAAGCGGTTGAGGTGGAAGGTCGTGTCGCCGAGGAGGCGTTCGACCATCGTCATCCGCTTGAAGTAATGGCCGACCTTGTACTCTTCGCTCATGCCGATCCCGCCGTGGATCTGGATCGCGCCTTGTCCGACGAACCGGCCCGAGCGCGCGACCTGCACCTTCGCCGCCGAGATGCCGTGCGCGCGGGCGCGCGGGTCGGTCTCGTTCTCGAGCGTCATCGCCGCGAAGTACGCCATCGACCGCGCCAACTCGAGTTCGCTGAACATCTCCGCCATGCGATGCTGCAACGCTTGGAACGAACCGATCGGCACGCCGAACTGCTGGCGCTGTTTGGCGTAGTCGACCGTCGCTTCGAGCATCAGGCTCATCAAACCGAGACCCTCGGCGCACAGCGCCGCGACCGCATGGTCGAGCCCGCGCTCGAGGAGCGCGAGGCCGCCGCCCGCGGCGTCGAGCCGCGCCGACGCGTCGACCCGCACGCCGTCGAAGCGCACGTCGGCAACGTCGTGACCGTCTTCGGCGCTGAACGGCGTGCGGTGCACGTTCGGCGCATCCGCCGGCACGAGGAAGAGCGCCACGTCGTCGCCCGCGCGGGCCGAGACGATCAGCGTGTTCGCGGTCGTCGGATCGAGAACGCGCACCTTCGTGCCGGTGATGACGTAGCCGTCGCCATCGCGAACCGCCGACGTCGCGACCGCTGAGGGGTCGTACCGCGCATGCTGCTCTTCGTAGGCGACGGCGACGCGCTGCTTTCCCTCGGCGAGTTGTTCCAGCACGTCGAGCCGCTCCGCGGCCTTCAGGATCGTTCCGGCGAAGACGACTTGCGAGACGTACGGCGCGACGACGAGGCCGCGGCCGAACTGCTCCATGAGCAGCAGCGTCTCGATCGGACCGCCGAAACCGCCGAGATCTTCCGGTGCCCCGATCGCGAGCCAGCCGAGTTCGCCGAACGTCTTCCAATGGTCGCCGCCGGCATGCTCGCCGCTCGCGAACCGCGCGACGCTGTCCTTGATGAGGAGCTGCTCGGGAGAGAGGGTGAAATCCATGATGCTATCCGTCCCTACAGCTTGAGGATGCGCTTGGCGATGATGTTCTTCTGGATCTCGTTGGAGCCGGCGTAGATCGACGTCTTGCGATAGTTGAAATAGCGCGGCGCGAGATGGCTCTCGGCGTACGGGCCGAGCGCGTCGAGCGAGAGTTCGCTGAGCGCCTGCTGAATCTCCGTGCCCTTGATCTTGAGGATCGACGACTCCGGACCCGGCCGCTTGCCGGCCGACTCCGCAGCGAGCGTGCGCAGTTCGGTGAAGGCGAGCGCTTCGAGCTCGATCTCGACCAGCGCGATGCGTTCCTCGAGCCGCGGGTCGTCGATCGACGCTTCCGCGATGAGATCGCGCAGCTGCTGCAGCGCACCTCGACAGCCGGCGATCCCGGCGGTGCCGGTGCGCTCGTGCTCGAGCAGAAACTTGGCGTACGTCCAGCCCGCGCTCTCGTCGCCGACGCGGTTCGTCACCGGAACTTCGACGTTCTCGAAATGGACTTCGTTGATCTCGTGGCCGCCGTCGATCGTTTGGATCGGCCGCACCGTGACGCCCGGCGTGCGCATGTCGACGAGGATGAACGAGATGCCCTCTTGCTTCTTCGCGTTCGGGTCGGTGCGCGCGAGGACGAAGATCCAATCGGCCCACTGCGCCATCGTGATCCACGTCTTCGTGCCGTTGATGACGTACTTGTCGCCCGTTTCGTTTTTCACGGCTCGCGTCTGCAGCGACGCGAGATCCGAACCCGCGCCGGGCTCGGAGTAGCCCTGACACCAGAACTCCTCGCCGCTGAGAATCTTCGGGAGGTAGCGCGCGCGCTGTTCGTCGTTGCCGAACTCCATGATGACCGGCGCGACCATCGAGAGGCCGAACGGGAGCATGCGCGGCGCCCATCCGAACGCATGCTCTTCGTAGAAGATATGGCGCTGCACCGCGTTCCAGCCGGGACCGCCGTATTCTTTGGGCCAGTTCGGCGCCGACCAGCCGCGTTCGAACAGGATCCGGTGCCAGCGATAATAATCGTCTTTGGCGAGATGATCGCCGGCTTGCACCTTGCGCCGGATGTCGTCCGGCATGCGGGTTTGGATGAAGGCCCGAACCTCATCGCGGAAAGCAAGGTCTTCGGGGCTAAACGCCAAGTCCATCAGAAACCTTCGCAGAAAAGAGAGGCAACGTGTTGTTCGACATCGCGGGGAAAGTCGCCCTGATCACGGGCTCGTCGCGCGGCATCGGCCGCGCGATCGCGGAGCGCATGTCCGAGGCCGGCGCGAAAGTGGTCATCTCGAGCCGCAAAGCCGATGCGTGCGCCGAGGTCGCCGCGGCGATCAACGCGCGCGGCGGCACGGCGATCGCGCACGCCGCTAGCATCTCGGACAAGGCGGCGCTGCAAGGTTTGGTCGATCGCACGATCGCCGAGTGGGGACAGATCGACATCCTGGTCTGCAACGCCGCGATCAACCCGTACTTCGGGCCGCTGCTCGAGATCACCGACGAAGCGTTCGACAAGATCATGGCGAGCAACGTGCGCTCGAACCTGTGGCTGTGCCAGATGGTGATTCCACAGATGGCGCAGCGCCGCGACGGCTCCGTCATCGTGATCTCGAGCATCGCGGGACTCAAAGGCAGCACGAAGCTCGGCGCCTACGGCATCTCCAAGGCCGCCGACTTCGCGCTGGTGCGGAATCTCGCCGTCGAATGGGGTCCGTCCAACGTGCGCGTCAACGCGATCGCGCCGTCGATCATCCGCACCGACTTCGCGCGCGCGCTGTGGGAAAACCCGGAGATCTACGGTCATGCCGTAAAGTCGTACCCGCTGCGCCGCATCGGCGAGCCCGACGAAGTCGCCGGCCCGGCGATGTTCCTCGCCTCGAAAGCGGGGGCATTCGTGACCGGTCACGTGCTCGTGGTCGACGGCGGGGTAACGATCGGCGGCGAAGGTTAACATCGAAGCCGCCTACGCTACCTCGAACAGCGCTGCGGCGCCTTGGCCGCCGCCGATGCACATCGTCACGACGACGCGCTTCGCGCCGCGGCGCTTCCCCTCGATGAGGGCGTGGCCCGCCATGCGCGCACCGCTCATCCCGTACGGATGGCCGATCGCGATCGCGCCGCCGTCGACGTTGTAGCGCTCCAGCGGAATCCCGAGACGTTCGCGGCAGTAGATCGCCTGCACCGCAAACGCTTCGTTCAGCTCCCACAGATCGATGTCGTCGATCGTCAGGCCGTGGCGTTCGAGCAGCTTCGGAATCGCGAAGACCGGCCCGATCCCCATCTCGTCGGGTTCGCAGCCGACGACGACCATGCCGCGATAGTATCCCAGGGGTTCGATTCCGCGCTTCTCGGCGAGCTTCGCGTCCATCACGACGCACGCCGACGCGCCGTCGGAGAGCTGGCTCGCGTTCCCGGCGGTGATCGTCTTCCCCGCGCCGCGCACCGGCTCGAGTTTTTCGAGATCCGCGAGCGTCGTCTGCGGCCGGTTGCCTTCGTCTTTCGTGAGCACGACGTCTTCGTAGGAGACGGCGCCCGTCGCTTTGTCGGTGACGGCTTTGCGCGACGGCAGCGGCACGATCTCTCGATCGAGCCGGCCCGCTTGCTGCGCCGCGGCGATGCGCTGCTGGCTCAGCAATCCGTATGCGTCCTGCTTCTCGCGGCTGACGCCGTAGCGTTCCGAAACGACTTCGGCGGTGTCGATCATCGCCATGTAGAGCTCGGGCTTGTTCTCCATCGTCCAGTCGTCGAGGTAGCGGTGCTTGTTCATGAAGTTTTGCACCAGGCTGATCGACTCGACGCCGCCGGCGACCACCGCGGGGACACCGTCGACGACGACGCGCTGCGCCGCGAGGCTGATCGCCTGCAGGCCCGAGCTGCAGAACCGGTTGATCGTCGTGCCGCCCGTCGTCACCGGCAGGCCGGCGCGATACGCCGCGACGCGCGCGATGTTGCCGCCGGTCGCGCCTTCCGGATCGGCGCAGCCCAAAACCACGTCCTCGATCTCCGCCGGATCCAGCCCGCTGCGCTCGACGGCATGCCGGATCACGTGACTTGCGAGCGTCGCACCGTGCGTGTCGTTGAACGCCCCGCGAAACGCCTTCCCGATCGGCGTCCGCGCCGTCGAAACGATAACCGCCTCACGCATTCGCGGTCGCCTTCGCCTTCGCGCCGTCACCCTGTCCTGAGCTTGTCGAAGGACGTCGAAGGGCCCCAAACGTGCCGCCGCTCTCCGCGAGCCGCACGAGCAGCGCCGCCGGCTCCCATGCCTCGCCGTGTTCCTTCGCGAACCGGCGCATCTCGTCGACGATCGTCGCGAGCCCGACGGAATCGGCCCACCGCAGCGGCCCGCCGCGGAATGCCGGGAATCCGTAGCCGTACACCCACACGACGTCGACGTCGCCGGCGCGCGTCGCGATCCCCTCGTCGAGAATCTTCGCCGCTTCGTTCACCAGCGGATACAAACAACGCTTCAGAATCTCGTCGTCGCCGACCGCGCGGCGCGCGATGCCGTCTTCCCGCGCGTTCCGTTCGATGATCTCGTCGACCAGCGGATCGGGATGCGGCGTGCGGTCTCCGGCTTCGTAGCGGTAGTAGCCCGCGCCGGTCTTCTGACCGAACCGGCCCAGCTCGCACAGCTGATCGGCGACGCGCGAGTAGCGTCCGACCGGCGGCGCGATCGCGTGCTTGCCTTTGCGAATCCGCCAGCCGACGTCGAGGCCGGCAAGATCGGACGTCGCGAACGGACCCATCGCGAACCCGAAGTCGCGGATCACGCGATCGACCTGCTGCGGTGACGCACCTTCTTCGAGCAGGAAGGCCGCTTCGCGGAAGTAGCCGTGCAGCATACGGTTGCCGATGAAGCCATCGCAGTTGCCCGCGACGACGCCGATCTTCTTGATCTGCTTCGCGAACCCGAGCGCGTGCGCGATCGTCTCGGGCGACGTGCGCGCGCCGCGCACGATCTCGAGCAGCCGCATCACGTTGGCGGGGCTGAAGAAATGCAGGCCGACGACGTCCTGCGGCCGCGACGTGACGGCGGCGATCGCATCGACGTCGAGCGTCGAGGTGTTGGTGGCGAGCATCGCGCCGGGCGCCGCGATGCGGTCGAGCTGACGGAAGACGTCCTGCTTGACGCCCATCTCTTCGAACACCGCCTCGATGATGAGTTCGGCACCGGCGGCGGCTTCGAGCGACGTTTCGTAGGTGATGCGGCCGAGCCGCTCGTTCATCTGCGCTTCGGTCAGCCGGCCCTTCTTCATCGTGGCCGCGTAGTTGCCGGCGATGATCCCGCGCGCGCGGTCGAGCAGCGCGGACTGCAGGTCGATCAGCGTCACCGCGATCCCCGCGTTGGCGCACGCCATCGCGATCCCCGAGCCCATCGTGCCGCTGCCGATGATCGCGGCGGTGCGTACCGCGAACGGCGGCGGCGCGCTGCCGTCGGGCAGCTTCGCGGCTTCCCGCTCCGCGAAGAAGATGTGGATGCGCGCTTTCGCCTGCTCCGAGCCGACCAGTTCGATGAAGCGTTCGCGCTCGCGCCGATTGCCCTCGTCGAACCGCACCGTCGTCGATTCCGCGACGCACTCGATAGCGCGGTGTTCGGCCAGACCGCCGCGTTCGATCGGCTGCGCGCGTTTGCGCGCGGCGTCGAGCGCCGCGTCGTCGGGCTGCGCGGTCATCTCGCTCGCGCGCCGGCGCTTCCCCGCGGCGAGCGAACGCGCGAACGCCGTTGCCGCTTCGAGCAGATCGCCGGTCGCGACGTCGTCGAGCATGCCGGCGGCCTGCGCGCGCTTCGCGTCGACCGGCTCGCCGGAGAGGATGATCCCGAGCGCCGGACCCACGCCGATCAGCCGCGGCAGGCGCTGCGTGCCGCCCGCGCCCGGCAGCAGTCCGCGCTGGATCTCCGGCAGCGCGAGCCGCACGCGCGGCGTCGCGATGCGATAGTCGCACGCGAGCGCGACTTCGAGACCGCCGCCCATCGCGTTGCCGTCGATCGCCGCGACGATCGGCTTCGTCGACGCTTCGAGCCGTTCGATGAAGTCGCGGATGTGCGGGCGCAGCGGCGGGTTCGCGCCGAACCCCTTCATGTCGGCGCCCCCGCTGAACGTGCCGTTCGCGCCGATCAGCACGACGGCCGTTACGGACGGATCGGCTTCCGCCGCAGCCAGCGCGTCGATCAGCGGTGCGATCGCCGTCGGACCCAGCGCGTTGACCGGCGGGTTGTCGATCGTGACGACGGCGACGCCGTCACGGGATGTCAGCGGCACTCGCGTCTCCCTCGAAATGCGTTTGGCGGAACAAAGTTTCTCGCCGGGCGGCGGTTTCGTTCCGGCCGAGGGCGGTCCCTGGGAATTTGACAAAGAGACGTTCCGGATGCGGAGACGGTGCCCCGCGCCGCCTCAGCGCGTGACGATGAGCGCGGCCAGCCCGATGGCGATCACGTCCTCGACCAGCGCCGCAGGGATCGCGCCGATGCGAGCGATCGCGGCCAGCCGGGCCGCGTGCCCGCCGTAGGTCCCGACCAGCGAGCCAACGATTCCGGCGCCGGCGCCGGCGATGGCCGACCCGCCCCAGGCCGCCGCGATCACCCAGCCGCAGAACCCTCCGCTCACGATCCGCGGGATCAGGCCACCGCGCGGATCCGTTCGGGACGGCGTATTCGGCAGCAGGTCCATGACGTACTCGAACAATGCCGCCAGCACGGCGATCGCCGTCAGAATCGGCCCGCGCGAGAACGCCAGCGCAGCCGGGGCCGTGAACGTACGCAAGCCCGCGACAAACCCAAGACCGAAGGCTCCCAGCAAGGCGACCATCCTAAGCTCTGCGCGTCCGAAAGCGTTCCCTCCTGGCGGCCGTCATTGCGAGCACCCGTCATTGCCAGCAGCCGTCATTGCGAGCCATGCGGCCAGTCGCTTCCGGAGGACCGGCACGGGGCGGCGCGAACCGACAAAGCTCCAAGTCGGATTCACCCGTTGCCGGAGGTTCATGCACCCTCTCCTGCAGGCGCGGAGCAGCGACAGCACCGTCGCATGGCTCGCCGAGACCGCGGAAACCCGACGCTGGAGCACCCCGCCGGCCGCGCGTAACGTCCGCGAGGCGGCAGCCGCCTATCTCGCCGCCCGCCTCGCAGGCGAGTTGAACGACCTAGCCCAGCTCGTCGAACGCGCCGAGGAGCGGCTGCGCATCGACGGCGAGGCGCTCGACCAGACGACCGCGGGGATCGAACGCCAGGCGCAGGCCGTCGAAGGCGCCCGCCGCGCCGCGGGTGTCCTCGGTCCGGCGTCGGCGACCGTCGCCGACCACGCCTCGCACCTTTCGGCCCTGTACGAGCGGCTGCCGATCGTGACCCAGACCGCGATCGAAACGCTGGACGTCCTCGAACGCCGCACCCGCACGCTGCGCGAAGCTTTTCGCGGCGAGCAGGGCGTGATGTCCAAGATGGACGACGGCTGGCGCAGCGTCGCCGAGCGCGTCCTCGGCATCGCGTCGTCGGGCCGGCGCGCACGCGTGCTGGCGATCAACGCCGCGATCGAAGCAGCGCACGCGGCGGACGGCGGCTTCGGCATCGTCACCGATCGCATGCGTGCGCTTTCCGCCGCGACGCTGGGCGCGGCGGAACACATCAACGTTATCGTCACCAGCACGGGGGCTTCGCTCGGCACCGCTTCGGCCGACATCGTGCTCGCCGCCGACATGATGGACGCCGTGCTCGCCGAGGTCCGCGCGGCGCGCGGCAAGTTCGAGATGGCCTCCGCGCATGCCGGCGCGTTCGGTGACGGCGTCTCGCGCGTCGCGGCGATCTCCGGCGAACAGGCGGCGGCCCTGCCGCACATCGGCGGCGCGGTCCGCACGCTCGCCGAGCTGGCCGGAACGATCGCCGAACGCAGCCGCGAAGACACGCACGGCACGATCGCGCGGCGTCTCGACGATGCGACGGGAACGCTGGCACAGCATCACGGGTTCTCCGCACTGGAGCTGCCCGCACGGCCGCAAGCCGGCGGCGACGCGGTGGCGAGCTGGATTCTCGACGTCGCCGACGGTCACGCGGCGGCACCGCCGCCCGACGCCGATGCTGCGCTCATCGACGCGGTCGAAGCGCTGCTCCACACCGCGACGGGCGACGAACGCACCATCGTTGCCGGACTCTGCGCCGCCGCAGAAGGCACCGCGCGCACCGGCGTGTTCTGGAAAGCGCTCGCGCGGGACGTGCGCGCCTACGACGAGCAGCTCGCGCAGCTCGCCGCCGCCCTGAAAGAGTCGGTCGAGACGTCGCGCGCGCTCTCGGAAACCTCGGAGGCGATCGCGGCGGATCTGCGCGCGCTGGAAGACCTCTGCAGCGCGGCGCTGACCGCGTTCGATCGCGCGCTCGACGCGGTCGACGCCGGGCACGCGCTCGGCGCGCGCGTCTTCGCCGGCCTCGCGCAGATGCACGCCGGAACCGACGAAGCGCGTGGCCTGCTGGAGCAGATCGGCGACGTCTCCGACGACGCGGGCCTGCTCGCGATCAACGCGGCGGTCGAAGCGGCGCGCGCGGGCGAGCGCGGGCGCGCGTTCACCGTCATCGCCGACGAGATCGGGCGCCTTGCCGCGACCGCCCAGCGCGACACCGGCGGCGTCGTGCAGACGATCCTCGGCCTGAGCGATCTCAGCACCGAGCTCGAGGCGCAGAGCCGGCGTCAAGACGGCGAGATGGCGGAGGTGCGCGACATCGCGGCCGCGTCGCGCACGACGGTCGCCGAGACCGGCGCCGCGATCGCCGCCAGCGTTGCGCGCGGAGCCGGAGTCGGCGAGACCGCGTCGCACGTCACGGGCTCGCTGGCGGCCGTCGCGCACGACGTCGCGGAGGCGCGCGACATCGCCGACTCCGCCTCGAAGCCCGCCGTCGAAGCCGCGCGCATGGCGCTGGCCCGCATCGGCGACGTCGCCTTGCACATCACCGAAGCCCGCGCGCTCGGACTGTACGAGGAGGAGCATCGCGAAGCGACGCGCGTTCTCTCCTCCCGGATCGAAGACGTGCTGGGCGAGCTGATCGCTTCCGGCCGCATCACTGCCGAAGCGATGTTCGCGACCGACTATCGCGAGCTGCGCGGCGAGCTGGTCGACCGGCTCGCGCCGTTCTTCGATCTGCGCGACGCGCCGCGCGACGGCTTCACGCCGGCCAAATACTGCACGTCGTGGGATCATCTGGTCGACGGAGGGGTCGTTCCGCTCCTCGACGCGACGATGGCCGAGCCCGGGACGCTGCTGGCGGCGATGTTCGACCTGAACGGCTTCGCGATCGCCTTCCCGACGAACATGCCCGGTGCGCGGACGCCGGACGGCCGCGTCGATTGGCGGCGTTGGGCCGGGAAAGTACTGCTCACCGACGCGACGACGGTCACCGGAGCGCGCATGGGCTTGGGCGTGGACCTCGAGCGCATCCCGCCGCGTGCGTCGCGCGACGACCTGGTGCGGCTCGGCTGCGAACTGGACCGGCAGAGCCCGCGGCCGTGGCAAATTCGCACGACCGTGATGGTCGGGACGCACGACGTTTCGGTCGGAGCGTCGGTGCCGATCTACGCGGGCGGGACGCGCGTCGCGACGACGGTCCTCGTGCGCATTCCCAGCAGGGAACGCTTTGCGTCGCGTCGTTAGGTAAGAAATCTCTTTCGAAAACGAGCGTGCATGCATCTCTTCTTTCAAGAATTGCTCAACGGACTCGTGGTGGGAAGCCTGTATGCGCTGGTCGCGCTCGGGCTGGCGCTGATCTATGGGACGATGCAAGTGCCGAATTTCGCGCACGGCCATCTCTACATGCTCGGCGCGTACGTTGCGTTCTTCGGCGTCACGGTCGCGCACATCGGGTATTGGCCCTCGATGCTGCTGGCGATCGTCGTTCTGGCGCTGGTCGGCATCCTGCTGGAGCGGCTCGTCTTCCGCCCCTTGAGCAACGCGCCGGAAGTCAACACGATCATCGCGGCGGTCGGCGTGCTGTTCTTCCTGCAGACGCTGGCGCAGGTCTGGTTCGGCGGCGACTACCGCGTGTTTCCGTCGCCCTACGACCGCGTCGTGCATTTCGCCGGCCTGGTGGCGACCCAGCAGCAGCTCATCATCATCGTCGCGGCGGCCGTGCTGATGGTCGCGCTGTTCTGGTTCCTCAAACGGACGCTCACCGGCGCGACGATCGAAGCGGTCGCCCAGAACCGTGCCGGCGCGGCGCTGGTCGGCATCGACACCAACCGCGTCTCGATGATGGTGTTCGCGATCTCGGCGGGTCTGGCGGCCGCGGCCGCGACGCTGATCGCCTCGATCAGCCTGATCTCGCCGTCGATGGGGTTCACCGTGATCCTCAAGGCGTTCGCGATCATCGTGCTCGGCGGGATGGGCAGCGTCCCCGGCGCGATCATCGGCGCGTACATCCTCGCGTTCGCCGAGAGTTTCGCCGGCACGTACATCTCCAGCAACTACCAGGACGCCATCGCATTCGGCGTGCTCGTACTCATCTTGACGTTCAAGCCTACCGGCCTGTTCGCGAAGGGAACGTGATGCGCCGCGTCCTCTGGATCCTCGCCGCGGCGATCGCCGTGGCGCTGCCCTTCCTCGTGCCGAAGTCGTTCTATCTGCAGATCATCGCGAGCGCGTACATCACCGCGATCGCCGTGTACGGCCTCAACGTGATCCTCGGCTACACCGGACTGCTGAACCTCGGACACGCGGCGTTCTTCGGGATCGGCGCCTACGCCGTCGCGCTGCTGCAGACGAAAGCCGGCTGGCCCTTTTGGCCCGCACTGCTGGCGGGCTGCGCCGCCAGCGTCCTCTTCGGCGCGCTCGTCGGCATGATCAGCCTGCGCACGCGCGGCAACTACTTCGCGATCTTCACCGCGGCGGTCGGCGTGATGATCGCGATCGTCTTCACCAACTGGCAGGATCTCACCGGCGGCAACATCGGCATCGTCAACATCCCGCCGCCGCCGCCGATCGGGCCGCTGACCTTCGACGGCGACGTGCCGAAATATTATCTCGTGCTCGCGGCGCTCGCGCTGACGATCCTGATCTGCGTGCTGGTGCGCAACTCGCTGATCGGACGCACGTTCGTCGCGATCGCCGACAACGAGGATCTCGCTCGGGCGACCGGCGTGAACGTCGCGCGCGTGCGGCTGACCGCCTTCATGCTCTCGACATTTCTGGCCGGCCTCGCCGGCGGGATGTTCGCGATGTACAACGGCAACCTCGGCCCCGACCAGACCGGCCTCGACATCACCTTCGAGCAATTGCTCTTCCTCGTGATCGGCGGGATCGGAACGATCGCGGGGCCGCTCGTCGGCACGCTGGTGCTGGTCGAGATCTCGCAGCAGCTGCAAGGCGTGCAGCAGTACCGCTTCCTCATCTTCGGGCCGATGCTGGTGCTGCTGGTGCGCTTCTTCCCGATGGGGATCGTCGGCGGCTTCAACCGGCTGACCGCGCGCTGGGTGCGCCCGTAATGCTGCTCCAAGTCCGCAACGCCACGAAGAGGTTCGGCGGCCTCGTCGCCGTCGACGACGTCAGCTTCGACGTCCCCGCCGGCCACATCAAGGCGATCATCGGTCCGAACGGCGCCGGCAAGTCGACGCTCTTCAACCTTATATCGGGCTACTATCCTTCGACGAGCGGATCGCTCCATTTCGAAGGCACCGACATCACGCACATGCCGATGCATACGATCGCGCGCCGGGGCATCGCACGCACCTTCCAGACGACCAGCTTGTTCAAACACCAAACCGTACTCGACAACGCGATGATGGGCTATCGGATGCACGTCAACAGCACGCTCTTCGACGCGCTGCTGCGCACGCCGCGCGCGCGCCGCGAGGAAGCCGAGACGCGCGAGGCCGCGTTCGAAGCGCTGAGCTTCGCGGGCATCGAGCCGCTCGCCGGCCGCATCGCCGGCTCGATTCCGCAGGAAGCGCAGAAGCGGCTTGCGATCGCGATCGCCGTCGCCGCCAAGCCGAAACTGATCCTGCTCGACGAACCGGTCGCCGGCGTGACGTCGGAAGAGACGGTCGAGCACGCCGAGCTGATCCGCCACATGGCGAGCCTGGGCTACACGATCTGCCTCGTCGAGCACAAGATGAGCCTGGTGATGGGACTCGCCGACTCGATCGTCGTGCTGCACCACGGCAAGAAGATCGCCGAAGGAACGCC
>JAQBPM010000001.1 GCA_028287525.1 Vulcanimicrobiota bacterium | reverse complement strand
ATGTGCCGGAGCATCAAGACCCTGTTCAATTTCGAGCCTCCCGTCACCGAGGGCGAGGTCCACGCGGCGTCGCTCCAGTTCGTACGGAAGATCAGCGGTTTTGCGAAGCCGTCGAAGGCGAACGAAGCCGCGTTCTTGGCGGCGGTTGAAGAAATAGCCGGGATCTCGAGCCGGCTCTTGCGTTCGCTCGAAACGAACGCATCGCCGAAGAATCGAGAAGAAGAGGCGGCGAAGGCGAAGGCGAACGCGCGGACCCGGGTTTATACGACCTCGCGTGCCGCTCCCGAGTCGACGTCGTAGACGAACCCACGCACGTGGTCGCGGTAGGGCAGGAACGGATGCTCCCTGATCCGCTCGATCGAGCGCCGTACGGATTCGTCGGGCTGCGTGAACGCACCGAAGGCGTAGGGCGGCTCCTGGCCGACCTCGCGCGCGATGCGTTCGCGGAACTCTTCTTCGCTCATCTGCTGCAGACCGCAGTTGGTGTGGTGCAGCAGCACGATCTCACGCGTCTGCATGAAGCGCTGCGAAAGCACGAGCGAGCGGAGCACGTCGTCGGTCGCGATGCCGCCGGCGTTGCGGATGACGTGCGCGTCGCCCGAGTGCAGTCCGAAGATGCGAAACATGTCCAGGCGCGAGTCCATGCACGCGACGATCGCCAGATGCCTCGCCGGGATGACGGAGCGGGGGCCGGGGAAGTCCGACTCGTGAGCCCTGGCTGCCTGGACGAGCTCGTCGATGACCGAAACGTGTTCCTGCACCCCGCTCTCTTAGATGCTGCGGCGGCGGGCTCTTCCGAGGCTGGAACGCTCGGCAGCGCGAAGGTACCGTGGTAGGGCGCCGAAACCAATCGCTGATGCAACGGTCGCTCCTCACCGCGCTCGCACTCGTGCTCGCCGTCACGGTCGCTCCGCGCACCGCGGCGGCCGATCCGCCGGTCCTACGGGTGGGAATGACGACCGAGCCCGGCTCGCTCTCACCGCTCTTCGCTCTCGACGACTACACGAACGTCGTCGACCGGCTGGCGTTCGACGTGCTACTCACGATCGGTGAGGACGGCCGCACGCTCGTCCCGCGGCTTGCCGCCGACGTCCCGAGCCTGCAGAACGGCGGGATCAGCCGCGACGGCTTGACGCTGACCTACCGCCTCCGCCGTAACGTGAAGTGGCACGACGGCGTGCCGTTCACGAGTAAGGACGTCGCGTTCTCGTACGCCGCCATCATGAACCCGGCGAACAACGTGCCGAACCGGCACGGCTACGATCAGATCGCCTCGGTCGCGACGCCGGACCTCTATACCGTCGTCTTCCACATGAAGCGCGCGTACGCGCCGGCCTTGACGGCGCTGTTCGGCGACGCCGAGCCGAGCCCGATTTTGCCCGAACACCTGCTCGGAAAGTATTCCGACCTCAACCAGGTCGACTTCAACCAGCATCCCGTCGGCACCGGTCCGTTCAAGGTCGTGCGCTGGACGCACGGCCAATCACTCGAGCTCGAAGCGAACGACGACTACTATCTCGGCCGGCCGAAGCTCAGGCGCATCAGCGTGCGTTTCGTTCCTGACGAAAACACGGCAGTCAACCAGCTGCGCACGCACGAACTCGACGTGTTCGCCGAGATGTCGGTCAATGCGTACGGCGCAGCGAAGACCGTTCCCGGCGTCAAGATAGCGCTGACGAGCCTGCACGGCGCGTCCAACGTCCTGCTCAACACGTCCCGGCCGGAACTGCGTGACGTGCTCGTGCGGCGCGCGATCGCCGCCGCGCTCGACAAGGCGGCGATCACGAAGAACTTCTCCTACGGCGCGGGCACCGTCGCGACCGAGGATCTGCCGGCGTTCATGTGGGCGCACGACGCGGGCGCGAGATCCGAGGCGTACGATCCAAACGCCGCTCGGGCGATGCTGCGCGCAGCGGGCTGGACTCCCGGGCCGAGCGGGATCGTGACGAAAGGCGGGCGGCCGCTCAGCCTGACGTTCGCGTACGCGCAGAACAACATCGCCGCCCGCTTGATCGCGATCCAGATTCAAGGATACCTGCACGCCGTCGGTATCGACGCGCAGCTCAAGGGATACACCACGCAGCTCATGTTCGGCGCGTACGCGGCAGGCGGCGTCTATCAGGCCGGCCGCTTCGATCTCGCCTGGTACACGATGACGCTGGGTGCCGATCCGGACAGCTCCGGGCGCTTCACGTGCGGCGCGATCCCGCCGCACGGACAGAACTATTCGCGCTATTGCAATCCGGAGATGGACGCCGCGCAGACCGCCGGCCTTACGACGTTCGACGTGGCGTCGCGCAAGCGCGCGTACGCGCGCAGCCAGCAGCTGTTGGCGCGCGACGTTCCGGTGGTCTTCGTGTATTGGCCGAAGAACATCGCCGCGTACGACGCGCGCCTGCACGGGTTCGCCCCGAACGCCGTCGTGCCGACCTGGAACGCCCACGAATGGTCGTTCTGAGAACAGCGTCGGAACAGCGGCGAACGATCGTTCGCACAGTATCTTAGCAATTCGCCTACGCTGAGATGTAGCGGCTTCGATTTGGGGCGCCGATAATCTCAATGCCGGGCGCTTTGGTTTCCGAAGAGGTGTTGCTTTGCTTACCTCCTTTACGCTTGGATCGATCCGAGCGCAGGCCACGAGGATTTTCGTATACGTCGCCTGGGCGAACGTGTTCTTGGTCGGAGCGGTTGCGCTCATAGGGCGTAATCCGCTGTTGGAACCGATGGCCGTCGCGGCCCTGATCGCGCTCGTCGCCACGCTGTCGGCCTGGAAACTGCGCGACGGACTCGCACTGCGCGCGATCATTGCCGTGTGCCTGACGTTCGGTCCGATCCTGTTCGTCTATGCAGGGCGCGGCCACCTCAGCGGTATCGGCGGCAACGGCGATTGGCAGGTCGACTACCACATGTATTTCTTCGGCGTGTTCGCGATGCTGACCGCATACGTCGATTGGCGCCCGATCGCGATCTCCGCCGCGTTCACCGCGGCCCATCACCTGATTCTCGACCTCGTCGTGCCGGCGAACGTCTTCCCCGAGGAAGGGATCGACCGCGTCGCGCTCCACGCGATCGCCGTTGTGATCGAGTGCGGCGTTCTCTTCTGGGTGACGGTCGCCATCGGCGCGCTGTTCAAGCGGCTCGAAGACTTGGTCGATTTGACCTCGCGAGAGACGGCGGACGCGCTTACGCGCGAACACGAAACGATCTCAAGCCTGCGGGACCAGCTGAACCGGCACCTTGCCGCCCCGGGGTCGTAGCGTTCATGGACGTCGTTCTGGTGTTCCCTTCGAACTCAGGCACGATCATCGCAACGAAGACGCTGAAAGAGTCCGGCGTCCCGGCGCGGATGATCCCAACTCCGCGAAGCGTACAGACACTATCGAACCTATGCTTGAGCATCGACCCCTCGGTGGAAGGCCGGGCCGTCTCCGTACTCAAGGCGGCAAATGTCAGCGTAAGCGCCGTCTATCGTTGACCGTCATGCGGCGGTTTCGTCACTGCAGCAGGCCGATGCGGTTTGCGTCTTTGCGGTTTTCGGTAAACCAGATCTTGCCGTCGGGCGCGCCGGTGATCGCGAAGGGTTGCGCCGCAGCCGTCGGGAGCGGGTATTCGGTGATGGCTCCGGCCGGCGTGATGCGTCCGATCTTGTGCGCGGGGTTCGATAGCGAGCCTTCGGTGAACCAGAGGTTGCCGTCGGCGCCGGCGGCGATTCCCAGCGGCCCGGCGTTCCGCGTCGGCAGCGAGAACTCGGTGACCGAGCCCGTGGGCGTGATGCGCCCGATTTTGTCGGCGGAGTTCTCGGTGAACCACAGGTTGCCGTCGGGGCCCGCGGCGATGCCGAACGGATGGCCCGCGCGCGTCGGCAGCGCGAACTCCGCGAACGTCCCGCTCGGCGTGATGCGCCCGATCTTGCCGACGCCGTATTCGGTGAACCAGAGGTTGCCGTCGCGTCCCGCGGCGATCGAGAACGGGTACGCGCGAGCCGACGGAATCGTAAATTCCGTCGTCGCTCCGGCAAGCGTGATCCGCGCGATCTTGTTGGCGAGATTTTCGGTGAACCAAAGCGCCCCATCGGGCCCCGCCGTGATCCCCGTCGGCTGACTGTTTCCGTCGGGGAGAAAGAACTCCGCAATGGTGCCCGAGGGCTCAATGCGGCCGATGCGGCCGCGTGCCCCTTCGGTGAACCAGAGGTTGCCGTCAGGGCCGGCCGCGATGCCGAACGGTTGAGCCGACGAGCTCCTCGGCGGCATCGGAATTGCGTATTCCGTCACCTTGCCGCTCGGCGTGATGCGGCCGATTTTATCCCGGCTGTCCTCGACGAACCAGATATTGCCGTCCGGACCCGAAACGATCGATCGCAGCACGCCCCCCGTCGGCCCGGGAAACTCCGTGATCTTTCCGCCGATCGCGACCGTACCGGCCGCTGTGGCCGAATCGACGGGCATTGCGAAAGATGCGGCCGTCAGGACGGCGACGGCGGCGAGTGAGCAAAACCCTCGGCTGAAGTGCATCGTGACCGCCATCATACCATGTCGTGGAAGCGATTTGCCTGCTCCCGCGTGCACCGTGAAATCGGCGTCCGCAGATCAGCAAGATTCGGAAAACTCGTGACAAGATCGGTGTAGCAGCCCGCGCTCGCCGACGGTATCGTGGATCAATGACGCGCCCGGCACATCTCGATCGTTGAAGTTCGCCCTCCGCGAGATGACCGGTATCGCAGCGCAGGATTCTTCACGCGCAGCGTGCGGCACAAACCCACCTTCGCCTCCCTCGAAATGACGCAGTCGCATGGCGACTTGCGGGAGATTTAGAATGGCTTCTACCAAAGGACCCAACGGTTCGGGTTCGGCAGACGGTTCGACCTCGCCGAAGGGCATGACCGACAATCACGGCGCGCCGGTCAGCGACAACCAGAACTCGCGCACGGCCGGTGTCGCGGGTCCGACTCTTCTCGAAGACTTTCACCTGATCGAGAAGAACGCGCAGTTCAATCGCGAGCGCGTTCCGGAACGCATCGTCCACGCCAAGGGCGGCGGCGCATTCGGATACTTTGAAGTCACCGACGACGTCAGCCAGTACACGCGTGCCGACTTTCTCAGCAAGGTCGGAAAGCGGACGGACCTGGTCATCCGGTTCTCCACGGTCGCGGGCGAACACGGCTACGCGGACACCGACCGCGATCCGCGCGGCTTTGCGGTGAAGTTCTATACCGACGAGGGCAACTACGACATCGTCGGCAACAATACGCCGGTATTCTTCATCCGGGATGCCATCAAGTTCCCGGACTTCATCCATTCGCAGAAACGCCATCCGCAGTCCGGTCTGCGCGACCCCGGCCGCATGTGGGACTTTTGGGGGCTCTCGCCCGAATCGCTCCACCAGGTGACGTACCTGATGGGCGACCGTGGAATTCCGCTCGGTTATCAGTTCATGAACGGCTACGGCAGCCACACGTTCCAATGGATCAACGGCGCGGGCAAAGCGGTCTGGGTGAAGTATCACTTCAAGACCGAGCAGGGCATCAAGAATCTGACGCGGCAGGACGCCGTGCGGATCGCCGGCGAGGATCCGGACTTCCACCGCCGCAGTTTGTTCGACACGATCGCCGGCGGCGATGCGCCGGCGTGGAAGCTCTACGTGCAGGTCATGCCGCTCGAAGACGCGGCGACGTACCGGTACGATCCCTTCGACGTGACGAAGATCTGGTCGCACAAGGACTATCCGTTGATCCCGGTCGGCCGCATGGTGCTCAACCGCAACCCGACGAACTACCACGAAGACGTCGAGCAAGCCGCATACGAACCGTCGAACGTCGTGCCCGGCATTTGGTTCTCGCCCGACAAGATGCTGCAGGGTCGCATCTTCGCCTACGCGGACGCGCACCGCTACCGGATCGGCACAAACTACATGTCGCTTCCGGTGAATCGGCCGAAGGTCGAAGTCAGGAACTACATTCGCGACGGGCAGATGCGATTCGACGGCAACTTCGGCTCGGCCGACAACTACGAGCCGAATAGCTTCGGCGGTCCGGTCGAGCAGAAGCAATACCGCGAGCCGTCCTACGTTCTGCCGGAAAACACGACGGGACGCTTCGAGCAGCATACTGCCCGCAACGACGACTACACTCAGCCGGGCGACCTGTACCGCCTGATGACTCCCGACGCAAAAGACCGCATTGTCGATACGATCGTCACCATGATGAAACCGATCCGGCGCGACATCGCGCTCCGCGCCGTCGGCAACTTCGCCAAGTGCGACGCATCCTTCGGCGAGCGTCTTGCACGCGGCCTCGGACTAAACGAACTGCTGAAGCCGGCTGCAGCCGGTTCTCGGTAAAACCGCACCCCAATTGTTAGGAACTGCACCTGTGTCATGAAAGCTACCCTAGACTCAATCCGCCTTCCGATCTCAAACGGAAGCACCCCGCAGCCCGACGCGGTGGATGCGGACCACCCATCCTTCGCACGCAAGCTGGGCGCCGAGGCAATCGGCACATTCATGTTGACGCTCGTCGCCGCGGGCGCGCCGGTCATCGCCGCCGCGGCCCATGCGACGGGCCCCGGTGCGGCGGGGGCCGCCGCCGTCGGCTTGATCCTCATGGTGATGGCGTTCAGCATCGGCCCGATCTCGGGATGCCACATCAACCCCGCGGTCACGCTCGGCTTCGCGTTGCGCGGCGCCTTCCATTGGTCGCGGGTGGTGCCGTACTGGATCGCGCAGATCGTCGGCGCCAGCGTGGCAGCGCTGCTGTTACTCGCCGTGTTCGGCAATATCCAGCATCTTGGTTCGAACATTCCGGCGCCGAGCGCGGGACCCGTCGCCGCGATGATCATGGAAGCTGCGCTGACCACGATGCTCGTTCTGGTGGTCCTCGCGACAGCCGAAGAATCAAGTACCGTCGGACCCAATGCCGCGATCGCCGTCGGCGCGACGCTCGCGCTCGTCGGCATGTTCGGCGGCGCAGTCAGCGGCGCTTCGGTCAATCCCGCCCGCTCGATCGGGCCGGCCCTCATCTCCGGGACGTTCTCGGACTTGTGGGTGTACATCGTCGGTCCGCTGCTGGGCGCAGCGATCGCCGTGGGCTTGGACGCGCTGATCCACGGTTCGCGCAAACCGACGTTCTCGCAAGCGGAAGGCCGCTAGCGAGAGTCGCAGCATGCAAGCGCAGGCCTCGTCGTATTGACGAGGCCTGCGCTTTCGTGCGCCTGCCGCTCCCCGGTACCTCGTGGTACCGGAGCGTAGCCGCTCCTTCATCACGTCGACATAGTCTGCCATGATGGGCTCGTTCAAAGCATCTAAAGCATTCAAAGTGGGAGACATGACGAAATCTGACACCCAACTTCTTGCCGACGTCGGAGAAGAACTCTATTTTGACCCGAGCATCGACTCCTCGAAGATCCAGATCGGCGTACACGACGGTATCGTGACGCTGAGCGGCATGGTGCCGAGCTACTGGCAAAAGGTGCAGGCGGAAAAGGTGGTGCGCCGCGTGTCGGGCGTCCGCGGTATCGCGAACGACCTGACGGTCGATATCCTGGGCACCTTCAAGCGTGACGACACCGATATCGCGCGGACGGCCGCTAATGCGTTGGAATGGCACAGCGATCTTCCCAAGACGATTCAGGTCACCGTAAACAACGGCTGGGTCACGCTAACCGGCACGGTCGACTGGAATTTCCAGAAAGAAGAAGCCGAGCGCGTGGTCAAATCCTTGAGCGGCGTGAAGGCCGTGATCAACAACATCCAGATCAAGGAGCAGCCGAAGCCAGGCGACGTTCGCGAGAGAATCAAGAAGGAGCTCGAGCGCATCGTCGATCAGGAAGCGGAGCGCATCACCGTCGACACGACCAACGGTCGGGTGGTACTCAAGGGAACGGTTCATTCGTGGACGGAGCGCGAGGCTGCGCGGAAGGCCGCATATTCGGCCCCGGGCGTGCGCGAAGTCGAGAACCTCTTGGTCGTCGCATAGCGACAGTTGCGTTCGGTTGATTTACAACGGCTTCCGAAGGACGGAGATAGGCCGCTCTTTCGAGGCGCCGTTCGCATTGTAAACGTATCTGTTTTCGGAGGGATTATGTACAGTTCGAATCGTCAAGGGTCGCGGTCGTGGCTCGGCGATGTCTTCGGTTTTGACCCAATGAGCTTGATGCGGAGTCCGGAAGCGTTCGGCCTCGCCATCGAACGCACCGACGAGGGCTACCGGATCGAGATGCCCGTTGCCGGATTCCGGCCCGAGGAAATCAACATCACGATCGAAGACCGGCAACTCCTGGTCGAAGGTCGCAACGAACGGCGGCGCTTCACGCGCGCCATCCTCCTGCCCGAAGAGATCGACGCCGAGAGGATCGACGCGCGCGTGGACAACGGCCTGCTTACCCTCATGCTGCCGCTCAATCAAAAGATGCAGCCGCGGCGCATCGCGGTTCGTGTCGGCAGCCAACAGCAGGGTCTCTCGGACTCGACGCAAGGCCAAACCACGCCGAGCGCGACCACGCAAGGAACGCAAAGTGGATCCACGCAGGGCGAAACCACGCAAGCCGGAACGAGCGGTGCGGTGCCGACCGTCTCGGGCGAGCGGCAAGAAGAACGCGCGCGAGAGATGGTGCAGCAAACCCGGTAGTGCCGAACAGCAACATCGACGCTGAGCCGGAAACGGCGCGAGTCTTCCACGATCGGCGCGAGGCGGGGCGCCTGCTGGCGCCGCTGCTGCGTCACTATGCCGGCCGAGGCGACGTCATCGTCCTGGCGCTTCCGCGCGGCGGCGTCCCGGTCGCGTATGAGGTCGCGATGGCGCTCGGCGTGCCCCTCGACGTGTTCACGGTGCGCAAGCTCGGCGTCCCGGGACGCGAGGAGCTCGCGATGGGCGCGATCGGAAGCGGCGGCGCGTATGTGTTGAACTACGAGGTCGTCGAGGCACTCCACATCTCGCACAGTGAGGTCGTGCGAGTCGTGGAACGCGAGCGCCGCGAGCTCGAGCGCCGCGAACGCCTCTATCGCGACAATCGACCGTACCCGCAGCTGCAGAACAAGACCGTCATCCTCATCGATGACGGACTCGCTACCGGAGCGTCGATGCTCGTCGCCGTGAACGCACTGCGGCGGAAGCACCCCGCGAAGATCGTCGTCGCCGTCCCGGTCGCTCCGCGCGAGACGTGCGACATGCTGCGCGGGCACGCCGATGAAGCATTCTGTTACGAGACGCCCGAGCCGTTCGCCGGCGTCGGAGCGTGGTATGAAGATTTCTCGCAAGTGACCGACGACGAGGTCCGCACGCTGCTGAACGCAGCGTCGTTGCGGCGCGCATCGTGACGACCACGGCCGTCGCCGTTGCGTCGCTGCGCGACCGCGCCGCCGCCGACGCGCTCGCGCACGCGGAAGACCCCTACAATGCGATCGTCGAGCGCGTCGGCAACGCGCGTGTCGTCATGATCGGCGAGGCCTCGCACGGTACGCACGAGTTCTACCGTGAACGTGCCGAAATCACCCAGCGGCTGATCGAGCAGAAGGGATTCTCCGCGGTAGCCGTCGAGGGCGATTGGCCGGACGCGCTGCGCGTCAATCGCTACGTGACCGGCACGGGCGACGATCCCGACGCCGCCGACGCGCTCGCGGGTTTCCGTCGCTTCCCGACCTGGATGTGGCGGAACGCCGACGTTCTGGACTTCGTTGGTTGGCTGCGCGACTTCAACGAGCCGCGGCAGCGCCGCGCTCGCGCCGGTTTTTACGGCCTTGACCTCTACAGTCTGCAGACGTCGATCGACGCGGTGATCGCCTACCTCGAGAAGGTCGATCCCGAGGCGGCCGCGCGAGCGCGCCAACACTACGGCTGCTTCGATGAAGTTGCGGACCCGTCCGACTACGGCTACGCGGTCGGTCTCGGCCTGACGGAATCGTGTCGCGCGGAAGTCGTGCAGGCGCTGATGGAGCTGCGTCGCAACGCGGAGAAGTACGTGCGTCTCGACGACGGCGCGGCGAACGACGAGTACTTTTACGCCGAACGGAATGCGCGCGTTGCGAAGGACGCGGAGGAGTACTACCGGACGATGCTCGACCAGCGCATCTCGTCCTGGAACCTCCGCGATCGTCACATGTTCGAGACACTGCAAGAGCTCACCGCGCATCTCGCGCGGCATCGCGACGGCACGAAGATCGTCGTTTGGGCGCACAACTCCCACGTCGGGAACGCCAGGGCGACCGACATGTCAGCGCGCGGCGAGTTCAACATCGGTGAGCTCGCGCGCCGAAGTTACGGGACGCAAGGCGCGCTTGTCGGCTTCACGACCTACGGCGGAACGGTCAGTGCCGCGTCGGACTGGGGAGCGCCGGTGGAGCGAAAAACGGTTCGACCCGCGCTGCAGGGAAGTTATGAGGAGCTCTTCCACGACACGGGCGTTCCGCGTTTCTCCCTGATGCTCGACGATCCGGCGGTGCGGGCGGCGTGCCGCGGACCGCTGCTCGAGCGCGCGATCGGCGTCATTTACCGTCCCGACACCGAACGGCAGAGCCACTATTTTCGCTCGAGCCTTCCCGACCAGTTCGACGTCGTGATCCACATCGATCGCACGCGGGCGGTCGAACCGCTCGAGCGGACCGCGTTGTGGGAGAAGGGCGAAGTCCCCGAGACGTACCCAACCGGTCTGTAGCACCGCACCTTAGAGGAACCAGAGGGGACCCGCGCTTAGAGGAAACGCGGTGGTTGGCGGCTGAAGGTCTCACCGGTTCACGTATTGCATGCAATATGCAATACGGAAGCCAGTGGAGGCGAATGTGGGCGTTCTTGTCGGTACTGTGCGGTGGTTGCGCTTCGAGCACAACGGGAGGCCCGGATTCGGGACGCTCGACGGTGAGGCGATCACCCGCTTCGAAGGCGACATGTTCGGGTCGCCGACCGCGACCGGTGAGGTCGTGGCGCTTCGCGACGTCACCCTGCTGCCTCCGACGGAGCCGACCAAAATGGTGGGGCTGTGGAACAATTTCGCCGCGCTGGGTCAGAAGCTCGGCCTCGAGATCCCGCCGGAGCCGCTATACTTCATCAAGGGCAGCAACGCGTTCATCGCCGGCGGCGACACGATTCGCAAACCGCCGTTCTACGACGGCCGCGTAATCTTCGAAGCCGAGCTCGGTATCGTGATCGGCAAGCGCTGCACCGGCGTCGACGAAGCGCACGCCGGCGAGTACATTTTCGGATATACGTGCGTCAACGACGTTACGGCGTTCGACGTGCTCAACGCGGACCCGTCGTTCGCGCAATGGACGCGCGCCAAGAGTTTCGACACGTTCGGCGTGTTCGGTCCCGTCGTCGCGACGGGGCTCGATCCCGACACGCTTACCATTCGGGCGATCCTCGACGGTGACGAACGGCAGAACTACCCCGCCAGCGACATGATCGTGAAGCCGGCGCGGCTGGTGAGCGCGATCTCGCGCGATATGACGCTCATGCCCGGCGACGTGATCGCATGCGGCACGTCGATCGGCGCCGGCAAAATGAAGCCTGGCAGTACGATCGAGGTCGCGATCGACGGCGTCGGCACCCTTACCAACCGGTTCGAGTAGAGGTCGACATGCGCATCTGTATCATAGGCGCCGGAGCTATCGGCGGCATGCTCGGCGCGCGCCTGTCGCTCGCGGGCGAGCAGGTCACGTTCATCGAGAAGAATCGCGAGCACGC
Organism: Vulcanimicrobiota bacterium; assembly: GCA_028287525.1. Taxonomy (GTDB): domain Bacteria; phylum Vulcanimicrobiota; class Vulcanimicrobiia; order Vulcanimicrobiales; family Vulcanimicrobiaceae; genus Vulcanimicrobium. The sequence goes on along the minus strand of JAQBPM010000001.1, from coordinate 11,218 downwards.
GAACGCGATCCGCAGCGACGGTTTGCGGGTGGAGAGTGAGGGCGAGACGATCGTCGCGCAGGGCGTGGCGGTCACCGACAGCTTCGGCGAACCCGGCGAGCAAGATCTCGTCATCATCGCCGTCAAGGCGCATCAGATTCCGCTGTTGCTCCCGGACATCCGGCAGCTCTTCGGGCCGCAGACGATGGTCATGACCGTCCAGAACGGTATCCCGTGGTGGTACTTCTACAAGCACGGCGGCGCGTACGACGGGCGCACCATCGCCGCGGTCGATCCGAACGGGTTCATCGACCAGCACATCGAGCGCGAACGCATCGTCGGCTGCATCGTCTACCCGGCCGGCGAAGTGATCGCGCCCGGCGTCGTGCACGTCGTCGAAGGGAACCGGTTCTCGGTCGGCGAGCTCGACGGTTCGAAGAGCGAACGCATCGAAGCGCTCTCGCAGCTGCTCGTCCACGCGGGGTTCAAGTCGTACGTCCTCGAGGACATTCGCTCGGAAATCTGGCTCAAGCTGTGGGGCAACCTCTCGTTCAACCCGATCAGCGCGCTCACGCACGGCACCCTCGCGGGCATCTGCCGCAACCCGCAAACGCGCGAACTTGCGGCGGCGATGATGGCCGAAGCGCAGCAGATCGGCGAGAAGCTCGGCATCGCGTTCCGCCACACCATCGAGAAGCGCATCGCGGGCGCCGAATCCGTCGGCGAGCACAAGACCTCGATGCTGCAAGACGTCGAAGCCGGCCGTCCGCTCGAGATCGGCGCACTCGTCGGCGCCGTCGTGGAGTTGGGGCGCCTCACCGACACCCCCACGCCGCACATCGACTCGATCTACGCTGCCGTCACTCTGTTAAACGAGCACCTTTCCCACGGTGCCGCGTCCGCGAACGGCCAGGCGGAGAGCGCGAAAGCACAAGCCCACTGAGCTCGTCTTAGGACGCCGAGACTTTCGTCCCGCGAAGCGGGACTCGCGTGACTTCGAACGGCGCCTCTGGGCTTGTATCCTGAGCCAGCCGATCGTGCTGCGAGGATTTCGTCGTGAGGTGCCCAACCGCCATCGTCTGCCTGGCAATGCTCTTCGCTTTGGGTGCGCCCGTCGGCGGAGCAGACGGCCCCGCGCGCGGAGCGCTTGGATCCGCCGGCGTGCGTTCGTATCGCGATCTCGTCCTGGGCGATCGTCCGGTCGCGTACTACCGGCTCGACGAACGCGGCGGGACGGTCGCGCACGACAGCGGCCCGCACCATTTCGACGGTACGTTCGGCCGCCGCGTGCGGGTCGGGCAGCCGAGACTGATCGCCGACGCGCCGCGATCGGCGGAGTTCCAAGGCGCAAACGTCTCGAGCGCGGCCGAGGACATCCGGGTGCCGCGGACGCCGGCTTTCGAGCTGCGCAATGCGATCTCGTACGAACTCTGGGTCGACCCCTACTCCGTCGACCCGCACGGAAAGAATGCGGGCGACATCACCCTGGTTAGCTACGGCGACGACCTGAATCCTGACAAGCAGCATTGCCGTTGGGAGCTCGGGCTCGACGCGCACAGCCACGTATTCAATCTTCAAATGGTGATCTACGGGCACTCTACGGAACCGGTGAGCATAAGGCACCCGCGGGGGCTGCTCGCGGCGACGATCGACCGGTTGACGGGCGACAAACGCGTCGCACGGGAGTTTTACGGCGCTGCCGGATCGGTCGGTTACCCAGCGCCGCATCGCCTCTACCAGCTCGTTTCAACGTACGACGGCGAAACCATCCGCATGTACGTGAACGGCGCGCTCAACAACGAGCTGCCCGTACACGGCGTGATCGACGGGTACACCGCGCGCGACGGTCTTTCGATCGGCGGCGAGTACGCGAACATCAACCCCGTGTTCTACGGACGGATCGGAGAGGTCTCCATCTACGATCACGTCTTGACAGCCGCACAGATTCGGGCGCACTACGAGGCCGGCGTCCGCGGCGCGACAATCGGCGCGACGGATTCGCACTCCTTCCCCGCCCGGCGCCGCAATTGACACGATGGTGGGCCGGCGCCGCCGCAGCCGCGCTCCTGCTCGCGTTCTCGCTTCGAACGTCGCTTGCGGACAGCGACGATCGCGTGCCCGTCGACGGCGGCCCGACCGCGGGATTGCGCGTTCTCAACGGTCCGCCGCCGGCGCTTCTCGCCGCGCCAGGCGAGTCGCGGCTCGTGCGGCGCGAAGACGGGACCTTCGGCGCCCTCCCCGAGATTCACGGACGCACGAAGATCTTCAAGCTCGTCGCGCGCGAAGCACCGTGGACGCTTCGGCCGGGATTGACCGTGCTGGCGAAAACGTACGACGGCGTTGTCCCCGGACCGACGCTCGTCGTGCAAGAAGGCGATCGGGTCGTCATCGATTACACCAACCAGCTCAACGTCCCCGACACGATCCATTTGCACGGCATCCACGGCATCCCGCCGTCGATGGACGGCGTCGCCGGGATCTCGCAAGCGATGGTCGCACCGCACGGGGGGCACTTCCGCTACTCGTTCGTCGCGGGCAAAGACGGGACGTATCTTTACCACAGCCACGACTCCGAGGCAATCGTGAACGCCGGCCTCTACGGGGGGATCATCGTCGAGCCGGCCCATCCGCGCGCGGTCGAGCGGGGGCTGGCGCACGACGACGTCGAGATCATTTCCGCCTGGCAGATCGGTAGCGCGACCGAAAACCACTTCACGATCAACGGCAAGGAGTATCCGGCGACGCAGCAGCTCGAGGTGCGGCGCGGCGAACGTGTGCGCGTCCGCTGGATCAACATCTCCTCCGAGAACAGCCACACGATGCACACGCACGGACACGATCAGCGAGTGATCGCGCGCGATGCGCGGCCCGTCGGCTTCGACGACGAGGAGGACACCGTGCTGTTGGGACCCGGACAGCGGGTCGACGTCGTGATCACAGCGGATGCCCAGGCCGGCACGTGGCTCGTCCATTGTCACGTTCTCGACCATGTGCAGGACATGAATGGGATGCCGGTCGGACTCGTCACCGCCATCCACTATCGAGGAACGCCGAACGTCCTCGGCTCGATGGCCGCCGCCATGCGCCCCTCCGAGGTGCGCCCGATGATGGCGATGGGCGTGTCCGGCTCGGCGACGTCGAAGCTTCGCTCCGGTCCTTCCGTCCTGCAAATCGGGATGGTGATCGGAATCTCGTCCGCCCTCGCACTCTCGCTCGCTATCGGGGCCGCTCTCGCCGTGGTCTTCGGACGCAAGCGGCGCCGCGGATCACGGCCCGTGTAGCCCGAGCCGTCGATGCGCGCTCGCGCGATAACGGAACAGGCGCAACGGCCCGTCGGCGCTGGCGGCGGTGAAGACGAGCACGGCGTCGGCGGCCGGCGGCGTATTCTCGAACCACCGCGCGAGCAGCGGATAATCGTTGCGCCGGCGCGCATCGAGAACGACGAAGTCGGGCTGGGTTCGATCCAGAAATGCGCGCGACGCGCGTTCGGGTGCGTACGGCAGAGGCAGCCATTTCGCATCGCCGTAGTATGCGGCGAGATTTGACGCGTCGATGACGAGCGCGCCCCGCGCATGGCTCGCGAGCCACCCGCCGAGGTTGCGTTCGGGGGCATCGATGCGCGCGAGCGCCTGGCGTGCATCGACGGCGAGGGAGAGGGCAACTAGGGCGGCGAGCGTGAACACGCCGATATCCGGCATTCGGCGGGAGCGGCTCCACGCTCGCGCCGCCTCGACGCCTTGCGACGCGTACACGATCGCGAAGACGAGGAAGACGGCCGCATAACGTTCCCAGAAATGCCACACCGAGCCGAGCGCGAGATACAGCGTCGCGACGCTCACCAGGATGACGATGTTCGCGAGGCGGCGCTCGCGCGTGCGCGTCGAGGCGATGAGGCCGAGAAGCGCGAGCGTGACGAGCGGCCAAGAGCCGAAAGCCGGCAGTCGAAATGAGTATTCCAGATCGCGCACGTGGCGCAGCTCGGCGCCGAGCGCCATCACTGCGCGGTCGCCCATCGGAGGCGCCGGCGCTTCTCCCCGCGGATCGTGGTAGGCGAGATTGATCTCGGGCCCGATGGGCCGGCCGTCGGCCGCGACGGCGTCGGCAACCTCGAGATAGCTGTGGCCCGCGCGAAGTCCGGCGGCTTCCACCGCGTTGATCCGGCTCTTGCCGTCGAACACCACGTGACCGGACGTATAATACGTGAACCAGACGAAAGGCAGGACGAACAGAGCCGTCACTGCCGCGAAGGCGGCGAAGGGGCGCAGCGAGCCGGGCCGGCGCAGGACTGCGGCCGTGAGCGTGAGGCCCGCCAAGACGACGAACGCGGCTCCTTCCGGACGCGTAAGGAACGCCAACGCGAACGCCGCGCCGGCGCCGGCCGCGTCTCCGGCGCGCCACCTCCGCAGCGTACGCAGGAAGAACCAGATTCCCAGAACGAGCAGCGCGGCGAACGGCGTCTCGGTGAGTACCGAGGTTGAGAGCGTGACGAGAATCGGCGCCACCGCGACGAGGAGAGCCGCGACGGTCGCAACGATTGGGTTCGCAACCTCCACACACAGTAACCACACGGCCGCGACCAGGAGCGCACCGAAGAATACGGCTATGAGTTCGCCGGCGAACTGCGCATCGGGGACGATCGGCAGCAGTGCGGCGATCGTCAGCGGATAGAACGGCGCGTACTCCGTTCCGACTGTCCCCCGGATGCTGACGTAGCCGAGCCCGTCGTGCAGGTTCTGCGCGAGACGCGCATAGTTCGCGCCTTCCATGTCGATCGGCGCATCGTGCCGCAGCGCGAGGATGGCGAGCCTGAGCGCTACCGCTCCGAGGACGATAGCCGTAAGCGGACGCATACGGAGTTTTGTACCCCGCCGAAGCTGCGCGCCGGGAGAGAACTAGGTCCCGCTCGGCCGGGTACTGGCTCGCCAAGCGGTGGGCACATCGCCCGAGGCGTAGGGACGAATGGGTCTGCTGAGCGGCCTCCGCGCGTCATACGATAAGCGAGCCATGGCGACGCCGTTTGTCCCCGTTCGTCCCGCGCCGAAGAAGAAGGTCCCCGGCTCCACTGTTGCGCTCATCGCCGTCCTGCTTGCAGGGCTCGCGCTGCGCGCGGCTCTCATCCCATTGCCCGGACGTGTCGGCGACATACGCACGTACATGGGATGGTTCGACATTCTTCGACGATACGGTACACACGGGTTGTACCAGCACGTCGAGCCGGTCAGCGGATATGTGATCAACTATCCCCCGGTCTATCCCATCATCCTGGCGATCACGGCGCGCGTCTATACTGCCTTGCCTTCACCCTTTCAGAACCACGACGTGCTGGTTGCGTTGTTGAAAGCGCCCGCGATCGTCGCGGACATCGCGATGGCTGCATTGGCGTACGCCATCGTGCTTCGCTGGAAATCGCGAAAAGAGGCCCTCGCAGCCGCCGCCATCGCTGCCTTTGGTCCGTGGACGTGGCTGATCTCCGCGGTGTGGGGGCAGGTGGATGCGGTCTCCGCGTTGTTCCTCATGATCGCGCTCGCGTTTGCGGTGCGGGAGCGCTTTACGCTCGCTTGGTCCTTCCTCGCCATCGCGATACTCCTCAAGCCTTTTCCGCTCGTTGTCGCTCCGCTGCTGCTGGTTTGGCAGATTGAGCGCCAGGGTGCCTCGCCTCGCCTGGCCTTCGGGCCCCTCTCGAGTTTCGCGATCGCTTACGTGACGTCACTTCCCTTTGCGCCGACGGCGAATCCGCTCGGCGTTTTCCACTGGCTGGTCACGATCGTGCAAGGCGGTCACGCGTTGTTTCCGTTCACCTCGGTGAGCGCATTGAACGTCTACACGATTGCGGGCCGGTTCTGGGTACCGGACGCGGGCTCGGTCTTCGGTCTCCCGCTGCGCGACTGGGGATTCGTCGCCCTGACTGCGCTCATCGCGTCGATAACCGTAGTGCTGGCGCAGCGCAGCACGCTGCGATCTCCCGGCGAACGCGAGCAGGCATTCGTTGCCTCGGCCTTCCTCGTCCTTGCCGCCACGTACATGGTGCTGACCCGCATGCACGAACGGTACCTCTTCCCGGCGCTGGCCCTCGCGCCGCTCACGTGGTTCGTCGCCGGTGTCCCGCGCCTCGTCCTTGCGGCGATGCTCGCGACGTTCACGATGAGCTGCGTCTTCGGTCTCACGGGGACGCTCAACGGGTATTGGCACGGGTTGGGACTGCTCATCGCCGCGATGTCCTCCGTCAATGTCGCAGGGTTTGCGGTTCTCCTCTCTTCCTACGTGACAACCTCGAAACGGGTGGCGAGCACAAACCTCGGACCGGTCGCCTGAGTGGCTCCAACACGACCTGTTTGCTAATGTGCGCGAACAGCCCGACGCTCGTCGTGGTCGGCGATGGAGACCACCCGGAATTCAATTCCATCATGCTGAGCTTCTTGCAGGAAACCGAATCGGTCGTCGCCGCCGCCCCGTCACCCTGAGCTTGTCGAAGGGCCCTCGTCACCAGCCGTGCCTTGCGATGTACGTATATCGCGCGGCACCATCGGTGACGGGGGCCCTTCGACAGGCTCAGGGTGACAGGGGCGGGCTAGATCGAACCTTGGTTGGGGAGAATCGGTACCCAAACGGTACCGGACACGGTGACCGTTCCGCTTTGGCGCGCCGGCAGCGTCAGCGGCGAGCTGGGCGAGTCGAAACGCGGGTCGTCACCGAAGATCAGCAGCGCCACCTGATCGCCGGGCGCGAGCCGCGCGCCTTCACCCGCGGTGTCGAAGGCGAGCGCGCCGGTGCCTTGGATCGGCTGCACTTGTCCGTTCACGAGGTCCCAGCGCGTCAATCCCGCGGCGAGATGGCCGATTCCGACGAACATGGTCGGCGTCGTGAGCGACGACGTCGCCGTGAGCTCGACGTGTGAGATGCCCGCCAGCACGTTGCCGCCGGCCGGGACGGTGTAGAGCGGAACGACGTTCGGGATCGAGGTCGTCCCGCCGGACTTGAGATAGGCCTTCCAATTCGCGCTTCCGTTGCCGACGGTCACCGTCGTGCTCGGCACCGCGAACGCTTGGCCGCTCTTTCCGGTGGTGAGCGAGGTGAGCGCGACGCCGTCTCCGGCCGTCAGCGAGATGCAGATCTTCGGGATATAGCCTGCGGTGTTGGACTGGCCTTTGAGCTTTTCGTTGAACCACGCCAGGACGGCTGCATCGTGCGTCAAGCTGCCGCAGCCCGTATTGGAATCATTTCCCGACGGCGTATACGGCGGATCGTCATCCGGGTTCGTCGCATTGGGGTTGCCGCCGGTGGTGTTGTGGCCGAACTGATACGTCCAGTAGCGCACGTCACCGCCGAGTGTCGAGGCGCATTGGAAACCGCTGTAGTCGGTCCAGATGGGGAAGAGATGGTCCCGAATGCCCTGCATCATCAGGATGTGCGTCGGGGGTACCTTCATCAGCGCATGCACGGGGCCGAGGTCGCCGTCCGAGACGCCCGCTACGCCACCGCATGCTTCTTCGAAGGAATGATACGCGAACACCGGCGGCACGTTGGCCGGTATCTCCGGATTGGTGTTGTCCGACGACATCAACGAAAAGAGCAGCGGATCCTCGGTCGCGCCGACCGAGGTCACCGAACTCGCGAGGACATTGTTCCAGTACGCTTTGTTGACGCCGTTCGGCGCTCCGGACTTGTTGTACTCGGTCGTCGCGCCTTCCGGCACGATCGCGTGCAGCCGCTTGCGCGGATCGTTCGCGAGGAGCATGTATTCGAACAAGCCGCCGTAAGAGAACCCGTTGGCACCCATGATCGGTGTATGAAAAATCGTGCGGTCGACGCTCGGGCCGAATGCCAGCCAGGGAACGTTCACTTCCATCCAGTCGAGCATCGCGAGTTCCCACGGTGCTGTATGGTTGGGATCTTGCACGTCGACGGTGCCGCTGTTGGTGCCGGGACCGGCGAAACCGTGCTGGTCGAGCGACGCGACGCCGTAGCCCGCATTCAGCAGCTTGGCGTACACGGAGGTCCCGGAGCGCAGTGCGGCCTGCTGCGATGCCGGAGTGCGTTTCCCGCCCCAGCCCGGCGCGGTGAGGATGATCGGATACGTCTGGCCGGCGGTCACCGTGGTCGGTTCGAACACGGTGAACGACGCCGTGTTGCCGTCCGGCGGCGCGACCAAGTAGACATCGTAGGCGCTGCCGGCCCGGCTCGCTCCGGCCGCGGGCATCGGAAGCGCTGCATTCGCGCCGATCACACCGGCGGGCGGCGACGCATACGGAGCCACGGAGGGAGCGGCGTACACGACAACGGTGGGCGGTGTGGCATTGCTTCCCCCTCCGCAGCCGGACGTAAGGAAGGCGACGAACGCCACGGCGGTGCCGAGAAGCGGCGCGGAACGCGCCCCACGAGGTATGGTCAAACGAGCACCCTCTCAAACCCGAAGAATCTTTTTTCGAACGTGCTGTCCGTCCGAGGTAAGTTCCTTCCGGGAGCGCTCACTGTTTCGTTGCGATGATGTCCCGGCCGCCCTGATGGAGCACCAGCGTGTCGATGCGGTGGTTCGCATCGCGCGTGAAGTCGATCCGCGCCTCGACGACCTTCAGGAAAAAGTGGTCCGCCGACGTGGCGTACAGAGGAAATGCGGTTTGGCCGGTGAGTTGGACGGTGAGGCCGTTCTCACCGCCGCGCGCGATCGTGAACGCTGCGCCCGCGCCCGCGAGGTAGGTGCCCACGTACTGGGCCAGGATGCCGTCGTCGAGCCGCACCGCCGGAGGCATCGACGCCTCCGGCGCCGGCGTTATGACGGGTGACGCCATGCCGTCGCGGGTGAACACGGTCGTATCGCCGTCCTGGTGCAAGACCACGCCGTTGATCGCCCCCGCGGCGTCGCGAGTGAAGTCGAGTTGGGCGTTGACGGCCTTGTAGAAGAAGCGGTCCTTCGCCTTCGCGTAGATGCGCGCGCCCGACTGTCCGTCGAGCTGTGCACTCAACGTTTCGCCGTCACGTCGGATGTGATAGCCGACGTTGCGGGCACGGTAATCGCCCGCGTAGGCGTCGAGCGCGCTCGCCGTCATCACGAACGTGTCGGGCGTCGATGCCTTCGAGACCGGAATCGCCGCGTCGACGAGGTGTTCCGCCAGAACGTCGACCGAATCTCCGCCGTTTGCGAGGACGACGACGCCCCGCTGGTGATCCGGGGAGATCGCGACCGAGGCATGAAAGCCGGACGTGTCGCCGCCGTGGTGCACGATCGGCACTAGGCCTCCCGTCCACCAGACGAGCCCGATCTGATTCCCTGGGAACGTCGAGCGCGGCTGTTGCGCATACAGACACGTTTTTGCGAGCGGACCCAGGCCGAGGTTGCAACGGACGTATTGAAGCATGTCGTGCACGTTGGAACGAATCGCTCCGGCGGGCGCGATCGCATCGAAGTTCCACGGCGCCGCGGGCGTGCCGTCGACGGTGCGTCCCACGACGAGGAGGCCGCTTTGAACCGGCGTCAGCGCGCCGATGGGCAGCGCGCTCGTCTCGCGCATCCCCAGCGGACCGAACACGCGCGCCTGTACCAATCGGGGATATGCGGTGTGGGCGCAGTCCGCGAGCGCATCGCCGAGCAGCCCGATTCCGAGGTTCGAGTACTCGAACTGGGCGCCCGGATCGCGCGTGAGCGAGTAGCCTTTGAGAAACGCCGCGAGTTGCGCGAAGGTGTAGTCCGCGTAGGGATCGTCGGCCTTGCGCGGGTGCATGTTGTCGGGCATGCGCGGCAGCGCGGAGTGCTGGGTCGCAAGCGAGAGCAGCGTGATCGGCTTTCCGTGACGTGACGGAACGCTCGTACCGCCCGGAAGGCACCGCTGCACCGGTTCGTCGAGGGTTACTTCGCGACGGAGCGCCATATCGGCCAGCACCGTCGCCGTGAACGTCTTCGTGACCGAGCCGATCTCGAAGAGCGAGCGTTCGTCCAACGGACGAGCCGTACCGCTGGACCCCGCTTTAAGGATCGTGGTCACGCCGCGATCGACGATCCCGACGATGATTCCGGTCCCCGCATCGTGAGCGACGCGTGCGTCGAGCAGGGCCTGCACGTCGGCATTCGACGGCGGCGTGAGCGAAGGAGCCGCGCCGGCGGCCGTAAGGGACGGCGCGAGCGCAAACGTCAGCGCCGCGATGAACACCCGAGGAATTCGCATCGGCCGGATAACGCGAGAAGACGCTCGGTGGTTCCGTACTACGCCAAGGGGGCGGATGCCCGCGTTCTGCGAACTGCGGCGTTACGAGGATATACAGCGACGTCGTTCGTCGGTACGCGACCGACGGCGCCGATGAAACCGCTCGAATGACTGGCGACGGACGCACGATATTCTTCGGCTTTCCGGGTTGGACGAGCGTACGGCTCGCGGAAGTTGGGAACGCCCAGAGCTTCGATCGTGCGTCGCTTCACGCGCGAGCTCGCAGCGCGTCATATGCGCCAAAAGAGGGCCCGGCGGGCCATGACCTGCACGCAGCGCTCGACGCGCTCTTCACCGAGCACTCACGCAACGACAAGGTTACGATGCGCATGAAGACGACCGCCACGATCGCCGGCACGTGAAGCGCGGTTAGGAGACGAGCGGGTCGGCGAGCTGCGCGCCGCCGTGCTCGCGGCCCGTTCGGTAAGGTTGTTCGAGCCGAAGCGCGACGACGAAGAGTCCGACCGCACAGGCGTATCCCGTCGCGGCGAGGACGAGCGCCGCGCGCGGACCGTGCGCTCCGGCGACGAGCGCGCTGACCGCGGGCGCGAGCGTGCTGCCGAGGCTTCCGCTGAGCAGCAAGAACGTGACCAGGCGCGGCGGCGCGCCCGCGAGCTGCTCCGACCCGACCGAGATCATCAGCTTGTACATGGACGTCGAGCAGAAGCCGAAGAGCGCCGTGAGCGTGAAGAACGACGTCGCGTGCGTCGTCCCCGCGAGGGTGGTCACGAGCGCGGTCGCGACGACTCCGGTGCCGACGAGCAGTATGCGCGGGGCGATGCGCGTGACGGCGACGGCCGCGGTGAGCAGACCGAAGATTGACGGTCCCCAGAATGTGCCGACGACGTTCCCGGCGCGCGCAGCCGGGATGCCTGCGCTCTCCAACGCCGTCGGCGCCCATAAAAGAAATGCGCCTTGCCCGACGAGGTACGCGCACAGCGCCGCACCGCAAAGCCCCGCGCGGACGAGCGCACGCGCCGAGTAGGATTCCTGTACGCCGGCCTCGCGCGCGACGTTCTCGAAGGCGACGGCGACGGTCGGGA
>JAQBPM010000184.1 GCA_028287525.1 Vulcanimicrobiota bacterium | reverse complement strand
AACGCGCCGCTGCAAGGCTCGGCCGCCGACCTCATGAAGCTCGCGATGGTGCGTCTGGAGCGTCGACTCGCGGCCGAACTGCTCGACGCGATCATGCTGCTGCAGATCCACGACGAGCTGATCATCGAAGTCGGCCGGGCCGACTTGGACGCCGTCGCCCGCATCGTCAAGCACGAGATGGAGCACGCCCTCGAGCTCAGCGTGCCGATCGAAGCAACGCTCAAAACGGGGGCCAACTGGTACGACGTCGCGTCGTTCGACGTCGACGAGGTCGAAGCGGAAGCCGAGTGATCCGAGCGCAGGCAGCCCGGCGGGCCCTAGTCAGGGCCCCGCTGAGGCGCTTCGCCGCGCACGCGCCGCAGGAGCGAGCCGATAACGTGCGATGCTTGCGCTGCATAGGTGATGTCGACGGCGAGCTGCATGAGATCGTCCTCGGTGAAGTGCCCGCAGCGAACGCTGCTCGCGAGCACGGCGGCTTGATAGAGGGCGTCCTCGCGATACGCCCTCAGCCGCGCGCCGGCGAAGTCGCGCAACTCGGCCGATTCGGAGTCGAGCGCGACCTCGATCAGCATCCCCAAGCTTGCAGGCAGGTGCCGGCGTTCGAAATCCGAGAGCGACGCGGATGGGAGGTCCGTGCGTTTCATTCTCGCGAGCATACGAACCCGCGGCGCTCGCGTCTGTGCAGAACGACACACTGTGCGCGAACGGCTTTCCCGAGCGGCCGGACGGCAGGAGAGCCGGACGGCATGCGATGGAGCGCCGCTCGCCCGCCCGGCGGTCCCTTGCGGCGACGTGCGCGAGCGCTTATCATGAGGCTCCGCGGGTGGTGCGGAGGCTGAACGCATGGAGTTCCAGCAGTTCTTCCTTTCTTGTCTCGCGCACGCGTCGTACCTGATCGGCTCCGAAGGTATCGCCGCGGTCGTCGATCCGCAGCGCGACATCGGCATCTATCTCGACGAGGCCGAGCGGCGCGGATTGCGGATCGCGTACGTCATCGAGACCCACCTGCACGCGGATTTCGTCTCGGGCCATCGGGAGCTCGCGGCGATCACCGGCGCGTCGATCTACGTCGGCGCGGCAGCCGGCGCGCGATTTCCGCACGTCGGCGTCAAGGACGGCGACACGCTGAGCCTTGGGACCGGTCACCTGACATTCCTGGCGACGCCCGGGCACACGCTCGAGAGCATCTGCGTGCTGGTGACGGATCTCGCGCGTTCCGACGAACCGCTCGCCGTGCTGACAGGCGACACGCTTTTCATCGGCGACGTCGGTCGCCCCGATCTTTCCGGTGACCGGTCGCCTCAAGACCTCGCGGGGATGCTCTACGACAGCCTGCACGCGAAGCTGCTGACGTTGCCGGACGCCGTTGCCGTCTATCCGGCGCACGGTGCGGGTTCGCTCTGCGGCCGGCAGATGCGGCCGGAACGCAGCTCGACGATCGGTGAGGAGCGGCGCTCGAACTATGCGCTGCGCGTTGCGGGCCGCGACGAGTTCGTGCGTCTGCTCACCGCCGAGCTCCCGGAACGGCCGAGCTACTTCGCGCGTGACGTCGAGATCAATCGCGCGGGAGCCGCGCCGCTCGGCGAGCTGCTGCCGCCGGCGGCGCTCCGTCCCGGCGAGGTGCTGACCCGGCAAGACCAGGGCGCCCTCGTTCTCGACACGCGCGCGGAGACGGACTTCGGGGCCGCGCACGTGCCGGGCGCCGTCAACATCGGTCTGGCGGGCAGTTACGCGTCGTGGGCAGGGATCGTTATCGGGCTCGACCGCGACGTCGTACTGGTGGCCGACGACCACGAGCGGCTCCGCGAATCGCAGCTGCGGCTCGCCCGCGTCGGGATCGATCGCGTCGTGGGCGCGCTCGCCGACGGAATGGCGGCGTGGACGCGCGAGGATCTGCCGGTCGAGCACGTGCCGCAGATCACGGTGGAGCGGCTCGCCGCGCTCATCGACGGCGACGACGTGCAGACCATCGACGTGCGACGCTCGCTCGAGTGGGAGCAAGGGCACGTCGCACGCGCGGTGCACAAGCCGCTCAACACGCTCGCCGCCGCGCTGCGCGATCTCGATCCCGCGCGGCCGACGGCCGCGTACTGCAAGGGCGGCTACCGCAGTTCGATCGCGACGAGCCTGCTGCAGCGCGCCGGGTTCTCCGACGTGATGAATGTCGCCGGCGGGTTCGACGCATGGCTCGCCTGCCGGCTCCCGTACGCGCTTGAGAAGGAACGCAGCCATGTCTGAGTACGCACATCCCGAAACGCTGGTAAGCACGGACTGGGTCGCGAAGGCCCTCGACGAACCGAACGTGCGCATCGCCGAGGTCGACGTCGATACCGCCGCATACGACGAGGGCCACATTCGCAACGCCATCCCCTGGAACTGGCAGACCCAGCTGTGCGATACCGTTCGCCGCAACATCCTCTCCAAAGCGGACTTCGAGGCGTTGATGCAGCGCTCGGGGATCACGCCGAAGACGACCGTCATCCTCTACGGCGACAACAACAACTGGTTCGCCGCGTGGGCGTTCTGGCAGATGAAGATCTACGGTCACCGGGACGTCCGGCTGATGAACGGCGGACGCAAGAAGTGGATCGCCGAGGGCCGCGAGGTGACGACCGACGTGCCCGCCGTCAAGGCATCCGAGTATGGCGCGTTGCCCGCCGATGCCTCGTTGCGGGCGTACCTCGACGACGTCCGTGAGGCGCGCGACGAGCACGGCGCCGAGCTCGTCGACGTGCGCAGTCCGCAGGAGTTCAGCGGCGAGATCCTAGCGCCGCCAGGTTTGCCGGAAACGTGTCAGCGCGGCGGACACATCCCGGGCGCGCAGAGCATTCCCTGGGGTCTGGCGTGCAACGAGGACGGCACGTTCAAGTCGTTCGACGAGCTCCAGACGCTGTACGGCTCGCGGGGCATCGACGGCTCGCTGCCGGTCATCGCGTATTGCCGCATCGGCGAGCGCTCGAGCCACACCTGGTTCGTCCTCAAGGAACTGCTCGGCTACGATCGCGTCACCAACTACGACGGCTCGTGGACCGAATGGGGAAACCTCGTCGCCGCGCCGGTCGAAAGAGGCGCGCCGTCGACCGCGACAGCAGGCGTGTCATGAAGCCGGAAGACTACGTCGAGCACATCGTCGACGTCGACGGCTGGCCGGTGAACCTGACGTCCTATCGTTTCGGCGAGATGTTCCACTGCAAAGCCGACAACGTCTCGCCGGGAGCGTGGCTCGCGCGCGAATCGGGCGCGACCCGAGAAGCGGCCGAGCAGAAAGCCCTCGACCGCGCCCGCTATCTGCTCGCGCGGACGCGGCGGCACCCGGTCTCCTAGCGGCTCGAATTCGGGCGCACTCGGCCTTGACGCCCACGTCATTCCGAGCTTGTCGAGGAACCCTCGTCGTCAGCCCGAGCGCCTTTATCGGACAAAGTTCGCGCCGCAGCGCGAACTTTGGCCGGTAAAGGCTGTCGAGGGATGACCCCTCAATCTTGCGGTCAACTCGTGGGGGTCGCGCTTCGGCTGCGCTCAGCGCGACGACGAGGGTTCCTCGACAAGCTCGGAATGACGGAGTCCGTTTCGTCGCGATTTGCCGTGCGACGCCTTCACGGCGCGGCTGCCGTCCGGATTGCGGCGAGGGCGGCTTGCACCGGCCACACCTCCGGACCGATGACGCGCACGAGGACGTCGCCGTCGCGGGTGACGCCGATCCCGGCGCGCACCCCGGCGCAGCGGTCAGCGGCGCGGTCGAGCGCGGCGACGTCGACGGCACCGAGGATCACGAGCGTTCCGATCGCCGCGTCGTCGTCGTCGCCGGCATCGAAACGCAGGGCGTCGACGAGCGCGAGCCGGCCGGCGCGCAGCGCGACGGTGACGACGCGTAGCGCGGCACCGCGCTCACGGCGGACGAGTTCGACGACGTGCGCACGCGCGCCGGGTTCGAGGCGCAGCGTGAGGCGCGCGGCGTAGGTCGCGCCGTCTGCGACGAGCGTCGGCTCGGCGAGGAGCTCCAGAAACGACCCTGCCTCGAGCGTCCAGTCGGCGACGCTCGTCGCAGCTTCGGGACCGGAGAGCACGCGCGTCGCCATCTGCGCGCCGACGATCAGGTGCGCACCGCGCGCGAGGCGGCCGCTCACCGTGAACGCGTCGCCGCGCACCATGCCGGGCCCGAGCTGACTGACGACGACGCGCGCGGCGTCACCGTCGCGGAACGGCCGGCTCGTGCGCCACAAGCCGTCGGCGCGCACCCTCGTGAGGATCGTGCGTCCGGCACGTTCGTTCGCTTCGATCGCGAGCGCGTTCGCGATCAGGCGATCCCGTCGAGCAGCGCGGCACGTTCGACGAACCGCACGACGTCGTCGATGCCGACGCCGTGGCGCAGGTCGGTGAAGACGAATGGACGCGTGCCGCGCGCGGTCGTTGCGTCGCGGCGCATCCGTTCGAGATCGGCGCCGACGTGCGGGGCGAGATCGATCTTGTTGATGACGAGCAGGTCGGCGCGCGTGATCCCCGGACCGCCCTTCGCCGGGATCTTGTCGCCGCCGGCGACGTCGATCACGTAGATCGTCACGTCGGCGAGATCGGGGCTGAACGTGGCGGCGAGGTTGTCGCCGCCGCTCTCCACGAACGCCAATTCCAGTGCGGGGAAGCGCCGTTCGAGATCGGCGATCGCCTGCAGATTCATCGAGGCGTCCTCGCGGATCGCGGTGTGCGGGCAGCCGCCGGTTTCGACGCCGACGATGCGGTCGGCGGGAAGGCAGCCGCTGCGAACGAGGATCTGCGCGTCTTCCTGCGTGTAGATGTCGTTCGTCACGACCGCGAGATCGAGGCGCGGGTAAAGCCGGCGCGCGAGCGCTTCGACGAGCGCCGTTTTGCCGGCGCCGACGGGACCGCCGATGCCGACGCGCACGGCGCTCACGAGGCGAAAAGCCTTCCGTCGAGCCGGCGGTGGCGCAAGCCGTCGATCTCGATCGCGGGCGCCGCCGTCGCGAGGTCGTCGATGCCGCTCACCCTCGCAGCGCGCGCGACCGCCGCGTCGAGGGCCGGGCGCAGCGACCAGCGCGCGTGCGCGACGGCGCGCTGACCGAGCGGCACGGCGCGCGCGGCGACGGAGGCGAGGGTGGCGACCGTCGTCGTGGCGTGCGCGGTCAGCGCGGTGTGCCAAGCGATTCCGCACGCGTCGTAGCCCAGCGCCGCGGCGAGGACGTGCTGCCCGTCGCAGCGGCCGGCAGCGATCCCCGCGGCGTAGCCCGCGAGTGCTACCGACGTCAGGCCGAGCGCATCGAACGTGGCGAGCGTCGCGCGCGCGAGATGGGCGTTGGCGCGGCGCAGTTCCGCATTCGGCTGGGACGCGGCGAGCCGGTCGTCGAGCTCTTCCGCGTCGACGCCGTCGCGCGACGCGAGCACGAACGCGGCGCCGTCGAGCGGCGCGAACACGCCGTGCAGGTACGCGCGCAGCCAAGCGGTGAGCGAGGCTTCGTCGCGCACGCGGCCTTCGACGATCGCCGTCTCCAACCCGAACGAGTGCGCGAACGCGCCGGCGGGGAATGCGGCGTCGGCGAGCTGCAGGAGCGCGGTGAGCTCACTCATGACGATGCGGCGCCTGCGCGTGGCGGAACGGTTCGGGAACGACCCGCGTCGCGCGCGTCACCGGAACGTCGTGTTCCTCGAACAGCGCGGGGAGGAGGGGATCGTAGCGGACGACGACCTCGCCGCCGTCGATCTGCACGGGCAGATGCCGATTGCCGAGCGCGTGCCCGAGCGCGAGCGCGGAGGCGATGGTCCCCGGATGGCCGACCAGCACGTCGTCGGGCGCGACGGCCACTGCGATCACCACCCGCTCGTCGGCATGGATGACGTCGCCGTCGCGCAGCCGCCGCGCGCCGGAGAAGCGCAGCCCGATCTCGCCGCAGCTCGTCGAAAGGCGCAGCAGGCGCTTTGCGCAGTCGTCGCTGTGGACGGGGATGCGCTCGATCCGGCGCGAGGCGATCGGGAAGTCGCGCAGATTGCCGAGCGGCTCGTCGCGTACCATCAGAAGAGTGCGTACCGCTGCGCGAGCGGCAGCACGTCGAGCGGCTCGCAGCGTAGCAGCTCGCCGTCGGCGCGCACGTCGTAGGTCGCCGGATCGACTTCGATGTGCGGCAGCGCGTCGTTGCGCAGCATGTCGCGTTTGCCTAGCGCGCGGACGTTGCGCACCGCGACGAACCGCCTCCCGCCGGCCGACGTCGCGGGGAGTCCGGCCGCGAGCGATGCGCCGGAGACGAAGGTCAGCGCGGTTGCCTGCGGCGCTCTTCCGTAGGCGCCCCACATCGGGCGCATTCGCACCGGCTGCGGCGTCGGGATCGATGCGGCAGGGTCGCCCATCGCGGCCCACGCGATCGCGCCGCCTTTGATCACGAGCTCGGGACGATAGCCGAAGAACGCGGGCTGCCACAAGACGAGGTCGGCGAGCTTGCCGGCTTCGACCGATCCGACGTGGTCGGCGAACCCGTGCGCGATCGCGGGATTGATCGTGTACTTCGCGACGTAGCGCTTGACGCGTTCGTTGTCGTGCTGGAACGTGTCGCCCGCAAGGGGTCCGCGCTGCAGCTTCATCTTGTGAGCGGTCTGCCACGTTCGCGTGATCACCTCGCCGACGCGGCCCATCGCTTGCGAGTCGGAGCTGATCATGCTGATCGCGCCGAGATCGTGCAGGATGTCCTCCGCGGCGATCGTCTCGCCGCGAATGCGCGAGTCGGCGAACGCGACGTCTTCGGGGATCCGGGGATCGAGATGATGGCACACCATCAGCATGTCGAGGTGCTCGGCGAGCGTGTTGACCGTATACGGCCGCGTCGGGTTGGTCGAGGACGGCAGGACGTACGGTTCGCCGGCGATGCGGATGATGTCGGGGGCGTGTCCGCCGCCGGCGCCTTCGGTGTGGTACGTGTGGATCGTGCGCCCGGCGATCGCGCGGATTGTCTCTTCGACAAAGCCCATCTCGTTGAGCGTGTCGGTGTGGATGGCGACCTGCACGTCGAGTTCGTCGGCGACCCGCAGCGCGGTGTCGATCGCCGACGGCGTCGAGCCCCAGTCCTCGTGCAGCTTGAGACCGCAGGCGCCGGCGCGCACCTGCTCGCGCAGCGCCTCCTCGCCCGAGGCGTTGCCTTTGCCGAGGAACGCGACGTTGACCGGCAGCGCGTCGGTCGCGGCGAACATCGTCGCGAGATGCCACGCGCCCGGCGTGCACGTCGTCGCGTTCGTTCCCGAGGCCGGACCCGTGCCGCCGCCGAGCATCGTCGTGACGCCGCTGGAGATCGCGCTCTCGACCTGCTGCGGGCAGATGAAGTGCACGTGCGCGTCGACCGCGCCGGCGGTCAGCAGCAACCCTTCACCGGCGATCGCCTCGGTCGATGCGCCGACGGTCATCCCCGGCGTGACGCCGTCCTGCAGCCAAGGATTTCCGGCCTTCCCGATCCCCGCGATGCGTCCGTCACGCAATCCGACGTCGGCTTTCACGATGCCGGTCACGTCGATGATGACGACGTTCGTGATGACCGTGTCGAGCACGCCCTCTTCGCGCGTGGCGGTCGGATGCTGACCCATCCCGTCGCGGATCACCTTGCCGCCGCCGAACGTGATCTCGTCGCCGTAGTGCGCGTGGTCATGTTCGATCTCGATCCAGAGCTCCGTGTCGCCGAGCCGCACGCGGTCGCCCTTCGTCGGACCGTACAGGCGCGCGTACGCAGCGCGGTCGATCACGCGTGCTGCTTCGGCACGCGCCGCTCACCGCCGGTCGCGACGAGGTCGACCGGCCGTTCGATCCCGGGTTCGAAGCGCACCGCGGTCCCGGCCGGAATGTCGAGACACATCCCGGCCGCGGCGGCACGGTCGAACCGCAGCGCCGCGTTGACGTCGGCGAAGTGCGCGTGCGAGCCGACCTGAATCGGGCGATCGCCCGCGTTCGCGACGACGACGCTCGCGCGGTGCCGGCCGGCACGCAGCGCGATCGTTCCCGGTGCCGTGACGATCTCGCCCGGCGTCACGGAATCGGCTCGTGGATCGTCACGAGCTTGCTCCCGTCGGGAAACGTCGCCTCGATCTGCACCTCGCCGAGCATCTCCGGGATCCCCTCCATCACGTCGTCGCGGCTCAGCACCGTGCGACCGCGGTCCATCAAGTCCGCGACGCTCGCGCCGTCACGCGCGCCTTCGAGGACGAACGACGAGATGACGGCGATCGCTTCGGGATGGTTCAGCCGCACGCCGCGCGCGCGCCGGCGCCATGCCAACTCCGCCGCGTAGCTGAGCAGCAGCTTGTCCCGCTCGACGTCGGTCAGACGCATGCGCCTCGCTTTCAAAGCCCCGCGTCGGGCTCCCGCGAACGATTGCCGTCGCGAGCCGAGGATGCCTGCGACATATGGCCAAACGAGCGGCGCATGCGCGTCTTGCTCTGGGCTTCGGTCATCCTGCTCACGGCGACGACTGCCGCCCAGGCTCGGCCGCTGGTCATGCACGCGAATGCCGTCCTGCCCGATCCCGCCCCGACGACGCCGGTCGCTCGCTGGACGAACGCAACGGGCCGTACGACCACGTCGCTGGTCGCGGATGGCGCGACGCTGCGCGGCTGGTCGTATGACGGGAGCGACCCAACCGCTCCGACGATCGTCTTCTTCAACGCGAACGGAATGCTGCTTGACGACGGCGACGAAATGTACCGCATGATCGCAAAGCAAGGGCCGCCGGTGGTCGTCTTCGACTACCGTGGATTCGGTTTCAGTTCAGGCCGGGCCGACGTCCCCGCGATGCAGCGTGACGCCGTACGGATCGTCGACTCCGTAGTGCAGTCTCCCGGCCGCGCCAGCGTCGTCGTGTACGGCTTTTCGCTCGGCGCCGCGATGGCCGGCTTCGTCGCGGCTCGCCGGCCGGTGGCCGGGCTCATCCTCGCGGCACCTTCCGCCAGCGCGCGCGAATTCATCAAGCGCTCACGCGCGCCGCTGCTGATCGTCCACGGCGCAAGTGACGCCGACGTCCCGATCGCTCAGGGCCGCGAAGTATTCGCCGCAAGCGAGTCGCCGCACAAGCGCTTTGTCGCGATCGCGGGGGCGAGGCACGCCGACGCGGTCAACTCACCGGAATCGTTCGCCGCCGTGCGGACGTTCGTCGCATCGCTGAGGGGAGCCGCGCAGTGAAGGTCGGGGGAATGGTGCGCAGATACGGCGTGCCCGTGCTGCTCGTGCTCTTCGCGAGCGCGCAGAGCCCCGCGCCGGTCGATCCGTCACAGGCATGGTGCACGACGATCCCCCTGCCGCGCGCCGACTTTCCGTCGCTCAAGAGCAACGTCGACACCCAAACGATTCATCAGCCGCGCACGATGCCGTGCCGGCCGCTCGACGTGCGCACCCCGCGAGCGACCCTGCGCCTCGCCGTCGCCGACGATGCGGCGCTGCGCGAACACGGTCTGATGAACGTGCCGTTCGTCCCGGCCGGTCAGGGTATGCTCTTCGCGTTTCCCGACGGAGATCAGCGGCGCAGCTTCTGGATGAAGAACACGATCGCATCGCTCGACATGGTGTTCGTCGATGGGGGCGGGGCGATCACCTCGATCGCGGCCAACGTTCCGGCGACGGCCCCCGGAACCCCCGACGACCAGGTCGCGCGCCGCGACGGCCTCGGCCGCTACGTCATCGAGCTCGGAGCGGGAGACGCCGCGCGGCTGAGCCTGCGCGTCGGAGACCGGCTCTCCATCCCACCTGTCGGCGCGCGATGAGCGCAGCGCGCACGCTGGCGGCGGTCGTCGTCGCGTTTGCGTGCTGCGCCGAGTCCCCTGCGCCCGAAACGCTCACCGGCGAGCAGATCCTCGCCCGCGCGAAAGCGGTCTTTCGCGCGCACGAGCGGCCGAAGTACGTCGTGTACACGCTGGTTCGGCGCGATACGCACAACGCCGTCCCCGACCTCGCGAACAGCTACACGCTCAAGATCTGGTGCCGCACGACCGACCGCTCGGCGCTCACGCGTTTCGTCTGGAACGGCGCGGCGTACGGTCCGATGGAGAACATCGTGGTGGGATTCGACGGCGTCGTCGATCCCGGACCTCCGACCGCCGACGTCTTCGAGCGCGCGCTGTACGCCCGCGCGAGCCGGCCGCCGGAGCCGCTCCCGGCCGGAACGGATCTGCAGACGATCGGCAGCGTGCGCGTGCAGGCCGACTTCGACTACCGCGTCCGGCGCGTGGTGCGCGACGCTGATGCCTGGCATCTCGCGCTCGACCCCGTGCGCGATCCGCAGCGCAATCGCATCGACGACCTGTGGGTCGATGCGGCGACGTTCGAGATCCGTCGCCTGCGCGTGCGCGACCATCTCTATCTCGGGTTGTCGGGTCCCGCGATCGACGATGAGTTCGACGTCACGTTCGTGATGCGCGACGGGCTGCCGCTGATCGCCTCGATCCGCGGCGAAACGCCCGGCGGCGAGTACCGGACGAACTACGCCTTCGCCGCCGTCACGTTTCCGGAGACGCTCCCGCCATGGTATTTCGAGCCGAACAGCTACGGCGCGCACCGCGCGGAGGCGCCGACGTGACGAACGTTCCGCCGGGCGCGCCGGACCATGCGGCGCTGGCGATCGCGGATGCGATGCCCCACATCGTGTGGTTGTCGGCCGCCGACGGAGCGTTCGAGTGGTTCAATCGCGCGTGGTACGCGTACACCGGTCTTTCGCACGAAACGACGCTCGCCATGTTCGGGACGGCGTGGGCGAACGTCGTGCACGCGGACGACGCGCCGGCCGTGCTCAACGCGTGGCGCGAATCCCTGCGCTCGGGGAGACCGTACGACGTCGAGGCTCGCCTGCGCGGCGCCGACGGCTTGTATCGCTGGTTCATCTCGCGTGCCGCGCCGCTGCGCGACGAGGCGGGGACGATCGTGCGCTGGCTGGGCACCTGCACGGACATCGACGATCGACGGCGAGCCGAGGCACAAACGCGCTACCTCGCGGAAGGAAGCGACGTGCTCTCGGGATCGCTCGACGTCGAAGCGACGCTGCGCGAGCTCGCCAAGCTGGCGATTCCGACGATCGCCGATTGGTGCGTCGTCCTGCTGATCGGTCCGGACGGCGTGCTGCGGCCGACGGCGTTCGCTCACGAGGATCCGGCCGAGGTCGCCCGCGGGGAGGCGATGATGCGGCGCTATCCGCCGCGTGAAGATACGATTGCCATGCGGGTCGCGCGCACCGGCAAGTCCCGTTTGGTCGCGCGCGTTCAGCCCGAGATGCTCGAGCGCGCGGTGGGCGACGAAGAACAGCGCGAGCTGATGGCCCGGCTGGATCCGCGCTCGGTATTGACCGTCGCGCTCATCGGGCGAAGCCGCATCTACGGCGTGATGCAGTTTGCGAGCGGACCGTCGGGACGCATGCTCAACGCGGCGGACATGCGAATGGCCGAAACGCTTGCCGCGCGCGCCGCGGCGGCGATCGAGAACGCGACGCTGTACGAGCGCCTGCATTTCGCCGCGCTCGCCGGCGACGTGCTCTCCGAATCGCTGAGCGTCGAGGGAACCCTGCAGCGCCTCATCGGCCTGGTCGTCCCCCGGCTCGCCGATTGGGCCGCGATCGATCTCTTCGACGAGAGCGGCCGGATCCGCATCGCGGCGATCGTGCACGCCGATCCGGACCGCACGGAGCTGGTCGAGCAGCTCCAGGGGAAATATGCGGCACGACCGGAGTTCGAGCCGATCATCGCCGCGTCGCTGCGCTCGCGCGCCCAGGTGAACCCGCAGATCGATCCGGCCGTCCTCGCTTCGGTGACCCCGCCCGATCTGCTCGACGTGGTGCTGCAGCTCGCTCCGCACTCGTCGATAACGGTGCCGCTCCGTTCGCGCGGCCGCCCGCTCGGCGCGCTCGTCGCGTATTGGTCGGACACGGATCGCACGTACGGGGACGACGACCTGCCGCAGTTCGAGGAACTGGGCCGCCGCGCCGCCGTCGCGATCGACAACGCGCAGCACTACGAGCGCGAACATCAGGTCGCGAGCGCCTTCCAGCGCGCGGCGCTTCCCGTCTCGCTGCCGGAAGTCGCCGGCGTCGCGTTCGACGGCGTGTACGTTCCGGCGAAGAACGAAGCGCAAGTCGGCGGCGACTGGTACGACGCGCTGCGTCTCTCCGACGGGCGCATCGTGATCTCGCTCGGCGACGTGTCGGGGAGCGGGCTCGAAGCCGCGGTCATCATGGCGGCGATGCGCCAGATCGTGCGCGGCGTGGCGCACGTCTATCCCGATCCGGCGACGATCCTCGATGCTGCGGACCGCACGCTCAAGGCGGAACATCCGGAAGGCATCGTGACCGCGTTCGTCGCCGTCTACGATCCGATTGCGCGCACGCTGGCCTACGCGGGGGCGGGCCACCCGCCGCCGTTCGTGCGGTACGCCGACGGCCGGGTCGAACAGCTCGACGTGCACGGCCTGCCGCTGGGATTGCGGTACCGCAGCGAGCCCGACGGCCGCGTCGTCGAGATCCCGGACGAGACCCTGCTGGTGTTCTATACCGACGGCTTGACGGAGTCGACGCGCGATCCGCTCGAGGGCGAGCGCCGCGTGCGCGCCGCGCTGGAACGCGATGCCGTCGCGCTCGACGAGCGGCCCGCGCAGCGCATGTACGACGCGGTGCTGCACGAAGGCGCCAACGACGACGTCGTCATCCTCACGATGCGCGTGCGGGCGACGTCGAAGACCGTGCAGCGGTCGTGGCGGTTCGACGCGCTCGATGGGTCGAGCGGTCACGCAGCCCGACTCGCCTTCGTCGCGGAGCTGCAGTTCGGCGGCGTGAAACCCGACGAGGTCTTCACCTCGGAGCTCATCTTCGGCGAGCTGCTCGGCAACGTCGCGCGCCACGCCCCCGGCCCGATCGAAATCGTGATGGACTGGACACCCGGCTCGCCGCCGGTGCTGCACGTGCTGGACGAAGGCCCCGGGTTCGTGGTCGTCCCCCGCCTGCCATCGGACCTGCTGAGCGAACGAGGCCGCGGTCTGTTTCTGGTCTGGTCGCTGGCGGAAGAGTTCAACGTGACCAAACGCACCGGCCCCGGCTCACACGCCCGCGCCGTCCTCCCGGTCCAGAACGGCATCCGTCAAGCGGCGGCGCTCCGCTAAGGTTCGGGGCGCGTAACGCGGCGTCTCGATAGGCAACGTTGCTCCTCGAAATCGTGTTCTGAGTAGAGGTGCCCGAGCTCCCTGAAGTCGAGACGATCGCCCGTGGACTGGCCAACGCCGTCGCCGGCAAGACGATCGGCTCGGTCGTCGTGTCCATGCGGAAGATCGCCGTCGCCCCGGAGGGCGAGGCGTTCGAGCAGACGCTCGCCGGCGAGACGATCGCCGCGGTCGGGCGGCGCGGGAAATACGTCGTCTTCGAGCTGGTCTCAGGACGCCGGTTGACGGTCCATCTGCGGATGACCGGACGCCTGATCGTCCAGCCGGCCGGCTACACCGAGCCCTACCCGTACACGCACGTACGCCTTACGTTCACCGACGGCGTGAGCCTCAGCTTCGCAGACGTTCGGCAATTCGGCCGGATGCGGCTGCTTCCACCGAACGATCCGTGGGACGCGGACGGCGGCATCGAGCCCCTCTCCAAGGGGTTTACCAGAGAGGCGTTTGTGAGTATGCTGGACGGGCGTCGCACGCCGATCAAAACCTTCCTGCTCGACCAAAGCAGGATCGCCGGTGTCGGGAACATCTACGCGTGTGAGGCATTGTGGGAATCGGGGATCCGGCCGAGCCGCCCGGCCTACAAGATCAGCCGGCCCGCAAGGCGCCGGCTGCATAGCGCGGTCCAAGACGTTCTCCAACGGGCGATCGAAGCCCGGGGGACCAGCGTCGACGACTACGTGGATGCTGAGGGGCTGA
>JAQBPM010000485.1 GCA_028287525.1 Vulcanimicrobiota bacterium | reverse complement strand
CAGTTCGTGATCGAAACGGCGCGACGCGACGCTCTACGGGAGCACCTTGCCGATGCCGGAATCGAAACGGCGGTCTACTACCCAACACCCTGCCATCTGCAGCCGATGTATGCAGGTGCTGCCCAGCGCACGCTTCCCGTCGCCGAAGCGGCGAGCCGAACGTCGCTAGCCCTTCCGATCTATCCCGAGCTCTCGCTCGAGACCGTCCGGCACGTATGCGCGCAGGTCCGCGCGCTTGAAGGCTTCTAGGTAGGTCGCAAGGTCCGAGGAATGCCGCGCGGGTAGAACCGGAGAATGTCAGTGATCGCATACTTCGGCACGGGTCTGCTCGGCTCGGGCTTCGTTCGTAAAATGCTCGAGCGCGGCGAGACCGTGCACGTCTGGAACCGCACGATCGAAAAGGCGCGCGCGCTCGAAGCGGCCGGCGCGAAGGTGTTCGACAACCCGGCGGACGCGGCGCGCGGGGCGGCGGAGATCCATCTCACGCTCAGCGACGACGACGCGGTCGACAGCGTCCTCGAGCCGTTGGCAAGCATCGTCCTGCCGACGGCGTTCATCGCCGATCACACCACGACGGCCCCTACGCCGACGGGTGAGCGCGTCCGGCGCTGGACCGAGCGCGGGCGCACGTTCGTGCACGCGCCCGTCTTCATGGGCCCGCAGAACGCGCGCGACGCCACCGGACTGATGCTGCTCTCCGGCGATCCGACGACGCGCGCTCGCGTGAAGCCGCGGCTCGAGCCGATGACCGGCAAAGTGCTCGAGCTCGGCGACGACCCGACCCGCGCGGCGTCGTTCAAGCTGTTCGGCAACATGATGCTGCTGGTCATCGCCGGCGGTCTCGCCGACACGTACCGGCTGGGACGGTCGCTCGGCATCGAACCGAAAGACGTGTACACGCTCTTCAGCGAATTCAATCCGGGCAACGCGATCGGCGGCCGCGGCAAGTCGATGTCCGAAGGGAAGTTCACGCCGCCGAACTTCGAGCTGGCGATGGCGCGGAAGGACTTGCGGCTGATGATCGACGAGGCGGCACGGCACGGCGAGAAACTCGACGTGGTACCGGCGGTGGCTGCGCTCTGCGACCGCTATCTCGCCGCCGGCCACGGCAGCGAGGACGTCGGCGTGATCGCGGCGGCGCGGCCATGAACCCGCTCTACCTCACCGAGGGCGACGTCACCACCACGCTGAGCGTTCACGACGCGCTGACCGTCGTTGAAGACGCGGCGCTCGCGCTCGCCGAAGGACGCGCCCAGAACCGCCCGCGCCAGCGCGCGTTCACGTCGTCGTCGATGATTCAGGTCCTCGCCGCGGCGTACGAAGGCCGCGTGGGCCACAAGACGTACACCGTCGCGCCGAAGGGCCGCGGTGCGCGCTTCTGGGTGACGCTCTTCGACGAGGCCGGGCAGATGCTCGCGCTCATCGAAGCCGACGCGCTGGGGCAGATCCGCACCGGTGCCGCATCGGGCGTTGCGACGCGCGTCCTGGCCCGCGAGGATTCGAAGACGCTCGGCGTGATCGGCACCGGCTGGCAGGCGCGCTCGCAGCTCGAGGCAGTCGTCCACGTTCGCCCGATCACGCAGGCGCTCGTCTACGGCCGCGATCGCGCGAGGCGCGACGAGTTCTGCGAAGTAATGACCGCGCGCACCGGGATCCCTGTCACCGGCGTCGAGACGGCGCGCGAAGCGGTCGCCGAAGCGGACGTCGTCGCGACGATGACGAGCGCCAACACGCCGGTGCTCGAGGGCGCGTGGCTGCGGCCCGGAACGCATGTCAACGCGGCCGGCTCGAACCGCCACAACGCGCAGGAAGTCGACGTCGAGACGGTTCGCCGCGCGTCGATCGTCGCGGTCGAAGACCTCGCGCAGGCGCACGTCGAGTCGGGCGACCTCATCGCCGCGGTGGAGCAGCGCGCGTGGAACTGGGACTCCGCCTCGCTGCTGAGCGACGTCGTCGCGGGAAAGGCGCCGCGCCGCACCTCCGACGACCAGATCACGCTGTTCGAATCGCTCGGCATCGGGCTCTGGGACGTCGCCGCCGCATCGTTCGTCTTCGACCGCTGCGTGACCCTGGGCCGCGGGACACCGCTGCCGATCCCAAGCTAAGCGCCCCCGTCATTGCGAGCAAAGACGTGGCTCGCAATGACGGGTGGCTCGCTTAGAGCTTGAACGAATAGTTCAGCTGCGAGACCCACAGGGCTTCGCGCAGCGTGTCGTGTCCCGTCAGCGTCAGGTAGCTTTGGTTGGCGAACTGCTGCGCGGTGAACGAGTAGGTCGTCAAGACGATGTTCTTGGCGAGCACCTTGTTGAAGCCGTACTGCACATACCGGTAGTTGTAGAGGCCCGGATCCTTGCGGTAGAACGTGCTGCCCTGCGAATACTGCACGAACGGGATCCACGTGCGGTCGCCGGTCGGGATATCGACGCGCGCACCGTACGACGGGATGTTGAAGCCGCTGCTGGAGTATGGCGTACCGCCGTTCGCTTTTTGCGTGGCGGCGGTGTAGCCGCTTTGGAACGGATGGTTGGCGTACGCGACCGCGGCGAACACGGTGAACGGGAAGCCGATCTTCGTGCGCGGCCCGAACTTGTACGATTCGGCGAGGCGATAGTCGGTTTGATCGACGCCGCCGAACGGAGCCGGCGTGACGACCGTCTCGTTGTCGGCCGGGCAGCACATGCGGGTGCGGTGCACGTAGTAGAGCGACTGCGTCAGGTGCGCGTTCGGCGTGTTGTTCAGGTAGACGAAGTCGAAACGGTCGCGCAGGGCGCCGGTCGTCAGCGTGGCCGGGATGTACGTCTTGAGCGCGTCGAGCGCCTGATCCAGCGTCGTGTGCGAGTACACGACGTTGAACTTCCGGCTCACCTGCCAACGCGCGGAGTAGTTCAATTCCCAGCCGTTGGTCGAGGCCGGCGCGCCCTTTCCGAGCTGCGTTCCGCCCGCCGGTACGGCCGTTCCGCTGCCGGTCGCCGTCTCGTACTGCGGCTGCAGTGTGAAGGTGACGTTCTTCAAGAAATCGTCGGCCTGTGCGGGTGCCGGCGTCAGCACGCCGACGCAAACGCCGAGCGCCGCGAGGATCGCGGCCGAACGCGCGCGCGAAAGAAGAGACGGTCGCATAAAACCCCCACGAATCGAAACGCAACAAAATATCACAGCCGCGCGCAAAGGCAACGCCGGCGGAGTTCGCAGCGATTATCGCACGGTTAAGACGTGCACCGTTACCCCCGAAAGAAGGTACTTTCTTCCCGCGCGCGCCGACGCTCGCACGAAAGAAGGCCCGGTCGACTGACCGAGCCTTCTCGAGAACCCCCTCGCGAGGATTACTTCTTGGCGGTCTTCTTCTTGCCGGCGACGGTGCGCTTGGGGCCCTTGCGGGTGCGCGCGTTCGTCTTGGTGCGCTGGCCGCGCACGGGCAGGCCGCGGCGATGACGCAGGCCGCGGTAGCAGCCGATGTCCGTCAGACGCTTGATGTTCGACGCGATCTCGCGGCGCAGGTCGCCCTCGACCTTGAGCGCGTCGATCGCTTCACGCAAGCGGTGCTCGTCCTCGCTGGTGAGATCCTTGACGCGCGTGTTCGGGTCGACCCCGGTCTGCGCGAGGAGCTTCTGCGAGGTCGGAAGACCGATCCCGAAAATCTTGGTGAGGCCGATTTCAACGCGCTTGTCGCGCGGGAGATCGATGCCGGCGATACGTGCCATTATCCCTGAACCTGCTTGTGCTTCGGATTGACGCTGCAGATCACGCGAACTTTGCCCTCGCGGCGAATGATCTTGCAGGCGTCGCAAATGCGCTTGACGCTCGGTCGTACTTTCATGTTAAAGGTGCTCCGCCCTTGGCTCCGCACCCCCCGCGCGTTGCGCGGGGCCCCCGTGAGGACCGGCCCCGCCGACAATGTCGGTTGGGCGCGATTCCCCTTGGGGGGCCGGAATGGGCTTGTTCTCTGTGGTGTTGTTGGGTTCGGGACGGTGGCGCGGCATGGTTTGTGTCATGCTGCTACTTCTTGTTCGGGGCGGTATAGGGCTACGTCGGGGTGTTCGTAGGCCTCGCGGAGTGTCAGGATCTTGGGACCCTGGTCCGTGATTGCTATGGTGTGCTCGAAGTGCGCGGCTAGTTTACCATCCTCGGTTACGACCGTCCAGCCGTCGTCGAGGGTTTCGACTTCCCAGCTTCCTTCGGTGATCATCGGTTCGATCGCCAGGACCAGCCCCTTGCGCAGGATCGTCCCGGTTCCGGCGTCGCCGTAGTTGGGGACCTGCGGATCCTCGTGCATTTTGCGGCCGATCCCGTGCCCGACCAGCGCGCGCACGACGCCGTAGCCGTGGGATTCGGCGTAGCGCTGGATCGCGTTGCCGATGTCGCCCAAGCGGTTGCCCGCCTGCATCTGCGCGATGCCCTGCATCAGCGATTCCTGCGTCACCTTCATCAGGCGCTTCGCCGCCTCGCTGACCTCGCCGATCGCGACCGTGACGGCCGAGTCGGAGACGTAGCCTTCGAACGTCGTCCCGATGTCGAGCGAGAGCAGATCGCCCTCGAGCAGCACGCGGTCGCCCGGCATGCCGTGCACGACCTCGTCGTTGACCGACGCGCAGATCGCTGAGGGGTAGCCGTGGTATCCGATGAACGTCGGCACCCCGCCCATCGAGCGGATCGATTCGTCGGCGATGCGGTTCAGCTCCGCGGTCGTCACGCCGGGCTTCGCCGCCTCGATGAGACGGGTCAGCGTTTTCGACGTGATCTTGCCGCTGCGGCGCATGATCTCGATCTCGCGCGCGGACTTGATGCTGATCAT
>JAQBPM010000470.1 GCA_028287525.1 Vulcanimicrobiota bacterium | reverse complement strand
GCGATTTCGATTTCGCTGAGTTGGGGCGTGACTTCGACGGGAGCGCGCAGCGCGACCGCGTCCGGCACACGGACGAGATCGTCCAGCGTGTCGACGCCGATCGTGCGCAGCATCGCCTCGATGTCGGAAGACGTGTGCGGCGTATACACGATCAGGCCTCGACGGTCAGCTTCTCGTACTGCTCCGGCGACATGAGTTCGGCGGTCTGCCCGACGTCGTCGAGCTTCACCTTATAGAGCCAGCCGTCGCCGTAGGGATCGCGGTTGACGAGCGCGGGGTCGCCTTCGATCGCCGCGTTCGTTTCAGTGACCTCGCCGCCGACCGGCGTGAAGATGTCGGAGACGGCCTTGACCGACTCGACGACGCCGATGCTGCCGAATTGCGTCAGCGCCGCGCCGATGCGCGGCAGCTCGACATAGACGATGTCGCCGAGCGACGATTGCGCGTAGTCGGTGATCCCGACGGTCGCGACGTCGCCGTCGAGCTTCACCCACTCGTGTTCTTTGCTGTAAAGCAGTCCTGCCGGTTGTGCCATCTCGATTCCCTAGCTAGTCTTTCGTGCGTCCGCGAACCTGCCGGGACTCATGCCTTGGGACGCCGGTAGAACGGCATCGGTGTCACGACCGCGGCGTGCTCGGCGCCGCGCACTTCGACCGTCAGCGCGGTTCCGTCGGCGGCGGCGGCGGGCGCGACGAGCGCCGTCGCGATGTTCTTTCCGACCGACGGCCCGAGCGAGCCGCTGCGAATCTCGCCCACCCGCGCGCCGCCGGCCAGCACGGGGTACCCGGAGCGGGCCGGAACGCGGCCGTCCATCGCCAGGCCCACGATGCGCGCATAGTCGCCTGCGTCGCGCTGCGCCGCAAGCGCCTCCTTGCCGCGGAACGCGGCTTTGTCGAACTTGATCGCCCATGCAAGACCGGCCTGGAGCGGCGTGATCTCCTCGTCCATCTCGTGGCCGTAGAGCGGCATCCCCGCTTCGAGCCGCAGCACGTCGCGCGCGCCGAGGCCGCACGGTTCGAGTCCGGCTCCCCGATGCGCGGCGAGCAGCGCGTCCCACACCGCCGTCGCATCGTCCGAGGGTACGAACAATTCGAAGCCGTCCTCACCGGTGTACCCGGTGCGCGCGACGACGACGGTCTCACGCGTGCCGCGCACCGGCGCCTCGGCGCACGAGTAGTATTTCATCGCGGCGAGATCGGCATCGACGAACGGCTGCAGCCACTGGACCGAACGCGGACCCTGAATCGCGATCAGCGCGCGCTCGCCGCGCAGGTCGGTCAACCGGACGTCACCGCTGCGCTCCGCGGTGACGTGCGCCCACATCTTGTCGGCGTTGCCGGCGTTGACCACCAGCAGCCAACGATCTTCCGCGAGCCGGTAAAAGATTACGTCGTCGTGCGCGCCGCCGCGTTCGTTGGTGAACACGTTGTAGCGCGCTTGACCGGGCTTCATGTTCGCGACCTTGTTGATGCTCAGCGCTTCCGCCCAGGTGCCGACGTCGACCCCGCTGATCGCGAACTGTCCCATGTGCGAAAGGTCGAACAGCCCGGCGCGCTTGCGCACGGCGTCGTGCTCTTTGAGGATGCTCGAGTATTGCACGGGCATCTCGAACCCGCCGAACGGAACCATGCGCCCGCCCAGTGCGAGGTGCACGTCGTACAGCGCGGTGCGACGAAGAACTCCGGAAACGTCGGTCATCCCGGTGCCGTGCTACGCGAAGACGGCGCCGTCCTTTGCCAGCTCGCGGCGCAGGTAGAGCGGCAGCGCGAACAGCCGGCGGTGGGTCTCGGCGTCGTAGAACCAGTTCTGGCCGCGCAGTCCGGCGACGTACCGGTCGATCCGTTCCGCCGGCGTCGCCGCGACGTCCGTCTCGTCGCTGCAGGCGATGAACGCCCAGTCATTGTCGAACGCAGGGACGTGCGTGTAGAAGCTGCGCACGTGGGTGAAGTGGGCGCGCAGCGAGCGCGCCATCTTCGCGTGCAGCTCCATGTTGTGGAAGCCCGCGGTGCTCGCTTGCAGCACGTAGACGCCGCCCGGCGCGAGCCGCGCCTTGATGTCGCGGAACACTTCGCCGTTGAAGAGCGGGAACGACGGTGAATCCGGGAGCGGTTCGGTCAGATCCGAGATCACCACGCCGTACCGGTCGCGGTCTTCCTTGATGAACTTCAGCGCGTCGCCGATGATGACCCGCGCGCGGGGATCCTCGAACGCACCGGCCGACCACTCCGGCAGGTACCGCTTCGAGAGCTCGACGACCTGACCGTCGATGTCGACCATCGTGCAGCGCCGGACCGACGGGTCGCGCAGCACCTCGCGCAAGGTCGCACCTTCACCGCCGCCGAGGATCAGCACGTCGTCGCGCTCGCGCGCCGCGGCCATTGCCGGATGCACCAGCGACTCGTGGTAGATCTTCTCGTCGTTCTGCGAGGACTGGGTGTCGCCGTCGAGCACGAGCAGCTTCCCGAAAACGGGCGTGCGCAGCACCGCAACGGATTGGAACGGGGTCTGCCCCGCGTAGTACGTCTCCGCGATGGCGTGCGCGTGGATCTCGGTCGGCGCGAACTGCTCCGTGTACCACTGGTAGTGCTCGGTTTTCGGCATGGCGTCGGTCGGGTTGGGCGAACGCGGCCGATGGCCTGCCGCGGCACGCCACGATACGAAGCAGGCCCGCCGTCGGAACGGCGGGCCCGGATTCTCCCTTTGGACCGGATGCTCCGAGGAGGAGCGTGCGCGTTACGCGATCGCGAGTTCGCGCGTGTCGTGGTCGGCAGTCACCACGTGGGTGAACCGGCCTGCACCGGCTTCGATGCCTCGTTTGACTTCCGTCGTCAGCATTTGTGTGGCGCCCATCGCCTCAGCGGCGTATTCACAGGCGGCCCACGGATCCGTGTGGTCGCCGCACGTGTAGAAATCCATCGCGGCGTAACCGGTCTCCGGCCACGTATGGATCGACAAGTGCGACTCCTCGATAACTACCACTCCAGAGACCCCTTGGGGCTGGAAGCGATGGAAGGCGCTCGTGACGATGGTTGCGTTGGCTGCGCGGGCAGCTGCTTCCATCATCGCGCGGACCGCGTCGACGTCGGTGAGCTTGGCTGGATCACAGCCGGACAGCTCGCAGACGATGTGCGTGCCGAGTGCTTTCAATTATTTGACTCCTCGGGAGCTTTCGGTTGGGAGAATCCCACCTCCAGGCGTGTCGTCCAGCGCGTGCGGTACACCGTCTCGCTGTCGACCTATCAGCAGACTCTTGTCGGCACGGTCTCCTTTGGACCGAACGGACGTTCCACTGCGAAGGCGCGTTGGGCGCGCCGTCCCCAAAACCGACTGCCGTGACCCCGCGCTGTTAGGCACGGGGTCCGTGAAGTCCGACGCCGATGATACCCCCCCGGGGGTCCGATGTAAATAGGTTATATCGGCGAATGGCCGGCTTGGTGATCTGGCCACTGACACAAGGATGGGGATGAGCGCGACCGCGACCGGGCGACAGCTCGCAACTGAGGGGAAACTGGACCAAGCGCTCGCCGTTCTTCTGGGGGCGGCGGATCGGGACCCGGCCGACGTCGAGGCCCACCTCGCGATCTATGAGGTCGCGCAGATCCTGCGCCGGCCGGACTTGGCGCTCGAACACCAGCGCCGGGCGATCGCCCTGGCGCCGATCCACTCGACCTTCGCCGCCGTGAGCGAGGACTACGCGCTCCTCGTGCCGTGCGTGCCCGGGCCGTTCACCGCCAACACCCCGGTCGATCTGCTCTTCGACCCGGCCAGGGTGACCCTGCACCGCTGGTACGTCGACCCGACCGTACCGATCCCCCCGCTTCCGCGGCACGACGCGGTGTTCGTCGCGGCAGGCGAGTCGAGCGCGGCCCAGCCGGCGCTGCAGATGCTCGAAGCCTTCGCCCACCGCTGCCGCGTGCCGGTGGTGAACCGGCCGGCCGCGATCGCCCGCCTCGGACGGGTCGACTTCGCCGAGACGTTCGCCGGCGCGCGTTTCTGTCGAGTCGCGCCGACCGTGCGGATCGGCCGTGCGGCGTATGCGCGAGACGGGTTCGCACTGCCGCACATCGTGCGTCCGCTCGACTCGCACGGCGGGCACGGACTGGCGCGGATCGACGACGACGACGCACGTCGGGCGTTCCTCGCCGGCTGCGATGCGGCGGAACTCTACGTTTCGCGCTACGTCGACTATCGCAGCGCCGACGGGTACTTTCGCAAGTATCGCATCCTCTTCGTCGGCGGCGAACCGTGGCCGTTCCATTTGGCGATCTCGCCGAATTGGATGGTGCACTACTACAACTCGCCGATGGCCGAGCATCAGTGGATGCGCGACGAGGAGCACGCGTTTCTTGCCGGTATGGGCGACGTGTTCGGCGGCGAGCTCGCGGAAGCGCTGCGGGAAGCGTCGCGGCTGCTGCCGCTCGAGTACGTCGGCATCGACTGCGCGATCGATCGCGACGGCAGGCTCCTGATCTTCGAAGCCGACAATGCGCTGATCGTGCACCAGCTCGACGATCCGGTGATGTTCGGTTACAAGCACGCCTACGTGCCGCGCATCAAGACCGCGATCGACGCGATGATGCGGCGTCGCCTCGCGAGATGAGCCACGAAAGCACTTCGCTCGATCCGAGCGACTGGGAGGCGTTTCGGGCGACGCTGCACGCTGCGGTCGACCAGGTTGTCGACGACATGGCGGCGATCCGACAGCGCCCCGCATGGCGTCCCGTTCCCGACGAGGTAAAGGCGGCGCTGCAGGACGCGATTCCGCCCGGCGGCGAGCCGCTCGATGCGACGTATGCGCGCTTTCGCGAGCTGATCGAACCGTATCCGACCGGGAACGTGCACCCGCGCTTCTTCGGCTGGGTCCACGGCGGCGGGAGCGCCGCGGGCGTACTGGCCGAGCTCCTCGCGGCCGGGATGAACGCGAACGTCGGCGGTCGCGAGCACGCGGCGGTGTACGTGGAGCGCGCGGTCGTGCGCTGGTTTGCCGACCTGTTTGGGTACCCGGCGACCGCGAGCGGCATCCTGACCAGCGGGACGTCGAT
>JAQBPM010000170.1 GCA_028287525.1 Vulcanimicrobiota bacterium | reverse complement strand
TGCGCGTGCTGGCGCAAGTCGATCGCACCTACATTCTGGCGACCGACGGCGACGCGGTCGTGCTGATCGATCAGCACGCCGCGCACGAGCGCGTCGTGTTCGAGCAGCTGTGCGCAAACGCGCGCGCACACGTTGCCGCCGAGCCGCTGCTGATTCCCTATACGTTCGAAGTGCGCAGCGAAGACGCCGAGCGGCTCGACGCGACGCTCGACGCGCTCGCCGCCGGCGGGCTGCACGTCGAGCATTTCGGCGAACGCGCCTATCGCGTCACCGCGACGCCGGCGCGATTGGTCCATGCCGGGCGCAGCCGCCCGTTCGACGTGGCCGATTTCGTCGAGTGCCTGGGCGACGAGGCGCGCGGACTCGACGCCGACCAGCGCGTGTGGGCGTCGCTCGCCTGTCACTCGGTCGCGCGCGCCGGCGAGACGCTGGCCTATGCAGAGATGACGGGTCTCGTCGAGCGGCTGCAACGCTGCGAAAACCCGATGCACTGCCCGCACGGCCGGCCGACGATCGTGCGGCTGGACCCCGACCGCATCGCGCGGCTCTTCAAACGGATGTGACGCCCGGCGTCGTCGTCCTCACCGGTCCGACGGCGTCGGGCAAGAGCGGTCTGGCGCTCGCCTTGGCGGAACGGTTCGACGCCGAAATCGTCGGCGCGGATTCGCGCCAAATCTATCGCGGCATGCCGATCGGAACGGCCGCGCCCAACGCGATCTCCCGCGCGCGCGTCCGGCATCATCTCATCGAATTTCTCGACCCACGCGAGCGGTATTCCGCCGCGCGCTTCGTCGCCGACGCGCTGATTGCCATCGCTGAGATTCACGCGCGCGGAAAGCGCGCGATCGTCGCGGGCGGCACCGGCTTCTACATTCGCGCGCTGACCGGCGACGTCACGCTGTCGAGCGCCTACGACGCCACCGTGCGCGACCGGTTGGCCCGCGAAGCGCGGCTGCATCCCTCCGACGTGCTGCACGACTGGCTGGCCGCGCTCGCGCCCGCGCGTGCGGCGACGATCGCGCCGAATGATCCCTATCGCGTCGCGCGCGCGCTCGAGCTCGTGTTGACCGCACGGAGCGGCGCGCAGCGAGCGGACGCGATCGGGGGGCAGAGTCTACGCTCGCAGGGCATCCCGTACCGCAAGCTGTTGCTGACCGTACCACCGGAGCAGTTGGAGTCGAACATCGCCCGACGGGTCGACGCGATGCTGGCCGACGGACTGCTCGAAGAAGCGGAGCGGATCGGCGCCGACGCGGTGGCCGCCGATGCCGTCGGTTATCGGGAAGCGCTAGCCTACCTCGCCGGCTGGTCGACGCAGGCAGAACTGCGCGCGCAGCTCTTCCGCAACACGCGGCGGTATGCCAAGCGCCAAGCGACGTGGTTTCGCAGCGAGCCCGATCTCGAAGCGCTGCCCGCCGGCGATGCATTCTCGAGCGCGGTTGAGCAGGCGGGAGCACTCCCAGGTTGGGCGTAAGCAAGTCAGCATGGCGAACGCCCGTCCCCAGCCGCTCCAGGATGCCTACCTCACCGAGGTCAAGCGTCAGGCCGTGCCGGTAACGATTTACCTCGTTAACGGTTTTCAGTTGCGCGGCGTCGTGAAAGGGTTCGATCCGTTCACGATCGTCCTCGAGTACGAGAAGAAGGCGCACCTCATCTACAAGCACGCGGTCTCGACGATCTCCCCGCAGGGTGCCGTCTCCGCACCGCTGATCCCCGACGAAACGGAGCTGGCTCTCCCGTGACGGCAAGCGTCCCGGTCGTAAAAACGAACGGGACCGGCAACGATTTCATCCTGGTCGACGAACGGATTGCGCCGCTCGCCGACCCCGTCGCGTTCGCGCAGCGTGTGTGCGATCGGATCCAGGGCATCGGCGCCGACGGCGTGCTGCTGGTCGGCGACTCGGCGAGCGACGACGCGCGCATGCGTGTCATCAACGCCGACGGGTCGGAAGCGGAGATGTGCGGGAACGGGATGCGCTGCGTGGCGCGCTACCTCAGCGAGCACGACGGCCTCGAGGTCGCGACGGTCGAGACGCTCGCCGGACCGATCGGCACGCGCATCCTCTCGCACGACCCGTATCGCGTAGCGGTCGAGATGGGCGAGCCGCGGATCGGCGCCGCGCACGACGTCGCGGGCCTTCACGCGACGCCGGTCGACCTCGGCAACCCGCACGTCGTGATCCGCGTCGACGACGTCGATCCGATCGACATCGGCGCGACGGGCGCGCGGATCGAACGCGATCCGCGGTATCCGCACGGGACGAACGTCCACTTCGTCGCCCGTGACGGCGATGGTTGGCGCGTGCGTCATTGGGAGCGCGGGGCGGGCGCGACGCAGGCCTGCGGGACCGGCGCGGTGGCGGTGGCGGCGGTGCTGATCGCGGCAGGCGAGGCGACCTCGCCGGTGTCGCTGCGGGTCCCGGGCGGAACGCTCGAGGTGCGCTGGAACGCCGGCGAACGCGCGACCCTCATCGGCGATGCGGTGCGGGAGTTCGAGCGGACCCTCTCGTGATCGGACTCGCGTACGCCGACGCGCGCGGACGGATTTACTTCGACGAGACGCGCACACCGCTCGCCGACGGCGGGATCGAACGCGCGCCGCTGCGCGACGAACTGATTCCCGCACCACCCGGTACCGTCACGACGATGCTGCCTGGCCGCTCGCCGCTGCTCGCCGGCGGCCGCGTCGCCGAGCGGCGCACGGCGCTCGCCGCGCTGCTGCCGGCGGGCTATACGCGCCTGCTGCTGCCGGCGTACCGGCACCGGCCGGATGCACCGCCGCTGCCGCTCTTCGGTTATACGTTCGCGTGCGTCCTCGACGACGAGCTGTACGTCGCAGCGACGCGCACCGACGAGAGCGAGGATTGGACACCGCGCTATTTCGGCGAAGGTGAGCTCGATGCGATCCTCGCGCGCCGCCAAGCGGAAGATCCGGGGAATCGCACGCTCGCGCAGTTGGCGATCTGCTCGCGCGAGTATGGCTGCTTCACCGCGCAGAACGTCTTCTTGGAACGCGGCGAAGCCGCGCTGCCGGTCTCGCCGAAGTGCAACGCGGCCTGCGTGGGCTGCATCTCCGAACTCGAGCCCGACGCGGGGATGCCGTCGCCGCAGAGGCGCGTCGCTTTCGAGGCCGACGTCGACGACGTCGCGCGGATCGCGATCCGCCACCTCGAACGCGTCCCCGAGGGCATCGTCTCGTTCGGCCAAGGCTGCGAGGGCGAGCCGCTGCTGCGCGTAACGACGATTGAGCGCACGATCGCGAAGATTCGGGCCGAACGCTCCAACGGCACGGTCAACCTGAACACGAACGGCTCGCTGCCCAAGAGCCTCAAGCGTTTGATCGACGCCGGGCTGCAGGCGGTGCGAATCAGCCTGAACTCGTTCCGCCCGAACGTGTACGCGGCATACTACCGGCCCACCGGCTACGAACTCGACGACGTCATCGAGTCGGTGGCGCTCGCCGTCGCGAGCGGGTTGCGGGTGTCGCTGAACCTGCTGACCCACCCCGGTGTCACCGACGAACGCGCCGAGATCGAGGCGCTCGAGCGCGTTCTGCGCGCGCATCCGGTGACGATGGTGCAGACGCGCACGCTCAACATCGATCCCGAACGCTATTTCGCGTCCGTCGGCCGGCCGGTCGATCCGCTCGGCATGCGCGAAGCGCTGCGGCGGATCGAACGGCTCGGCGTCGGCGTGGGCAACTTCACCCACACCCACTAGAAGGCTACGCCGGCGTCGGTACGCCTTCTGTGACCTCGCTCGTCGCGGTCGGGTTCAAGGCCCACTCGAGCGCGTAGTCGGCAACGGCTTCCCAACCGTCAACGGCTCCGGTGAAGTGAGGACGCCCGGGGAACTCACGGAACGCGCTGATTCCCGGGGATTGACGAATGAGGTGGAAATTGGACCTCGTATACCCGGGCGTGACGAGGTGATCTTCGCCGCCGGCGATCAGCAGTATCGGAGGCCGATTGCTTTTCACGTCGATTTTGGCAGCTGAATGCGCGACGAAATTTTCGAACGCACCCTCGAAAAAGATGCGGTCTGCACATGGAATCGCGTAGCGGTCGTACAGTTCTCTCGATGTTTCGTCGGAAACCGTGTTCGTGAATGCGTAGTGAAATTGCTCCGGAGTGAACATCGTCGCCTTGCCGAAGTTGAATGGGTTAGCGAGGACGGGAGCCCCGGCCTTGAGCGTGGACAATGGCAGGGTGAGTACCCCCACCGGCGCACCGGGATCGATTCCTACGGCGGCCGAGCCCAATCCGCGGTACGCCAAAAGTTGGGCGAATAAACCACCGAACGAGTGACCCATGATGATCGGCGGGGAATCGAGCCCGCGAATCAACGCCTCGAAATGATCGAGCACCGTCTTGATGTTCAGTCTCGTCAACGGTGTTGGATCACTGCGCAGATCTTCGACGCTGCCTTCCAACCCCGGCCATCCCGGCGCAATCACGTTGAAGCCGCGAGCCGAGTACCGCTCGACCCACTTCTCCCAGCTTGACCACGTCAAGAACAGACCATGGATCAGAACGATGGTGCGAGCGCCGTTTTGGGTCGACTTGCGCGTGTCCATAGTTGCTACCGCCTTTGGTACGTCGTAGCGGATTCTCCAGCGCGCGCGCCGCAGGATGCCTGGTTAGCGAGCGCTCTCATCACCTTCGCTAGAGCGCAGGCGCCTCGACGGGAGCGGCGATCGGCGTCGCGACCGGCTGGTGCGGATGGCCGCCGCCGTGGTGTGCGTGGCGGCCGTGCTGCACGACGTCTCCGCCGACGGCGAGGTCGTGCGCGTGCGTCGTCACGTCGACGCCGTTGCCGGTCGCGCGCAGCGTCGTCGACATCGTGCCGCCGCGCTGGTTGGCGGCGGCGACGACGAGCGACCCGTCGGCGTTTTCGGTGACCGTCTCGCCGCCCGAGAGCGTAGCGGATTCGCCCTT
Source organism: Vulcanimicrobiota bacterium (assembly GCA_028287525.1). Taxonomy (GTDB): domain Bacteria; phylum Vulcanimicrobiota; class Vulcanimicrobiia; order Vulcanimicrobiales; family Vulcanimicrobiaceae; genus Vulcanimicrobium. The sequence continues at coordinate 4,043 of JAQBPM010000170.1, read as the reverse complement.
ATTAAGGTCGACGAATTGATCGCCGTCGATAATTGAGAACGTGCCGTCGCGGCGCATCGTGACGCTGTCCTGGTCGAAGTTCGCACGGACGGTCGCCGACTCGTTCCATGTTACGCCGTTTGCACCGGCTTGCGTCACGGCGGTCGATACCTGGTAGCCGCCCGCGATCGCGCGCGAGCTCACTAAATCGTCGTGCGAGGTCATGCTGTCGAAGTGTTCGTCGATGGCTTGGGTGCCGCCGGCGGTCTGCCGCGTACCGGTTTCGGCCAAATGCGGATCGCCGGTCGAACTGATGTCGACGTCGGCGAAGCGCTGCTGCGGGCCGCTCGTGCCGGGTTGCGCGCCCGGCTGCGTCCCAGGCAGCGTCGTGCCCGACGCACTGCCGAGCCCGTTCGTGAACGCGCCGACGAGCTGGCCGAGCAGTCCGACGATCGATTGGAGCAGCGTCCACATGGTGGCGGACGGATCCGTACCGCCGGTGCCGCCGGCCGGAACGCCGGTGGAGCGCCACCACGACGAGCTCACGCCGTCGGAAGCTGCGGTGGGCAGCGAACCGGCGATCCCGCCGTCGCCCGGCGAGCGCCCGAGAGTCAAGGACGAAAGAATCGGGCCGAGGCCCGGCCATTGCGGCTGGATCATCGCTGGCGTCGTCTCCAAGGAAGGGGTGCGCCCTCCCCTCACGCCGTGCGATGCGTCCGGCTAGGGTCTGCGGGCCTTTAGGCCCCGACGATCGCGGCGCAGACGCCGGGCCGGGTGTCGCGTTTGATCATCGCGATCACGTCGTCGCCGCGCTGCAGCGTCGTCTCTCCGTTGGGAACGACCACGTCGCCGCCGCCGCGATCGACCGCGACGATCACGCTGCCGCGCGGGAGTGGGACGTCGGCGATGCGCTTCCCGCGCGCGGGGCTGTCCTCGGCGATGCGCAGCTGCACCAGCTCCAGATCGCCGTGGCCGATCTTGGCGAGGTGCTCCAGATGCGCCGCGTTCACGTTGACGCGCTCGTCGATCATCTCGAGGATGATCTCGGTCGACGAGATCACCGAAACCGGCTTGTCCGAGTCGAGCGATTCGAAGATCAGCTTGTTCTTCGGGTTGTTCACCCGCGCGATACAGCGGGCCGACGAGTGCTTCTTGGTGATGATGCACACGACCAGGTTGTCTTCGTCGTCGCCGGTGTCGGCGACGACAACGTCGGCGCGCTGCACGCCGGCCTGCATCAAGATGTTCGGATCGCAGCCGTCGCCGACGATCGCGACGTCGCTCTCGAGCAGGTTCGTCATCATCTGCGCTTTGCGCGCATCCTTTTCGATGACCACGACCTCGTGCTGCTGTTTGATGAGCCCGCGCGCAAGATACGTGCCGACCTTGCCGCCGCCTACGATGAGAATGAACAACGTTTTACGCCGTCAGCCGTGCTTCGGGCCGGGCGGCCGAGAAGGCCGAGGCGAATTGTGAGAGCGCGTCGGGCGCGACGACTGCGTTGATCTCGTCACCTTCGACCAGCACGTCGCTCGGGGAGGCGACGCTGACGCTGCCTAGCCGGCGGATCGCCGCGATACGGATCTTCCCGTCCACCTCGACGCTGTCCACGCGTTTGCCCGCTTGCGCCCGGGTCACCGTCGCGACCAGCGAGCTCAGCTTCCCGAAATCGAATGATGGCATGCTGGCGTACGCTACGTCTTGCAGGCGGTCGCGGATGATCTGCGCGCCGATGGTCGTCGGGGAGAACGTCTCGATCCCGAGCTCGCGGTAGAGCTGGCCCCGCGGCGGGTCGTAGATGCGAGCCACGATCTTGGGGATGCGGAACATTTTTTGCGCGATCAGCGCCGCCATTACGTTGCGGTTGTCACCGTCGGTCACGGCGACGAAGCCGTCCGCCCGCTCGGCGCCGGCCCGCTTGAGCACGTCGTAGTCGATCCCGGTCCCCACCTCGACTTGGCCGCCGAAGCGGTTGCCTAGCCGCTTGAACGCAGCGGGGTTCTCGTCCACGACCACGACGTCGTGTTTGTCGGCGACGAGCAGTTTCGCGAGGGTCGATCCCACGCGTCCGCAACCGACGATCAGGTATCTCATGCAGCTATTCTTTCGGATTCGTTGCCGAAAGCGTTGTTCCCGCGCTGGCAGGAGAGGGGGTGCGCTTTGAGAATTCGGGTGTTTTGGTTCCAAGCGGTTACGGGGCGTAGCTCAGCTTGGTAGAGCGCTGCGTTCGGGACGCAGAGGTCACAGGTTCAAATCCTGCCGCCCCGACCATTTCCTTATCCCTGCGGGCCGCCGTTGTTCTCTCGATTCAGCCCAGCCGCCCGACGCGTGCTCCGAGCCGCGGAGCAAGAGTGCCGGAATCATAACCACTATTACGTGGGCGCCGAGCACATGCTGTCCGCATTGCTCGAGGAGCACGACACCAATGTCGACACTCTCCTCGCCGCGGACGGTATCGAGCCCTCGCAGGTGCACGCGGAGATCAAGCGTGCGCTGGGCACCGGCGAAGGCCGCACCTGGGAGGGGATCTTGGTGACACCTCGCGTCCGAAAGATTGTAGAGATCGCTGAACGGCTCGCCGGCGACCGGCTGGTGGAGCCAATCGATCTCTTCGCGGCGATCCGCGCCGAGGGCGGCGGGCTCGCAGCCGACATCTTGAGGCGCGCATGGCACAGCTGACCAACGTCTTCCACGATCTCGTCGTCCACTTCGGGTACGTCGGGCTCTTCGTCGTCATGTTCCTGGGCAACATGGGCGCCCCGGCGGGGACCGAGCTCGTCATGCCGACGGCGGGCGCGCTGGCGGCCACGGGACACCTCCCGGGTCTGCCGGGCCTTCCGGGCTGGGTCCTGGCGGGGATCGTCGGAACGATCGCGGAGGTCTGCGGCGCGACGGCACTCTACGCGGTCGGCTACTACGGGGGCGTCCCAGTTCTCGAGCGGTACGGCAGATACATCGGCTTCAAGCACAGCGCGCTCGAAAAGGTCCATTCCTTCTACGAGCGCTTCGGGACGATCACCGTGTTCTGGTGCCGCTTCATCCCGTTCGTGCGGGGCGTCGCGTCGTTCCCGGCCGGGATCTCGCGCATGCAGAAGCGCTACTTCATCGGATACACCGCGCTCGGTTCGGCGATCTTCTGCTTCGGGCTCGCCTACCTCGGCAACGCAGCCGGGAACAACCTCGACACGATCCTGCCGGCCTTGCACAAGCTGACGCTCGCGGTCGTGGTCGTCGTGGTCGTGGCGATCGTCGGCGGCATCGTCTGGTGGCGCCTGCGGCCGAAGAAGGTGGGAGCCGACGATCTCGTCTGACCGGCTCGAGGTCGCGGCGCCGGCGTTGTGGCGACGGGCGACCGGGACGAAGCGGGGACCGCTGGTCGTGCTGCTGCACGGCCATGGCGTCGACGAGAGCGATCTCTTCTCGCTGGCCGACCTCTTCCCGCGCACGGCGTCCGTCGCGGCGCTGCGTGCTCCGATCGCCGCGGACGGCGGCTACCGCTGGTTCGCGCACCATGAAATCGGCCGCCCGCTCGCCGCGTCGATCGGCGCCGGGATAACCTACGTCGAGACGTGGCTCGACGGCGCGGCGGGCGGGACGTCGGGGATCTGGCTGGCCGGGTTCTCGGGCGGCGCGACGATCGCCGGTGCGTTGCTGCTGCGGCGCCCGCAACGCTATGCCGGGGTCGCGATGCTGCACGGCGCCTTGCCGTTCGATGCGGGCATTCCCATCGAACCGGACCAATTGGCCGGCTGCCACGTCTTCTACGGATACGGCGAACGTGACGCGGTCATTCCGGCGCCGCTCATCGCGCGTTCGCGCGACTACCTCGGCGGTGCGAGCGGCGCCGCCGCCGAGATTCACGGCTATCGCGCGGGGCACGAGATTCCGCCGGCAGAACAGCGTGATCTCGCTCGATGGTTCGGCGCCCTTTCCTGACTATCGTACAATAAGACGATGGCCGTGGTGGAACCGACGCGGCTCGAACGCACGCTCTCCCAGCTTCCCGACCAGCCCGGCGTCTATCAGATGATCGGGGCGGACGGTCACATCCTCTACATCGGGAA
>JAQBPM010000452.1 GCA_028287525.1 Vulcanimicrobiota bacterium | reverse complement strand
TGCTGCGTCGCTCCCGCGCATCCGGCGCTCCGCGACTCCGCAAACGCCCCGCCGCAGCACACCACCGCGCCCAACCCCCGGCACGATTTTGAGTCGGCGGGTTTTCGCACGGATGCGTGGCGGCTTTGGTGCGCATCGACTCCTTGTTTTTGGAGGGATGGTGGCGCATCTCTGTCACCCTGAGCTTGTCGAAGGGCCCCCGTCGCGCATGGTTGCGCGGCACGAACGCATTTTGTCACCCTGAGCTCGTCGAAGGGTGGGCCACCATCGTGGCGGATAGTTTGGCGGGCGTTAGCGCGATTCGATGACTTCGAGCATGGGGAGGATGCGGCGGATTTCGTTGGCTCTGGCGTCGGTGTGGGTGCTGAGGTGGTCGTCTACGAGGTCGTTGCGGCCTGCGCGGTGGAGGCCGTAGGCGGCGGCGAGGGCGATCGAACCGTCGGTGTCGCGCAGCGCGCGTTCGAGGAGCGCGACGTTGGCGTGGCGTGAGGCGGATTCGATCGCGGCGTAGCGTTCCGGGACGGCGTACGAGGCGTAGGCGCGTTCGAGGGTCGGGGCGGCCGTGGCGCTGTCGCTGTGGGCGAGCGCTTCGATGACGGCGATGCGCAGGTCGCCGGACTCTTGTTCGAATGCGGCGGTGAGCAGGCCGGTGCTCCAGTGGTTCGCGACGAGTGCGAGGCCGTCGATCAGCGTGCGGCGCTCGGCGTCGTCGAGATTCGTTGCAGTCTCGTCGATCAGCGTCGGCCAGGTAATCTCGCGGTCGAAATTCGTTACCGTGCTGGCGGTTTCGGCGGGGCGGGGCAGCAGAATCGTTTCGATCGGTTTGGGCGCCGCCGTCAGCGCGCGCGGGTGCGGCCAGAACTTCGCGATCCCGTACAGCGCGAGGCCGAGCACGAGGAGCAGAAGTCCCGGCACTGCGAGCTCGGTGTGCAGAAACCCGTTGCCGAACACCTACGTCGTGACGGCGGCCGCTTCGAGCGCGTCGCGCAGCGCCGAGCGAACGTCGCGGAGCGCCGCGTCGAGCGCCGCGTTCTGCGTGCCGGCGAGGACGCGGTGGAACTCGTCGCTCGGCAGCGCCGCGACGTTGGTGAACGTTGCGATGAGGGCGCTGCGATACGCGCCGAGCGCGTCGCCGCCGCCGGGTTTCGCGAAGGAAGATGGTAACAGGTCGGCCAGCACGAGCCATGGGCGCGCGGTTCCGAGCGGTTCGTTCTGCAGTGCTTCGAGCTGCGCGGTGAGGCGCGGTATGTCGAGCGGACCTTCGAGCACGATCGCCGCGTCGCCGGTGCCCGCATCGTCGATGGACTGCGCGCCGGCGAGCGAGCTCACCAAGTCGACGAGCGCGGCGCGACTGGCGCGGTCCTCGATGTCTTTGGCGGTGAGCGCGTAGCGCGGCATCCGCATCTTGATGAAGAGGCGGTCCACGACGGCGCGCAGCGCCTCGCGCTCCGCGGCAAGCTTCCCGGGGACGTCCCCGTCGAGGCCGACGAACGCCGTCGGGGCCAGCGTGCGGATCGCGAAGATGTGGGTGACCAGACCACCGTAGTCCGACTGCTCGAGGAACGCGAGCGCGCGCTCGAGCGCGTCGCGCGCGAAAGCGACGCGGACTCCGGCCGGCGCTGCGGCTGCCGCGATCGCCGGCGACGGCGCTTCGATCGTCTCGGCCGGGGCTTCGGCTTGCGCCGCCTCTTCGAGCTCGGCGGGTCGCTCGGGCTCGGCGGACGCGTCCGGTTCGGCGGCGACGAAACGCGGGGCGGCTTCGGGCGGCGACGCGACGGCGACCGCGGCGTCGCCGTCCGGGGCAGGCGCCGCCGGCACGAAGTGCGCGTCGGCGAACGCCGCTTCGACCGGCTCGTCGTCGTGATAGTAGGTGACCGGCTCGGGCACGTTCGGTGCGAGCGCGGCCGGCGGCGGCGAGGGGAGTTGGACCTGCGCGCGCCGCTGATCGGCGACGTCGCGCAAGATGTCGACGGTGCGCGGCGCGATCCCGGAGACCGAGAATGGCAGACCGTGCGCGCGCACCGCGAAGGCCGGCGTCGAGCGGACGCGCACCGGCGTGGATGCGAGCCCGAGCGTTCCGCCGCCGTCCCACGTGACGTCGGCGTGCGCATCGATCAAGGTGCCGGCGGGCAGGGGCGTGTTGACGATGACGCAGTAGCGCACGCCGATCTCGACCCCGGGATCGACGTCCTCGAGGCTCAGGCCGGCCTTCGACCACAGGACCGAGCCGCCGTCGATGTCGAGCAGCGGGATGTCGTTGACCGAGGTCGAGCCCGGCAGATACGTGGTGCGAACCGGAAGCTGACCGCGAATGCCGACCCGGTTCGCGGCGCCGTCGCCGGTGTTGCGAACGGCGAGCCGCACGAACAGCGCTTCGCCCGCGTCGACCGTTTCGGACGGTTGGGTCCGCAGCGACGCGCCTTCGTCGAAGCGCGGCTCGGCGACGGTGGGGATCGTCACCGGTGCGATGCCGAACGGCAGCAGCCCGACGGCTTCGAGCCGGCCGGTGACTGCGATCGTCGTGCCGCGGGCGACGAGCCGCGCGAGGCGCAGCCGGATCGTCGCTTCGGCGCGCGCGCCGGGCTGGACGTCGCCGAAGAGGAGGGCGGAGCCGACGCGGGTCGCGCCTTCGACGGCCTCGATCCGCGCGGCGCTGCTGATGTCGAGCTGGAGGCGGACGTCGCGCGCGACGTCGGTGCCTTCGTTGAGCAGCGCGACGTGAACGTCGCCGTGACGGCTGGGACGGAGCGGTTCGGTCGCCGCGTAGGCCATCGTCACGCCGGCCGGCGAGAAGCGAGGCCGGGAGCGGACGACCAGTTCGACTTGGCCGAGCGGAACGGCGGCGGTTTGATCGCTCTCGAGCCGGGCGCGCAGCCGGATCTCGGACCGGTCCGCGATCGGCGAGGCGACCGTTCCGACCAGGACCAGCGAGCGTGCGGTGCCGGGCGCGAGCGTTCCGAGGTCGACGCCGCCGGGCTGGACCCGCGCCTCGCCGGAATCGTCCACGTAGTGCAGTTGCTGCAGCGCCGGGTCGCCTTCGACGACGATACGCACGCCGGTGGCCTGCGCCGTGCCGTCGTTCGCGATGCGCACCGTCGCCCGCACTTCACTGCCCGGAGTTACCTGTGTCGAACCGTCGAGGGTCAGCGTGTTGCGCCCCTCGATGAAGCGCGGGGTCGAGCGAACGTGCAGGCTGCGTTCGAACGCGCGCGACCCCGTCGGCCATTGCAGCGAACCGGAGATCGGCAGCGGCGTCCCGTCGACGGCCGGCGAGACGACGTACGCGTCGATCGAGGCCTCGACGCGGCCCCCGGCTTCGACACGCGTGAAGACGAAGTTGCCCGGCGTCTCGCCGTCGGCGACGGAACGGCCGTCGACCGCGCGCGAGCCGGGCGCGTAGCGCAAACCCTCCGGCAGGCTCAGCCGGACGCGCACGTCTTCCGCTGCGCACGTCCCGTCGTTTTCGGCGACCAGCGCGACGCGCACTCGGCGGCCGGGTTCGACCTCGCTCGGCGCATCGACGACCAGGCGCGTCGCGTCGGTGTCGAACCGGCTCGCGCTGCGCACCGTCAGCTCGGCGCGCGCGAGCTCGAACTCCGGGGTTTCGCTTGCCGCGACCGCACCGCTCAGCACGATGCGCGTGTTGTCGTCGAGCGGCGTGTCGATGCGCGCGCGATATTCGACGACCAGCGTCGCGCCCGCGGCGAGCGCGGGACTTGCGACCGTCGCGTTGCCGAAGCCGAACGGATCTCCGCCGCGTTCGTCGATCGGTGTTTCACGTCCGTCGACGCGCGCGCTGCCCGCGACGTACGTCGTGCGGTCCGGAACGGGAAGCACGACGACCACGTCGTGCGCCGTCGCATGACCGCTGTTGTGCACGCGCGCGGCGACGAGAATCTCTTCGCCCGGTTCGGCGACGCGCACCGCTTCGAGCGAAGCGAACGTTTCGGGATTCTGCAGTGCCGGCGCGCTTTGCGCGACGAGCCGGACGACGTTCGAGCCGATGACGTCGGTCTCGTTGGCGGCCAGCGCCGCTTGCAGTTCAAGCACCGCACCGTTCTCGATCGTCGGCGCGACGGCGTACGAGAGCGCGATGCGCCGCTCGACGCCGGGCGGCACCTCGCCGAGATCGGCGCCGTTGGGACCGAGCAGGCTCGTCTCGCCGACCTGTGCCGAGCCGGCCGACGCATCGTCGAGAGCCCGGTCGTCGACCCGCGCGCTGCCCGGGACGTAGCGCAGCCCCTCCGGCAGGCTGAAGCGCACGCGCAATCCGGTCGCCGCGGCGCCCCCGAAGTTGTAGAATGCGAACGTTGCGCGGACCGTCATTCCAGGTTCGACCGAACGGTCGGGAGAAACGACGAGCGTTCGTAACCCTTCGGGTAACGAAGGCACGCCCGGCGCGAAAGCTTCCGTCAGGGTCCGCATCAGTGCCGACCCCGTTCGGCGGTCCCGGACCGCCGACCTCGCTTGCTGTAGGTACTATGACGACGATTGCACACCACGCCGACTATCTGTGTGACGCGGTCTCCCGCCTGGGGAGCGAGAGCGCCTTCGAGGTGCTCGCGCGGGCCAAAGCGCTCGAGGCGCAGGG
>JAQBPM010000451.1 GCA_028287525.1 Vulcanimicrobiota bacterium | reverse complement strand
AAGTAAGCATCCTGGCGATTCTCCCGGTTCGTGTGCTGGTCGGCCCCGTTTCGCTTGGGCGGCGTTGCCCTCATTGTGCCCCCGCGTACGCCGATGCGCAACGACGAGCGTCGCTCCTCAGCGGGCAGTCAAGGCGTACAAGGCGGCAAGGCCGGTGACCGTGGCGGCGTAGAGCGCGATCCCGCCCAAAGCCACGAGCGCCGGCCGTGCGGAGCGCGCCGCGAAAGCAAGCGCCACCGCGACGACGCTCGGCGCCACGATGGAAAAGAGCGGTCGCGGGTCGCCTGCGATGCGCAATCCGGTGAGGACGAGGCTCGTCGCGGTCGCCAGCCCGGCGAAGGCGACGATCCGGCGCGCCGCCCGCTCGCCGAAGCGCACGACCCAATTGCGCTTTCCGGCGGCTGCGTCGGCCTCCCGGTCCGGGACCTCCACGGCGACCATCATGCCGAGCATCGCCAGCCCGCAGACCAGTGCCGGCCGAAGGATTTCGGCGTCGACGCGCCCGGTGAACGCCGCGTAGGCGGCGCACGGGACCAGCACCGCAACCACGAGCGCGGCATCGAGCTCGCCCAGGCCGCGGGCCGCCAACCGCATCGGCGGCGCCGAGTAGCACCAGGCGAATGCGAAGATCGCCAGTCCAAGCAAAGCGACCGTCGAGTTCCCGGCGAGCGCGAAGCGGGCGGTTACCGCGAGACCCGCGGCGGCGCAAACACCGGCGGCGATCAGGGCGACCCGCGGCGGGAGGTCTCCGTTCGCCAAGACGCCGCTGCCGCCCGACCAGAGCGTGCGCTCGACGGCGTGGTCGCCGCCGCGGTCATAGTAGTCGTTCGCGTAGTGGACCATGAGGTGAAACGCCGTCACCAGGCCCTGCGCCCAGGCATAGGTCGTGAGGTCGATCCGCCGGCCGGACCATGCGGCGACGGCTGCGCCGAGCGCGACGCCGGCAAAGCCGCCGTACAAAAACAGCGGCCGCGAAAGCCGCATGAAGGCTCCGATCGCGCGCACCAGCCATCCCTTCGGCCGCAGGCGGGACCGTTCCGCGCGCCGTACGCGCACCGGTCGTATGGGAATCCGAGTCGGCGTGGTCGGCGTGGGTGCGATGGGCGAGCCGATGGCCGCGTCGCTGCTGCGCGCGGGGTTTGACGTGACGGTGTGCGCGCATCGCGACCGCACACCGGTAGATCGGCTCACCGCGCTCGGCGCGCGCGACGGAGGCGACCCGGCCGGGGTCGGCGACGCCAGCGGCGTCGTCATCACCTGCGTCCCGGACGCACCGCAGGTCGAGGACGCGCTCTTCGGCGAGCGCGGCGCGACGCGGGGCGCCCAGCCGGGGACGCTGTTCGTCGACATGTCGACGATCTCACCGATTGCGACTCGCGCGATCGATGCGCGGCTGCGCGGGATCGGCTTCCGGTTCGTCGACGCGCCGGTCTCGGGCGGTCAGGCGCGGGCCGTCAGCGGCACCCTGACGATCATGGTCGGTGCGTCCGAAGAAGACTATCGCGACGCGGAGCCGGTGCTGCGCGGAATGGGCACGCCGCGCCGCGTCGGTCCGGTCGGCATGGGCGAAGTCGTCAAGCTCGTGAATCAGATCATCATCTCGAACACGATGCTGGCCAACATCGAAGCGCTGACGTTCGCAGCCAAGGCCGGCGCCGACGTCGACGCGGTCCTCGAGGTCATCGGGACGGCGACCGGGTCGAACTACCTGCTACAAAATTGGCTACCGCAAAGCTGGCTGGCCGGTTCGCACAAGCCGGGGTTCGCCCTCGATCTCCTGCGCAAGGACCTCGCGGCGGCGCTCGATTCCGCGCGCGCACTCGGCGTGCCCATGCCGGCCAGCGCACTGGCGTATCAGATGTACACGGCGACCTCCGGCGAGGGCCGCGGCCGCGACGACTACTCATCGGTGGCGGGATTCTACGAGCGCGCCGCCGGCGTGCACGTGCGCAAGAAAACGCAGTAGCCGTATGCTCTTCGGAGCGATCGACGTCGGGACGAACTCGATCCACCTGATCGTCGTCGAACTCGATTCGGCGTTCGACACGTCGCGCGTCGTGTACAAAGCGCGCGAGATGGTGCGGTTGGGCAGCGACGACGCGCTCGAACGCGGACGGCTCTCGCGCAAGGCGATGGAGCGCGGCGTCGACGCGATCGCGCGCTTTGCCGAAGCGGCTGCCGCGCGCGGCGCCGAGCGCATCCGCGCGGTGGCGACCTCGGCGGTCCGCGAGACCGAGAACGGGGAAGAGTTTCGCGACTTGGTCGAGGCGCGCACGGGCTTACAGCTCGAGATCCTCGACGGCGCGGAAGAAGCGCGCCTGATCCACCTCGGCGTCGCCAACGGCTATCCGCTCTACGACCGCGTGGCCTGCATCATCGACATCGGCGGCGGCTCGACCGAATTCGTCGTGGCCGACGGGGATCAGCCGTATCTCGTCGATTCCGTGAAGCTCGGCAGCCTGCGGCTCTACGATGCCTTCCTGCGCGGCCGTGCCGACCCGCTGCGTGCGGCGCGCAAGCTCGACGCGCACATCGCCGGCGTGCTCGCGCCGCTGATCGAACGCGTTCGACACTACCGCCTCGACCTGGCGCTCGGAACCTCCGGCACGATCATGGGTCTCGCCGCGCTCGACGCTGCAGCCCGCGGCATTACGCTCAAACGCGTGCACGGCTACACGCTCGTGCGTTCGCGGCTGGAGGAACTCCAGCGGCGGATGATCGTGATGAGCGAGGCGGAGCGGCGGCGCATGCCGGGCATGAACCCCCGCCGGGCCGACATCATCGTCGCCGGAAACGCGGTGTTGATCGCGGCGCTCTCGATGCTTGGCCGGGACGAGATCGTCGTGTGCGAACGCGCCTTGCGCGACGGCGTCGTCGTCGACCTCGCGCAGCAGGATCGTGCGCTGGCGCAGCGCTTCGGTGACGAGCGGTCGCGCCGCCTCGACTCGGTCGAACGGATGGCGCAGCGGTACGAACATCTGGGCGGACACCAGCGCCACGTCGCGCGTTTGGCCCTCGTCCTCTTCGAACGGCTGGCTCCGCTGCACGGTCTCCTCCCCGCGGACCGCGACTTGCTGTGGGCCGCGGCGATCCTGCACGGGATCGGCCGGTTCGTCGCCGACACGGGGCACCACAAGCATGCGGCGTACCTGATCCGCAACACGCCGCTGACCGGCTGGCGCAGCGAAGAGCGCGAGCTCGTCGCGCTGATCGCGCGCTATTACCGCAAAGCGATGCCCAAGCCGTCGCATCCGGACTACGCCGCGCTCGCACCGGGCGATCAGCGCCGGGTCGCGGTGCTCGCCGCGCTGCTGCGGGTGGCCGATGGGCTCGACATCCGCCACCTGGGCCTCGTGACCGACGTCTCAGCGGTCCCGGAAAACGGAACCGTTCAGGTGACCGCGCAGGCCGACGGCGACGTGTCGCGCGAAGTCGAAGCCGCGATGGAAAAAGGTGACCTCTTCGAGCGGACCTTCGGTGTGCGGGTCGTGGTCGATGCGGTCGAGGCCGTCCGAACGTGACCGGCACGGCGAAGAAGAAGATCCTGTTGGTAGACGACGAGGCGGCGATCGTCCATTCACTGCGCTACAACCTCGAGAAGAACGGGTACGCCGTGACGACGGCCGGCGACGGGCGCACGGCGGTCGCTCTCGCGCAGAGCGAGCATCCCGACTTGGTGGTGCTCGACATCATGCTGCCGGTGCTCGACGGGATCGAAGCCTGCAAGGAGATCCGGAAGACGTCGAGCGTGCCGATCATCATGCTGACCGCGAAGGATCAGGAGTTCGACAAGGTCCTCGCCCTCGA
>JAQBPM010000163.1 GCA_028287525.1 Vulcanimicrobiota bacterium | reverse complement strand
CGTATCTGCGCGTCTCGGTGACCGACCGCTGCAACCTGCGGTGCGTCTACTGCATGCCGGAAGCCGGCCTGCCCTGGATCCCCAACCCCGATATCCTCACCTACGAGGAGATCGCCGAGATCGTGCGCGCGGCGGCGAGCATCGGCGTGCGCAGCATTCGCCTTACCGGCGGTGAGCCGCTGATCCGCCGCCACCTGGACCGCCTAGTCGGGATGCTTGCCGCGATCCCGGGGATCGACGACATCGCCCTCTCCACCAATGGGCTGCTGCTCGCCGAGCAGGCGATCGCACTGCGCGACGCCGGCCTGCGCCGCGTCAACATTTCGCTGGACACGCTCGAAGAGGAGCGCTTCACCGCGATCGCGCGCCGGCCCGGACTCGCCCGCGTTCTCGCCGGAATCGATGCCGCGCTCGCTGCGGGTCTGGGACCGGTCAAACTCAACTGCGTGCTGATGCGCGGCACCAACGACGACGAACTCGAACGCTTCGGCGAGCTGACCCGCGAGCGCGCGGTGCACATCCGCTTCATCGAGGTGATGCCCGTCACCGACAACGTCGACCTCCAGCGCGACACGTGGATCTCCTCCGACGAAGTGCTCCAGCGTCTCGGCGCGCTCGGCGATCTCCATCCCGTTCCGAACCCGCACGGCAACGGGCCGGCGCGCACGTTCGCCTACGATGGCGCGCCCGGCACCGTCGGCGTCATCTCGCCGCTCGCCCACGATTATTGCGAACGCTGCAACCGCGTCCGGCTTTCGGCCGACGGCCGTCTGAAACTCTGCCTCTTCGGCGATCACCTCATCGACCTGCGCACGCCGCTGCGCGGCGGCGGCGGCGAAGAGGCGATCGTCGCGCTGTTGCGTGCCGCGATGCACGTCAAGCCGGAACGCCATCACCTCACGCTCGGCGAAACGTCGAGCGCGATGCGCGCGTTCTCCGAAATCGGCGGCTGAGCTTGAGCCGGGCGGGCGCCCGGGGAATTCGATCGAGTCGATGTTAAGCGACTTGACCGTTTGCAAGCATTAATCAGCCTTCGTCCTGAAGGCTGCAAAGTCGCGTCTGAGTCGAAATCAGCTGGCCGAGGACAAGGGACCAGAACGCAATCGTGTGGGTTGACCTGGAACGTGAGTTACAGCAAGCGTGACAGAACTTCGACGTGCTGCTTGATACCAAGCCTTTTTAGATGTCCCAGGCCGGGATAGTGTTGGTCACCATGCAGGGCGATGTATTCGTGCGTTGCAGATGTTTCGTTTTCTGCTCCAAGCGTTGGTAAGTCCGCTATAAGCTTCTCAAGCGCCTCAAGAAATTTTCCGCCGGTATCGGTCTGAGTCGCGTTGCTATCCGAGATGTAATGCTTCAGGTAGAGATGCTCCGCGGCACCACGAACAATCATGTGATGGATAGCCACGGCGTATGGCGCTGCGCCGCCCTCCTGAAAGTCTGCTCCGACGATGGAGTAGTCGCCAAAATGTGAGTAATCGGCGTTCGGTATTGTTCGATGCCGATCCGAAAAGAACTCTTGTGGCGGATAGTCCGAGTTACGAACACGCTTGAAGCGATCCTCGATAAGTACTCGGCGCTCGAGCGGGAAGCGGTCACGTGTCCCGTCGGCAACGTTGCCGCCAAAAGCAATATAAGTTGGGTCATCGTTAACCATTGCTTCAAGCACTCGCGCTCGCGGCTCTCCGGTCAGGAAGTAGACCCGATCGAGATTCATGGGTTCGTAACGCTCGATAAATTCCTCAACGCTGACTAGCGTAGTATCTTCATCGACGTACATAGTCGGGAAAAAGTTGTCGACCTCATCAAGGAACGTCAGAACGATCTGCTCGTGGACTTGCGCCGGAGTTAGCGCGGCAGCATCTCGTCGCGGCCACATCGGGTTGACGACAAGGCAGAAGAGCATTTCGGCTTCGACGAAGGCATCGAGCGATGTCTGAAGTCTTGGAGCAGGGACAACCGGCTCAATGATGGGGATGATGTTGTTTCGCGCAATGAGTGCAGCGAGCTGCCGCATTGCCATGAGTTCATATGTCTTGGTCCGGAACACAGGAAAATACACCCGCTAACCCTTCGCCCACACGTCGGCCCCCGAGAAACATCGGGTGCGCTCCAGTGCCGGGGCTTTATAGGAATCTTGGCGAGCCTGCCTAGGTTGCCCTGCTTTGCTGGCGGGTCCCGGGTGATGGCCAGAAGCTTAGCTTTAATGACCAGCGTCTAATTGGAGAGGGCGGGAGAGAACGCCATCGCTGAACAGCTTCTGCCGATGTGCTGGAGCGGCGTTGAAGTACAGGTGTAGTAGGCTGGGATGCAACCGCTCATGCGCCGACCCGTGCACGGGATAACGCGATCGAAGCGCATCCACTAAGACGCGATGAGCTTGTCCTGGGGAAAGGGTTTCGAAGAGTGCGCGATAGACTCGGTGGCGTCGAGTATTGGGCACCTCTGGCGCGAAGCCGGTCACACGCTTCACGGCTGATGTGTACTCCGGAACGTGGAGGCAGTCGAAAATGGTCGCCGGGACGACCCGCGAGGAATTCGAAGTCCATGCGCGCTCTACGTGAAATGTACCACGCGCGGTGAAAGAAATGACGCCGACTCGCTCGTCAGCCTCCGCTAGAATCTTTGAAACGTGAACTGCATCGGCAACCACGATCACGCGATCGAACACTTCCAGGTACGTCGTGAGTTGGTACGGAAGCCGATCAAGGACATCGTACCTGGTTTTTACTTCGTACACAGTGGTTGTCCCGTTTACGACCAGGAGGTCAGCTCGATTTTGCGCGACCTTGAACTCTGATATTAGCGACGACGACGCGACGTCATGACGCGCGAGATAAAGCTTGCGTACTATTTCGTTCTTAAAAACGTACTCGCAGCGGTACGTTTCCAGCATCAGTTCGTATGCGCGCGCGAACAAGTCCGTAGCCGTAAATTCGCCTTCGAGCAGATGGCCGAGGCGAAGTTCAGACAAAGTAGGGCCGTGATCCCTGCGGGCCAGTAACTGTAGGAAGCGCAGCCGGAAGATGGATGAAAGCGAAGGCGCCTTCGTTGTGGGTCCGAAGAACGCGTCGGCGTCCGGCTCGCGCGCGCTGTCGCAAGGTTCACCCGCTCGGCCGCGGACCGACGGCAAATTCACAGCATTCACCCGCTCATTGGTACTTCATCGGCTCTCGATGTTCCGCTCCGCCTGCCGGTCGGTCGGTCCAGGACCACTTTTTTGTTGGATTGCTATGCCCGCAGCGGCCACCTTGTGCATTTGCTTGGCATTGGCGGCGCCAGCTATGTACGGGTGCAACTACTATGGGCGCAATGGTAAGTACCCAGGCTAGTCGACCGACTTCCGGAAAAACGCCAGCATGCGGCCCGCATCGGGCATGATCCGGAACTCTTCGAAGCCCCACGACTTCGCTTGCGCGATGCCGCGGCTGTCGTGAAGCGGCAACAGAAACGTCAACGTCTTAATGCCGCGCTTGCGGGCGATGTTCTGCACGTCGGTAATCAGCTGCGTGGCGACGCCGTGCGGAGCGTCGGGGCGCGTCTTGAGCGCCTCGACCATCGCGACGTCGATGCCGTTCGCGGCTTCACGGTCCGCGTAACCGGTCGGAAAGCTGAACACCAGCTGCACTGTCCCCAGCAGCCCGGAGACGTCCTCGGCGACGAGGATGAGGCGCCGTCCCGCCTGCTGCTCCGTCAACCACTTCTGAACCCGCGGCCTCCACGCCTCACCGATCGCCGGCGCCGATCCGACGACGCCGTCCGCCACGAGCCGCTCGGCGTCGCGTGGAAGCGCGTAACGTATGAAGACGCGACTCACGCCGCTCGTCTACGGAGAGAGGAGAACGTTCTCCCCTCGGTGAGGTGATAGGCATGACGCCGATACTCCCCGGACGCTTCGCGTACCTGACCGCCGCCACGCTCCTCCTCGCGCTCGCCGCGGCGGGCTGCTCGAAGAACGGCGATCAGTCGAGCCAGACGACGGCGCAGTCGGTCACCTCGCCCGCGGTCGCCGCCGGCGACGCCGCGCGCGGCAAGCAGCTCTTCGCGAGCGCCAAGTGCACCAGCTGTCACGGAGCGAACGGTGTCGAGGGCGGCGTCGGCCCGACGCTCAAGGGCGAAAAGGCGCGGAAAAATTACGTGCAGACGATCGCGCAGATCCGCGATCCGCAGCCGCCGATGCCGAAGCTCTATCCGGACCCGCTCAACGACAAAGACGTCCAAGATATCGCCGCCTACGTCCAGACCTTATAGCGTCGCTCCCGCCGAGGACACCCACGGTGCCATCGTGAACGCGCCCGGCGTGGCCCGGGCGGTGTTCGCTTTCACGAGGGATCTGCGCCTCGGCGACCATGCCGGGCTCGCCGCGGCGGCGCGGCACGGGGACGTCGTGCCGGTGCTCGTCATCGACTCGGTCTGTGCCGGCCGTCTGCGCCGTTCGCCGCGCCGCGCCGCGTTCTACTGTGCGGCCGTGCGTTCGCTCGACGCATCGCTTCGCGCGCGCGGCAGCGCGCTGATCGTTCGGCGCGGCAACGCCGGTCAGGCGCTGCGCGCGCTGGCTCGTGCGGTCGGCGCCGGCGTCGTCGGCTGGAGCTGCGGTTACGACACCAAGAGCATCCGCCGCGACCGCTCGCTGCAATCGACGCTCGAAGAAGCGGGCTTGCGAGCGCTTCCGATCCACGATTCACCGGCGATCCCGCCCGAGGATTCGGCGGCCGATCACCGCGGCGACGGCTATCGCGCGCTGGTTCCCTATCACGCCCGCTGGCGCACGCTGCTGCCGCCGGCCGACGCCGGGACGGCGACCTTCGCCACGGTCGAAATCGCCAGCGAACCGCTTCCGCTGCCGGAGGAGTTCGGCGGTACGGCGGGCTCGGAGCCGCCGGCCGGCGAGGAACGCGCCCGCGCCGCGCTGACGGCATTCCTGGCCGGCCCTGCGCTCAACTACGGCGCGGCACGCAACGTCCCGGCGCTGGGCGAGACCTCGCGGCTTTCAGCCGATCTGTCGTTTGGGACGATCGGGGCGCGCGAGGTCGTCCGCGCGACCTGCGAGCGCGCCGCGGACCCGTTTCTGCTGGTCGAGGAACGCGCCTCGCTCACGCTGTACCTGCGGGCGCTCGCGCAGCGCGACTTCTTCCTGCAGCTCGCGTGGTACAACGAGTCGTTGGCGGAAGAGCCGCTTCAGGCGAAGATGCGCGGCTTCGCCTTCGCGCGCACCCACCCACAGATCGACGCCTGGCGCGAAGGCCGCACCGGGTTTCCGCTGATCGACGCGGGGATCCGCGAACTGCATGCGACCGGTTGGATGCATCCGCGGGTCCGCTCGATCGCGGCCTCGTTTCTGTGTTTCGATCTCGGGGTCGACTGGCGGGTCGGCCGCGACGAGTGGGATCGCTATCTGATCGAGGACGATCCGGCGCTCGCTGCCGGAAACTGGCAATGGGTCGCCGGCGTCGGCGCCGACCTGGCCGCCTACCCCCGCATCTACAACCCGGCCAAGCAGGCCCGCCGCTTCGACCCCTCCGCGCAGTACATCCGCCGCTGGATCCCCGAGCTCGCCGGCGTCCCCGATGTCGCGATCCTCGATCCCCTTGCCGGCCGGGAAGAGCGCCAGATTCAGCTGCCGCTCTTCGTCGATCGCGGTTACCCGGGTCAGGTGCTCGACCACGAGGCCGCGGCGCGCGCCTTTCTGCAGCGCTACGCCCGCGAGGTGCGAGCCCCGGCGTGAGCCGAACCGAAGAAGGATGAGCGACCAGTCCGCCCGCGCGAGCCACGATTCCGGCGTCCCCGAGAACCTGTTGCGGTTCATGACCAGCGGCTGGGCCCTCCCGCCGGCGACGGCGGCGACGCCGATCGAAGGCAGCGCGGCATTCGCTGCGCGGCGCGCGGCGCTCTCGCGCGCGTTTCCGGGTGAGGCGCTGATCGTGCCGACGGGCCACGAAAAGACGCGCGCGAACGACACGGTGTATCGGTTCCGCCCCGGCACCGCGTTCTATTATCTGACCGGCAACGTCGAGCCGGACAACGTTCTCGTGCTGATGCCGAAGGCCGGCGGTCACGACGCGGTGCTGTACTGCGAGCCGAACCCGGGCAAGACCGACGCGACGTTCTTCACCGACCGCGCGAAGGGCGAGCTCTGGGTCGGACCGCGCCTCGGGCTCGAACAGACCGCGCAGCGGTACGGCATGAAGACCACGTCGCTCGCAGCGTTCCCCGACGATCTCAAAGAGATCGCGCGCGGGCCTCATCGCGCGCTGCGCGGCGTCGACCCGCAGCTCGACGTCGCGCTCGCCGCCGACGCGGAGCGCGACGCGGCGTTCGCGACCGCGCTCTCGGAGATGCGGTTGATCAAGGACGAGCACGAGGTGAACGAACTGCGCGGCGCGATCGCCGCAACGCACCGCGGATTCGACGACGTCGTGCGCGCGCTCCCCGGCGCCGCGACGGAACGGGTGATCGAAGGCGTGTTCAACCTGCGCGCGCGGGTCGACGGCAACGACGTCGGCTACAACACGATCGCCGCCAGCGGGCCGAACGCGTGCACGCTGCACTGGACGCGCAACGATCGCACGATCGGCGAGAACGAACTGGTGCTGATCGACGCGGGCGTCGAGGCGCAGTCGCTCTACACCGCCGACGTCACGCGCACGCTGCCGGTCAGCGGAACGTTCACCGCCGACCAGCGCACGATCTACGAATTGGTGCTCGCGGCGCAGGACGCCGCGTTCGCGAAGTGCGCGCCGGGCAACGATTTCCTTGCGCCGAACGCGGCGGCGATGGAGGTGCTGGCGCGCGGTCTCGAACGGCTCGGCGTGATCCCCTCGGCCGCGGAAGCGCTCGAGGACCAGAACCAGTTCTACAAGCGCTACTCGCTGCACAACGTCAGCCACATGCTCGGCCTCGACGTACACGACTGCGCGCAAGCACGTGCCGAGACGTACCGCTTCGGCGCGCTCGCACCAGGCATGGTGCTTACGGTCGAACCCGGGCTCTACTTCCAGCCCGACGACCTCACCGTCCCCGCCCGCTACCGCGGCATCGGCATCCGCATCGAAGACGACGTGCTGATCACGCCTACGGGCGTCGATATTCTCTCAGCGGCGATCCCCCGAACGGTCGACGACGTCGAGGCCTGGGTGCAAAGCGGTTTAAAGGCGCTCCGCCCTGGGCTCCGCGCCCCCCACGCCTAAGGCGTGGGGCCCCCGGGTCCGACCTCGCAACAACGTGACGGCCGGGCGCGATACTACTGCGCTCGGTCCATCACCGTAGTGGGGGTCGGCCACCAGTGCTAAACTTGCGGCGTCAGCCGCGAGTCGACCCAGTCGCTTACGATCGGCACGTTCACGTCGTCGCCCTGGAAGACTTTGAAGGCGTACACGACGCTCGCTACGATCCAGACCGGGGCCAGGAACGGAATGAGCGGCCAGGCTCCGAAGCCGATCAGGGGGAGCGACGCGATCGCGCCGAGGAGGGCGCTGAAGCCGTACATCCCCAGGTTGAATCCGAGCGCTTGCCAAGCCTGACGGCGCACGAAGATCGAGCCCTTGGAATCGAGCAGCGCGATCAGCGCGAGCGGCCAGAACGGATAGCTCAACGCGACGAGCGCTCGCGTCTCGGTGCGGACGGAGAGCGCGCTCGACGTCATTACGGTCACCTTCGGCGGTGGTCCCTGACGCGGCGGGGGCGGCTGGGGCGGCGGGGGAGCGGAATACGACGGTCCGACGCCCCCGTTGATCATGTTGCTCTGCCGGGCCGCATCGATGCGGGCGGCGAGGACGCAGCTGGGGCAGACGCCGCTCTCGTTGCGGCACGTCGCGCAAACCGGCTTACGGCAGCCGGTGCAGACGGATACGGACGGGACGGCATGGTGAAAGAAACAATCCACGGCTGAGACGACCACCTCACGGAAGTGAACTCTGCCGAAGGTACTGGTCAGAGACGGCGAAGGTTTCGTGGTGAATCCGACGCTCCGCCGGCTGCTCCGCGAGGGACGACCGTATTTCCCGCGGCTCATCGCCGGCACGGTCCTGGGCGTGCTCGCCGGCGTCGCTCCCCTGACGATCATCAAGGTCACCGGGCTCCTGCAGTCCGACGTCCTCATTCGCCAGCCCCACTGGGACGTTCTGGCGCTCATCATCGCGCTGATCATCGGCTCCCAAATCATCGGCAACCTGGCGTCGTACGGGCAGGCGTACATCACGGCGTTCGCAGGCCAGCAGATGGTCGCGCAATTCCGTGCACGGATGTTCGACCGCATCGCGCGGATGCCGCTGCGCGAGTTCGATCGCTGGCGAGCCGGCGAGTTCCAATCGCGGATGAGCAACGATCTCGGTTTGATGACCGACGCGCTGTCGATCTCGATGCCGCAGTTCATCCAAACCGTCGTCACCTTCATCGGCTCGCTCGTGTGGATGATCACCCTCGATTGGCTGCTCGCCGTCGTCCTCTTCATCGCCGCGCCGATCGTGGCGTGGGTCGTCAACAAATTCAACCGGCTGATCGTCGGCGGGACGAAGCGCGCGCAGGAACGGATCGCGGACCTCTCGTCCAACCTCGTCGAGGTGTTGGCGAACGAGCGCGTCGTGAAGGCGTTTCGTCGCGAAGCCTACGAGCGCGACCGGTTCCGGGCCGCCAACGAACGCTACGTCGGCGCGTACATGAAGGTCATTCAGTTCAACCAGACGCAGGCGCCGGTGCTGGCCTTCATCGTGATGCTCGCGATCTGTGCGGTCGTCGCGTTGACGACGCGCGAGATCGCGGCTGGACGGATCAGCCCGTCGCAAGCGTGGGAGTTCTGGGCGGCGACCGGCTTGCTGATCAATCCCATGAACCGGTTCTCGATCTTCTTTTCGGATTTTGCACGGGCGTTCGTCGGTGCGGGCCGGGTCTTCGAAATCCTCGACTTGCCCGTCGAGCCGGACGATCCGCCGAGCGCCCGCGCACTGCCTTCGATTCTCGGCGACATCCGATTCGACCGCGTGACCTTCGCCTACGACGAGGACCGGACCGTGCTTTCGGACTTCTCCGCCGAGATGCTGCACGGCGAGGTCGTCGCGCTGGTCGGTCCGTCCGGCGCGGGAAAGAGCACGATCGTCAACCTCGTGCCGCGCTTCTACGAATTGCAGCAGGGCCGCATCACCGTCGACGGCGTCGACATCGCGGACGTGCGGCTCTCCGACCTGCGCGACGCGATCGCGATCGTTCCGCAGGAGACTCAGCTCTTCAACGGCACGATCGCGGAGAACATCCGCTACGGCCGGCTGAACGCCACCGACGCCGAGCTCGTCGCCGCGGCGCAGGAAGCGAACGCCGACGAGTTCGTGCAGAAGCTCCCTGAAGGCTACGCGACGGTGGTCGGCGAGAGGGGGATCCGGCTCTCCGGCGGCCAGCGCCAACGCATCGCGATCGCGCGCGCGATCCTGCGCGACCCGCGCATCCTGATCCTCGACGAGGCGACGAGCGCGCTCGACTCACATTCCGAGGCGCTCATCGAAGACGCGCTCGACCGCTTGCTGCCGGGCCGCACGACGCTGATCATCGCGCACCGGCTCTCCACGATCCGCCGGGCGACGAAAATTCTCTACATCGAAGGCGGCCGGGTTCGCGAAACGGGGACGCACGAAGCCCTGATCGCGGCCGGCGGCGCCTACGCCGACCTCCACGCCGCCCAGTTCTCGCGCTAGGGAGCGCACGGCCCGGGCTCAAGTTGCGCGTCGTCCGGGCCGAACCCGTAGGTGATGGGCGATATCTCTTTCGGCCAGACCGTCGGCATGCTCAAGGACGCGATGAGCGGTTCGGCCGAGGCGCATGCCGTCATGGCGAACAACATCGCGAACGCGAACACGCCGAATTTTCGCCGCTCCGACGTCACCTTCAAGGAAGCGCTCGCCGCGACCGAGGCGACGCCGGGCGATCCCAACCAGCTCGCGCTGACCACGACCTCCGACCGGCACATCGCCATCGGCGGGCCGCAGGATCCCGAGCCGTTCGCGATCACGACCGCGGTCGACGACGCCCAGCAGATGCGGGTCGACGGCTCCAACGTCGACGTCGATCAAGAGATGGCGAAGCTCTCGCTCAACTCTTCCTACGCCCAAACGATGGGGCAGCTGCTCACGAATCAATACTCCCGCCTGCGCCAGGCGATCCAGGAGCGCTTCTGACCATGGGACTCTACACCTCGATCGAGGTCAGCGCGACCGGGCTCTCAGCGCAGCGGCTGGCGATGGACGTCATCGCCAACAACATCGCCAACGTCAATACGACGCGGACGGCCGAGGGCGGCCCCTTCAAACGCCAGCTCGTGGTCTTCGCGCAGAAGAACGATGCCGGCACGCAGTCGGCCAACCCGCTCGACGACTCGAACGATCCGGCCGCCTCGCGCGCCGGTGTCGACGTGGTCGGCGTCATCAAGGATCAGAGCCCGGACAAGCTCATCTACGATCCGTCTCATCCGGATGCCGACGCGCAAGGCTACGTGCACATGCCGAACATCGAGGTCGTCAAAGAGATGGTCGACATGATGGCCGCCTCCCGCGCCTACGAAGCCAACGTGACCGCGATCCAGGAATCGCGCCAGATGGGCGCCGCGACGCTCGGACTGCTCCGCGCCTGATGGACTACGCCGGCGCGATCTCCAAAGTGCTTCCGGGAACGTTCGTTCCCGACATGGGCGCCGCGACGGGCGCCTCCGAGAAGCCCAACATCACGCCGATCCCTGGCCTTTCCACCGGCACCGGGTCGGTCGGCGAGACGCAGGGCGTCTCGTTCAAGGACACCGTCAAAGAGCTGCTCTCGGGCGTCAACGACAAGATCAACGTCTCCGATCAGGGCCAGCGCGACCTCGCTTCGGGCAAGACGAACGACCTCGGCAAGGTCGTCACGTCCGTCGAGGAAGCGAACCTCGCCCTGAACTTCACGATGGCGATGCGCTCGAAGCTCCTCGAAGCCTATCAGGAAATCGCGAGGATGCAGGTTTAGCCTCTCCTCCGTCACCCCGAGCTCAGGGTGACGGAGCCGATGCTCACGGCGACGGGGATGGGGGTACACTAGAGCCGATGGCAACGGAGACGCTGCTTGGCGGCCGGTATCGGCTCGACCACGTTGCGGGGCACGGCGGGATGGCTACGGTGTTCGCTGCGCACGATACGGTGCTCGAGCGGACCGTGGCGATCAAGCTGCTTCAGCGGCGCCACGACGCGTCCGGCGTGCTGCACGCGCGCTTTCGACGCGAGGCGCTGGTCGAGGCGAAGCTCGCGCACCCCAACGTCGTCGCGGTGCACGACGTCGGCGTCCATGAGGACGGCCGGCCGTACATCGTCATGGATTTCGTCGATGGGCAGCCGCTGCAGAAGCTCATCGCCGAAGGGCCGCTCCCCTCCGCCAGAGTCGCGGTCCTCGGCGTCTCGCTGGCCCGGGCGCTCGCCGCCGCGCATGACCTCGGGATCGTCCACCGCGACGTCAAGCCGGCCAACATCCTCATCGACGGCCAGGGCCTGCCGCACCTCACCGACTTCGGCTTGGCCCGGATGACCGACGACGAGGACCTCACCCTGCACGGCGGCCTGGTGGGGACCGCGAACTACGTCGCCCCGGAACAGGCCCGGTACGGCACGAGCACGCCTCAGGGCGACCTGTACTCGCTGGGGGCCGTTCTCTACCACGCGCTGGCGGGCGTTCCGCCGTTCGAGGGGACCGGGGCGATCGACGTGGCGCTACGGCGGTTCGAACAAGATCCGCCCGACCTGGTCGCCGCCGTGGTGGACGTCGATCCCGAGCTCGCAGCCGTGGTGCACGCTCTGCTGGCCCGCGAGCCCGCCTCCCGGCCGCCGGACGCGGCGACGGTGGTCGAGCGATTGACCGACATTGCGGCCCGGCTGCGCCTCGCGGTCGCGGGCGTGCCCGCGGCCTTCTCGCCGGTCAGCCCGGCGGCGGGGACGGTCTTACCGACGATCCCGCCGCCCAACCCCTCGATGCTCCCGACCGAGACCTGGCCGTCGGCGGATCCGGCCGGCTAAAGTCGCGCACCCCGCCCGCCGATCAACCTATGGAAGCGGCTGGACAACCCTCGCACGGTTGAAGCCGCTCGCGAGTCCCGAACGACTGACGGACTCGCGTTGAACCACCCTCGGTACTCCGAGAGTGGGATCCGTGCGGAGGGCTTTTTCTTTTGGTCCGTGGCATGTACTCGTCGACGTCCGGAGCGCTGGTTGCGCAAGCGGCGGTCGACACGATCGCGAACAATCTCGCGAACGTCAACACCGCAGGCTTCAAGCGCACGCTGCTCCAGGTGCAGTCGCAGCCGGAGCGCGAGCTGTTTCGCTTCCAGACCGATCCCGGTCGGGTGCCGAACGCGCGCGTCGACGGCGTTGCGACGCAGCAGTCGATCGGCACGCTCGGCAGCGGCGCGCAAGTGTACGACACGCCCGCCGTCTTCGAGCAAGGTCCGATCGCCGCGACCGGCAACGATCTCGACGTCGCGCTCTCGGGCCCCGGATTCTTCGCGCTGCGCGCCGGCAACGGTGCGTTGCGCTACACGCGCGACGGCACGTTCCTGCGCGACGCGAACGGCTTTCTGACCGCGCAGAACGGTGACCGCGTGCTCGGCGCCTCCGGAGCGCCGATCGTGGTGCCGGCACAAGGGCAAGTCCAGATCGGCCGTGACGGAACCGTCTCGGTCGGCGCGCAGACGCTCGACCGCCTCGCGGTCGTCGAGTTCGCGAACCCGACCGCGCTGCGGCCGGAAGGCTCGAGCCGCTTCGTCGATACCGGCGCCGCGGGTGCGCGGGTCGCGACGAACACGAGCACTCTGCAAGGGTCGGTCGAGAAGAGCAACGCCGACGTCGTGCGTTCGATGGTCGATCTGATCACCAACGAGCGCTGGTTCGCCGCCAACGAAAAATCGATTCAGACTCAGGACGACGCGGTCGCGCAGGCGATCCAAACCGTCGGCCGCAGCACACAGTAGGAGCCCCCGACCATGATGAGAGCGCTCTATTCGGCCGCGACCGGGATGATCGCCCAGCAATACAACATCGACACGATCAGCAACAACCTGGCCAACGTCAATACGACCGGGTTTCGCAAGAACGTGGCGCACTTCCAAGATCTGATCTATCAGAACTTGCGCGCGCCGGGCACGCCGGTCGGCCCGTCGGTCGTTCCGGTCGGGCAGGACGTGGGTCTGGGCGTCAAGATCGGCGCGTCGGAGAAGCAGTTCACGCAAGGCGTGCTGATGCAGTCGAGCAATCCGCTCGACATCGCGATCGAGGGCGAAGGGTTCTTCCAAGTCACGCTCCCCGACGGCACGACGGCGTACACGCGCGACGGTTCGTTCAAGCGCGACGCGAACGGTTCGATCGTCACCGCGGACGGCTACTTCATGAACCCGCAGATCACGATCCCGAGCAACTCGACGGGCGTGCAGATCGGTCAGGACGGCGTCGTCACGGCGCAGATCCCCGGTCAACAGGCGCCGCAGCAGCTCGGCCAGATCAACCTGGTGCGCTTCACCAACCCGGCCGGCCTCGCGCCGCAGGGCCGCAACCTCTTCGTGCAGACCGGCGCGTCCGGCGCACCGACGCTCTCGCAGCCGGGGCTCAACGGCACCGGAACGCTGCAAGGCGGATACCTCGAACAGAGCAACGTCGCAGTGGTCGAAGAGATCGTCAACCTGATCACCGCCCAGCGCGCGTACGAAGCCAACTCGAAGGCGATCACGACGTCCGACGAGATGCTCCAGACCGCGGTCCAGCTCAAGCGCTGATGCCGATCCGCCGCGCTCGCGCGCTCGCCGCCTCGTTCGTCCTCATCGCCGCGTTCTGCGCGGCGAGCGGCGGCGTCGCGTCGGCGAACGCGGGCGATGCGCGGCAGATCCTCGCCGGCTCGCGCGTCGTCGCGATCGCCGATCGGGTCGCGCACGAAGCGATCACCGGTTCCGACCGCGCGGTCGAGCCGGCCTATCAGATCCCCGATCAGAACCTCCCGGCCGGTTCCGTCGCGCTCGCGCCGGCCGGTTCCGCGATGGTGACGTCGACCTACGTCAGCGTCCCGGTCGCGATTCGCGTGAACGGGAAGCTCGCGACGACGGTCGTCGCCGGATACCGCGTGACGACGTTCGTGCACACTGCCGTCGCGACGCACGATCTCGCGCCCGGCGCGGTGCTCACGCTCGATGACGTCGCGTTCGCGCGGGTTGCGTCGAACGGCCGCCCGCCGGTCGGATTCGAAGCGCTCATCGGCCGCAGGCTCAACGTCGCCACTCCCAAGGGCACGGCGCTATACGTCGAGCAGACGATCCCGAACCCGCTGGTGAAGCCGGGACAAGCTGCGATCCTCGTCATCCACGACGGGCCGGTCGCGCTGACTGCCGACGTCGTCGCCCGCACGGGCGGCGCGCTCGGCGATACGGTGACCGTGCTGAACCCGCAAACGCAAAAGGCCATCGCGGCGATCGTGACCGGACCCAACCGCGTCGAACTGACCCTGCCGACTG
>JAQBPM010000162.1 GCA_028287525.1 Vulcanimicrobiota bacterium | reverse complement strand
CATCGTCGGGCTGACGTGCCGCGTCGGCCGCGCCGTATACGGCACGATCGACATCGTGCTCGACGTGATCCGCAGCGGGAAATCGATTTGCCTGCTGGGGAGGCCCGGCGTCGGCAAAACGACGATGCTGCGCGAGTGCGCGCGCGTGCTTGCTGAAGACCGCAAGCGCGTCGTGATCGTCGACACGTCGAACGAGATCGCCGGCGACGGCGACGTTCCGCATCACGGCATCGGCCACTCGCGCCGCATGCCGGTTCCCGACCCGCACCTGCAGCACAACGTGATGATCGAAGCGGTCGAGAATCACATGCCGCAGGTGATCGTCATCGACGAGATCGGAACGGAAGCGGAAGCGTTCGCGGCCCGTACGATCGCCGAACGCGGCGTGCAGCTGATCGGCACCGCGCACGGACAGACGCTCGAGAACCTTCTGATGAACCCGACGCTCTCCGACCTCTTGGGCGGAATCAGCGCGGTGACGCTCTCCGATGAGGAAGCCCGCCGCCGCGGAACGCGCAAGACGGTGCTCGAGCGCAAGCAGCCGCCCACGTTCGACGTCGTAGTCGAAATCCACGACCGCGATCGGCTCGCCATCCACCTCGAGGTGGGCGGCGTGGTCGACGCGCTGCTGCGCGGGTACACACCGCAGCCCGAAGTGCGCCAGCGCACGGCGGGCGGCGCGATCGACATCCTGCAGCAGGCCAACCCCGAAGCGGTCGCCTCGGAAAAAGTACGCGCGCTGCCGCAGCAGCCGCGCGACGACGACATGGCGCTCTTCGGAGCGACCGGCGAGTCGGTGCCGGACGACGCGAAGCCGCTGATGATCTTCCCGTACGGCGTCTCGCGCAACAAAATCGAACGGGCCGTGCACAACCTCCGGGTTCACGCCTCGATCGCTCGCAAATGGGACGACGCGGACGTCGTGCTCACGCTCAAGACGCTCGAACGCAAAGAATCCGACCGGCTCAAGCAGATCGCGACCGAAAACATCCCGATCTACTCGATCAAGACGAATACGACCACGCAGATTCAGAGCGCCCTCAAAGACGTCTTCAACCTGCCCTCGCTCGACGTCGAAGAGATCGCGATGCGCGAGGCGGAGGAAGCCGTCTACCAGGTCCTGCTCGACAGCCGCGCCGTCGAACTGACCCCGCAAACGTCGTACATCCGGCGGATGCAGCATCAGTTGGCGGAACGGTACCGCGTGCAGTCCCGCTCGACCGGACTCGAACCGAACCGCAGGGTGCGGATCTTCAAGGGGCCCGACGTCTAAGCCGCGACGCCGTGCGACGAGGCCGGGACCGCATTGCGGTTCCGGCCTTTTTCGTTTCTTAGCCGGCCGCGCTCGTCGTCAGCGCGTTCTGGCCGGGCGCAGCCTCGAAGTTGGTTCGCCCGTGGTGGGCTTCCGCGTCGTGGAAACGCGAGATCGCCGCGGTGAGCTGGGTCGAGGCGTCGCGCAGGTTCGCGGTGAGCGCGGCGAGTGCACCGGCTTCGACCGTGACGTCCTCGCCGGCCTGTACGAGCGCGGCGACGCGCTCGCGCGTGTGCGTGGATGCGCCGGCGCCCTCGGCCGCGGCGCGTGCGAGCTGCTCGGCCAGCGCGCCCAAACTCTCGGCGATGCTGCGATTGCGCGTGGCCTCGTCGCGCACCGCGGCAGTGGCGCGGATGAGCGAGTCCGTCGTGGATTTTTGCTCGGCGTTGGCGCGGCCGACGTCGTCGAGCTGACGGGCGACCTCGCCGACGTTGGTGCGAATCGAGGCGAGCGCCGACGCGGCGGACGAGGTGGCGTCCCGCGCCGTTCGCGCCGCCGTATCGCCGTCACGCGTCGAAGCGACGGCGACGGCGGTGCGCTTCTGCACGTCGGCGATGACCTCGGCGATCTCCGCAGTCGCGCGCGCGGCGCGCGACGCGAGGCCGCGGATCTCATCCGCGACGACGGCGAAACCGCGGCCGTGCTCGCCGGCGCGCGCCGCTTCGATCGCGGCGTTGAGCGCGAGCAGGTTTGTCTGGTCGGCGATCTCGTCGATCGTCTGGGTGATGTCGCCGATCCGCTCCGACGCGTGATGGAGTGCTTCGATCCCCTCGAGCGTCGTCGCCATCGCGACGGCGGCGCGTTCGCCCGCCGTCGTCGCCCGGGACAACGCGTCGGCGCCGTCGCCGGCTACCGAGACGGTCGAATGCGCCAACGCCCGGATCGCGTGGGCGATGTCGCTGCCGCGGTCGACGGAACGCGCCAGTTCCTCGAGCGCGGCAGCGGTATCCCGCACGGTTTCTTCGAGCTGATCGGCCGAGAGGCGGACCGTGCCGACGGCGTTCGCGAGGTCGGCGCTCGCAGCTCCGGATTCCATGGTCGAACGTTCCAACTCTTCGACGCTCGCCGACGTCGCGCGCAGATCGTCGGAGATCGAATTCGCCACCATGCGCAGCCGCCCGGCGTTCGTGTCGACCCGCGAAGACCCGTCGTCGAGTGCGGTCGCCGCGCCGCGCGCATCGGAGAGGACCTCGCGCACCGCCGCGAGCAGCGACGCGAGCGCGCGGCCGAGAAAGTCGCCGGGGGAACGCGGCTCGACCCGCGTCGCGAGGTCGCCGCCGGCCAGCCTGACGGCCGCGCCGGACGTTTCGCGCAGCGAGTTCTCCGCGCCGGCGAGCGCGTGCAGCACGACACCCGCTTCGTGCGGGACGCGCGGCAGCGTCCGAAGCTCGGCCAACGCTTCGAGATCGCCGTCGGCAACGCGGTCGAGCGCCCGCGCGATCAGCGCGAGCGGCTTGGCGATCGATTCGGCGAGAAACCGCGCCGCAAGCATCGAGTACACGACGACGATCGCGCCGGTGACCGCGAAGGCTAACACCCCGCCGTTCCCCCGCACGGCGATGATGCCGGTCACTGCGGTGACGAACGCGACCGTCGTCCCGATGACCAGCGCGATCCGGCCGGCGATTCCGCCGGTCGTGACGCGCGGAACCAGGACCGTCTGGCCGAGCGCCTCGGCTGCCAGCACGTCGAATCCCGCCAGCGCCTCCTCGAACGCGAGGCCGAGCATCGTCGCGTACATCAGCCAGCACAGTACCGCGCCGATTAGGGCGACCGTGAGATTCTCCGCGGGCGGCTGTTGCGCGAGGATATTTCCTCCCACGCACCCGATCGCGGTAATGATCAGGAACGTCGCGGCCCAGGCGGCGACGAAACGCGGGACGAGCCGCCGCAGCGAAGCGCTGATCCGCGCCGCGTCACCTTCTCCGGTCAGGATCGCCCGGCGGACCGGCGCCAGCGCGCGTTTGAGCGCATACGTCTGCACCAGCGGGACCAGCAAGACGCCGAACGCGGCGACGATCGCGCTGTCGCGCGCCGCCTCGGCCGTGAAGGTCCCGCCCAGGTACACGAACGCAAACCCCGCCGCGAAGGAGACGGCGATCGCGAGCAGCCTGCGACGGGAAAAGTGCGAGGCGACCGACTGATAGCGGTCCATTGCCACGCTCGTTCAGCGGTCCAGCACGACGTTCCCGGCGTCGTCGACGGTGAGGAGGGAGTCGAAGAAGAGAACCTCGCCCTGGTTGGGCAGGCGGCTGTGGACGCTCAGCCGGTGAACGCCGGTCTTGGCCTGGCCCACGTACGTCATGCGCAGCAGCGGGCTTTTGCTCTGATCCCACGGCGCGAGCCTCCCGGCTCGCGAGAGCACCTCGACGACGCGCTGCTGGACTTTGAGCGGCAGCAGCCGGTACGCGTCGTCGTCCGTGGCGGCGAGTGCGGACAGTTCGCTCGCGGCGCGGTTCTCGGGGGCGGGCACCGACCGGCAGAAGCGCACGATCGCGTCCCAGTCGTCGGCGGCAATCCCCTGGAACTCCCCCGCGACGAGGGTCCATTCGACGCCGTCCCGCGCGATGGGGCCCTTGCGGACGATCGTCAGCCGCGCCCGAATGCGCCGGCCCTCGATGTCGAGGGCGACGTCGACGTTCGTTCCGGGCGGCGCGACGCGGGTCGCGAACAGCAGGCCGCGGTCGCTGATCTCGAGCCCCGCCGCGGCGACAAGCTCTGAGCCGCGGAGCCACGCCATAGGATATTTCTTCCGGACGCGCTCCGACGTTCGCCGTTCCGATCCGCCGCCTGCGAAGCGCTTCACCAACTCGTTGAGCACGATTCCTCCGCGATGGCCGGGGCGTCGGTGTCGCGAAGAGCCCCGGGTGCTCGTCACCTTTGAAGGCATCGAAGCCGCCGGAAAGTCCACGCTGATCGCAGCCCTTGCGAAAGAGCTGACCGTCCGTGGGAGTCCGGTGCTGGTCACCAAAGAACCTGGCGGCACCCCGTTTGGGGACGCTTTGCGAGCCGTGTTCCTCGATCCGGCTTTTCAGGTCGATCCGCTGGCGGAAGTGATGCTTCTCAACGCGTCGCGGGCCCAATTGGTCTCCGACGTGATCGCACCGGCGCTCAAGGTCGGGATGATGGTGCTGTGCGACCGCTTCTTCGACGCGACGGTCGCCTATCAGGGTTTTGGGCGCGGTCTCGACATCGAACAATTGCTGGAAATCTGTTTGGCGGCGACCCAGCGGATCGCGCCGGATCTCACGTTCGTGGTCGACATTCCGGTCGAACTCTCCGCCGAGCGCGTCCGCGCGCGCGGCGGCGCCGACCGGCTGGAACGCGAGGGCGAAGCCTTCCATGCCCGCGTGCGTGCAGGCTATCTGGCGCTCGCGGAGCGGTTCGCGCATCGTTTCGTCGTGCTCGACGGCACGCAGCCAGCCGCGGCGCTCGCCGAGGAGGCGCTGTCCGTGATCGAGTGGCGCGGGGCCGCGCACCGATGATCGATGGACGATTCGAGGTGGTGGGCGCGGCCGGCCCGCGTGCGCTCTTCGAACATCTCACCCCTGCGACGCTCTCGCACGGCTATCTCTTCACCGGCCCGCAGGGCGTCGGCAAGAAGACGTTCGCGCGCGAGCTCTCGCGCTCGCTTCTGTGCGTTACCGAGAAGCGCACGCTGCTCGGCTGGTGCGGGCATTGCAGCGGCTGCACGCACGTCGCCGCCGGAACGCATCCGGATTTCTACTACGCCGAAGGTCAGCTCAAGATCGGCGAACGTGACGGCAGCGGCTTTCACGAATCCGACGAACCGACCGCGCGCGACCTCGTGCGGCAGCTCTCGATGCATTCGTACGCCGGCGGCAAGCGGGTCTTCGTCTTGGGCGATGCGGACTTCACGCGCGAAGCGGCCAACGCGCTGCTGAAATTCTTCGAGGAGCCGCCCGAGAACGTGCTGCTGCTGATCACGTCGTCCGCGGCCGGCCGCATTCTTCCGACGATTCGCTCGCGCTTGATCGAGGTGACGTTTCCGCTGCTCAGCGAGGCCGAGGTCACGCAGGTGCTCGAGCGGCGCGGCCTCTCGGCGGATGACGCCGCGCGCGCCGCGACGATCGCCAACGGCAGCGTGGCGCGCGCGCTGGCGTACCTCGATGAAGGCGAAGGCGCAACGCGCGACGCGGCGGTCGAATGGTTCTTCGCCGCGGCGCAAGGCGGCGAGGCCGACGCGACCGGATGGGCGACGCGTCCGACGCTCGAAGATGGGCTCGAGACGGTGAAGACGCTGGCGCGCGATTGGGCGGCACTCGGCTTGGGTGCCTCGGTGCCGCTCCTCGCGCGCGATCAGCGCGCGCGGCTCGAAGCGCTGCCTCCGCGCGAACCGGCGGCCATGGCGCGGCTGCTGGGCGCGATCGGGGACGCCGAGCGCATCGCCCGCACCAACGTCACGCCGGCGCTGGTCGCCGACCTGGTGCGGATGGCGCTCGCCCCGAGCAGCGCGGAGGGGCGGCGGTGAACGGAACTACCAGCGTCGGGTGAACGCGGTGCCGGTGTACGTCCTCGTGACGATCAGCGCGATGTAGCCGGCCGCGATCGCCCGCAAGAGCGCGTCGATGAGCGAATTGACGATCGTCGCGCCGCCGAGGTATGGCAGCAGCAGCTGCGTCAGATACGGCGACGCGTAACGCACCGTGACGTACGTCAGTGCGAACGCAATGATCGCCGTCAGTACGGCCGGCACCGGCGTCTCGCGTACGCGTTCCACGGACACGCCGATCGCGGCGCCGCCGGGGATGCCGCCGACCGCGGCGGCGGGCATCGCCCAAATCAGGAAGACGTAGATTACGAGGCCGAGCACGAGCGCAATCAGCGACCCCACGAGGACGGCAACGAATTGCGCGAGGCTCGTGACGATCGCGACGCCGAGCGCGGCCATGAGAAGGTCGCTCCCGCGCCGGCGCGCTTCGCTCCAGCCGCGTTCGAACGATGCGTGACCGTTGCGCCAGGCGTCGTCGGCGATCACGCACGCGGCGCCCAAGCCGAAGAGCTGCAGCATCTGCAGGATGAATCCCGCCAGGCCCGTCGTCGCCTGCCCGATGCCGCCGCCGCCGTACGGCGAGAGCACCAAACCCATGAGGACCCCGATGACCGCCATCAGCAGCGGGATGACGATGATCGACGGGTTGCGCACCAACAGCGGGATCGCCTGGACGTAGACGCCGAGGTCGGGGCCCGCCGTGGGTGCGCGCCGCATCGCCGGCCTCAGCCCCGCGCGCCGGCCAGCGCGCTGCCGCAGCCGCAGGCGCGTTCCGTCGGGATCGCTTCGATGATCTTGAAGATCGCGTTCTTCACGCGCTCGTTGTTGCTGGCGAACACCTGCATCACTTCGTGGTGCGAGACGGGCTCCACGCCGGCTTGCCCTTCCAGTCCGACGTCGTAGTCCGTGATCAGCGAGATGTTGACGTAGCACATCTCGAGCTCGCGGGCCAAGTACGACTCGGGATAGTTGGTCATGTTGATGACTTCCCACCCGAGCGAGCTAAACCACTTCGACTCGGCGCGGGTCGAGAAACGCGGCCCTTGGATCACGACGATCGTCCCTTTGTCGTGCGTGTCGATCCCCAGGCCCCGCAGCGCGTCGACGGCGATCGGACGCAGCTGCGAACAGTACGGATCGGCGAACGAGACGTGCGTGGTGACCGGGCCGTCGTAGAACGTGTCCTTGCGGCCGGTCGTGCGGTCGACGATCTGGTCCGCGACGACCATCGAGCCCGGCTTCACGTTCTGCTGCAGCGAGCCGCATGCGGTCGGCCCGATGATCCGGGTGACGCCCAGCGCCTTCATCGCCCAGGCGTTCGCGCGATAGTTGATCGACTGCGGCGGATAGCGGTGGTCCTTGCCGTGGCGCGGCAAGAAGGCCACCTTCCGTCCGGCGATCTCACCCAGGGCGATCTTGTCGCTGGGGAGGCCGTATGGCGTCTCGACCCAGATCTCGCGCGGGTTCTCGATGAGGGAGTAGAAGCCGGAGCCTCCGTAGACGCCGATCTCGGCGCTCTCGTTCGTCGTGTACATTGCGGAGCCCAAGATAGGACGA
>JAQBPM010000159.1 GCA_028287525.1 Vulcanimicrobiota bacterium | reverse complement strand
AGATCCGCGCGCTCTTTCACGACGAGGTCGCCGGCCACAACGCGCACACCGTCATCTTTTTCGGCCTGCGCAATCAAGTCGTCGGCTATCCCGATGCGATCGACGATGCCGCCGCGGTGATGCGCGCCGAGCACGTCAACTTCGGCACGATCGAAACGTATGACGTCAAGCAGAACCAAGCCGGGAGCGAGACGCTCGCGAAGGATCTGCCCAACGCCACCGTCCGCGTGCAGGCGATCTCCAAAGTCGAACAGGACAAGCTTCGGCCCGAAGAGATCGTCTCGCGCTACGCGCTCGGCGTGCGCGAGCGCAACATCCGCGTCGTATACCTGCGGCCGTTCGCGCACCAGTGGGGCAATCGCTCGATCGAGGCGACCAACGTCGAGCTCGTCCGTCAGATCGCGGAGAGCGTCCGCGCGTCCGGACTACGGACAGGCACCGCCTCGCCGATCGATCGGTTCGAGGTGCGCTGGTGGGAGATCGCGCTGGTTTCGCTTGCCGTTCCGGCGATACTCTTGCTGCTGCTCGAGGCGTTCAAGATCGGCGGCCCGCGCTGGCTGATCGCGTTCGTCGCGCTCGACCTGCTGCTCGTCGCGGCGGGCTTCGCGCTGCACCACGACATGGCGGCGCGCAAAGTGCTGGCCTTGATCGGAGCGGTCGCCTTCGCGGTCGCCGGCTTCGTCGCGATCGCGCCGGCGTTCCGCGCGAAGCCCGCGCCGACGACGGGTGCCGCGATCCTCGACGGGATCCGGGTGATGGCGATCGCGATCGGCGTGACGCTCGGCGGCGCGCTCGTCATCATCGGTCTGCTCTCGACGCCGTTGACGATGATCGAGATCGACCGCTTCAGCGGCGTGAAGGCGGTCCTCGTCCTCCCGCCGCTGATCGCGCTCGTGCTGTACCTCTTCACGACGCGCTGGGGAGCGCGCATCGCGCCGGCGCGGCTGGCCGAATCGCCCGTCACCGTGCTGCAGCTGGTCGCCGGGATCGTGCTGATCGGCGCGGGCTACCTCGTGCTCGTGCGCAGCGGAAACCAGAGCGACATCGCGCCGTCCGGGATCGAGCTGGCGCTGCGCGCACACCTGACGACGCTGCTCCAGGTCCGTCCGCGGCTCAAGGAGTTTCTCTTCGGATTTCCGGCGCTAATGCTGGTGCCGGCGCTGCTGCCCGCCGACCGCGCGCGCTGGGGCTGGCTGCTGGCGCTCGCGATCGGGGTCGGCCTCGGCGACGTGGCCGACACGTTCTCGCACCTGCACACGCACCTGGTCATCTCGGGGCTGCGGCTCGTCAACGGCGCGGTGATCGGCCTGATCGTCGGCGCGATCGCGGTCGTCGCCTATCGCCGCTTCCGGCGTTCGTGAGATGGTCGGCGCCCCGCGGTTTCTGCTCAGTGGCTACTACGGTTTCGGGAACCTCGGCGACGAGGCGCTGCTGGAAGTCATCGTCTCGCGCCTGCGCGCGCGCTGGCCGGGCTGCGCGGTCGACGTGTTGAGCGGCGACCCGGCGCAGACGGCGCGCACCTATCACGTGGAGGCGACCCCGCGGATGGACCTCGGCCGCGTCCGCGGCGCCATCGAGCGCGCCGACGTCGTGCTTTCGGGCGGCGGCGGCTTGCTCCAAAACGTCACCAGCCTGCGCAGCCTGCTCTACTACAGCAACGTGATTCGCACGGCAGTGCGCGCGGGAAAACCGACCATGGTTTTCGCGCAGTCGATCGGCCCGCTGGATTTCTGGGGCCGAGCCATCGTCCGCAACTTCTGCCGCGGGATCGCGGCGGCGACCGTGCGCGACGAACGCTCGCAGAAGCTCTTCGGCGCCCTCGTCCCCGACGTGCGCGTCGAGCGGACGGCCGACCCCGTGTTCCTATTCGAATCCGGGGGCGAGCCGCTCGACCTCGCGGCCGAAGGGCTGGCGGGCGACGACGCGCCGCTGGTCGTGGTTTCGGTGCGCAAGTGGCAGGCGGCGGAAGCGACCACCGCTGCGCTGGCGGCCGTCGTGGACCGGCTGGCGGGGAAGTACGGCGCACGGGTCGCGTTCTTGCCGCTCGGCGGGCCGCCCGACGCCGAGGTGTCGACCGCGATCATCCGGCGATGCGCATCGACGCCGGTGCTGCTGCCGGACTATCCACTAGGCCAAGCCGCACAAGTGATCGCGCGCGCGTCGCTCGTGATCGGGATGCGTCTGCACGCGCTGATCCTCGCTGCGCGGGCCGGCGTGCCGTTCGTCGCGCTGCCGTACGACCCCAAAGTGACGTCGCTGTGCGAGGATCTCGCCTATCCCGTCGGACCGCTGTTTCTTCCGGGCCAACCGCTTCCGCCCGCGGAGGAGATCGCGCGCCGGCTCGACGATGCGTGGGCGCGCCGCGCTGAGTTGAGCGCCCACTTGCAGAGCGTGCGACCGCAGATCGAGGAACTCGCCGAACGCAACTTCGACGTGCTGAACGAAGTGGTGATGCGCGTTACACCAAAGTCTGCAGGCGGCGAACGCTGACGCGCGAACGTGCGCGGCCAGGTGAGACGGCAGACGTTTTTTCTTGGTCGTCTGTTCGGTGTTCGCGTCGGCGTGCACGTGTCGTGGCTCGCCGTCTACGCGTTCATGACGGTCGTCATCGCGCGCGGCTTGGCGGGCCTTCCCGTGATCCAAGCGTACGGTCTGGGCGCACTGTGCGCCCTCGCGCTGTTCGCCAGCGTCGTCGGCCACGAGTTCGCGCACGCGATCGTCGCGCGCCGCTTCGGCGTGCAGACCCGAGCGATCACGCTCTTCCTTTTCGGCGGCGTCGCCGAACTGGAAACGGAGCCCGGAACGCCGCGGGCTGACGCCGTGATCGCGGCCGCCGGACCGGCGATGAGTGCGTTGCTCGGCGTGGTCGCCCTCGCGGCGACGTTTGCAATCGACCGCTACGTGCCGGGCGGGCTCGGTGAAGCGCTCGGCCGGCTGGGCACCTACGTCGCCTTGGTCAACGGCGTGCTGGCCGTCTTCAACATGATCCCGGCGTATCCGATGGACGGCGGTCGCGTGCTGCGCGCGGCGCTGTGGCAGCGCGGTCACGACCGCCGCACCGCTACGATCGCCGCCTCGCGGATCGGCATGGCCTTCGCCCTGGTCTTCGTCGGTGCCGGCGTGCTGGCAGCGGCCGCCCTGCACGATCTCACCTACGGCTGGTGCGCGCTGATGGGCACGTTCCTCCTACGCCAGAGCTGGTCGCAGCAGCGCGCGTTGCGCACCTCCGGCCGCCGCGCCACCGGGGACGTTCCCGCGACCGCATAGCCCAATCGTTCGGGAAGGCGAAACTTTCGCACGGCCCCGGGGGGAGCGCCGCACGGTGGCGCCCGAAGTCAGGCCGTTCCGATGTCCGAGACCGTGCGCGATTACCGTTCGACCCTGAACCTGCCGAAGACCGACTTCCCGATGCGGGCCGAGCTCCCCAAACGCGAGCCGGCTCGCGTCGCGTGGTGGACCGAGCAGCAGACGTATCGCAAGCGGCTGGCGCGCAACGGCGAGCAGGGCGGGGCACCGTACATCCTGCACGACGGGCCGCCGTACGCGAACGGCGACATGCACATGGGGACTTTTCTCAACCGCTTCCTCAAGGACGCGCTGGTGAAGATCCACCTGCTGGACGGCCGCTACGCGGACTTCGTTCCGGGCTGGGACATGCACGGCTTGCCGATCGAACGCGAGACGCTCAAGCATCTGAAGCTCGACTTCCGGTCGGCCGACCCCATCGAGCTGCGCCGCGCCTGCCGCGAACGCGCGCTGTACTGGATGAACCGCCAGCGCGAGCAGATGCTCCGGATGGGGGCGTCGTTCGGCCGCTTCGACGAGCCGTACATGACGATCGCGCCGGAGTACGAAGCGGTGATCGTCGAGACGCTGGCCGATCTGGCCGAGCACGACTACCTCTATAAGGGTCTGCGCTCGACGCTGTGGTGCGTGATCGACGAGACGGCGCTGGCCGAGGCGGAGATCGAATACAAGGACCACACCTCGCCCTCCGTGTACGTGCGCTTCCCCGCGAGCGCGGCGCAGCGTCCGGCGCTGCTGGAGAAATTCGGGCTCGACGACGACGGTACGCCGCTCTCGGTCGCGATCTGGACGACGACGCCGTGGACCCTGCCGGCCAACGTCGCGATCGCGCTGAACCCGATGGCGACGTACGGCGTCTACCGCGTCGGCGGCGAGGACATTATCGTCGCCGAGAAACTGGCCGGAGCGCTCTTCGCCCTTCGACCAGCTCAGGGTGACACGGAGGCGATCCTGCGGGGCGAGGCGCCCGGCTCGGATCTCGAACGGCTCTCGGTGCGGCATCCGTTCCTCGATCGCGACTCGCTCGTGATCCTCGCCGATTACGTTGAGCTGGAAACCGGGACCGGCGCGGTGCACACCGCGCCCGGACACGGCGAAGTCGACTTCCAGAGCGGCGTGCAGTACGGGCTGCCGGTCCTCAATCCCGTCGACGGCGCCGGCCGCTTCACCGCCGAGGCGGGTCCGTACGCCGGGATGTTCATCTTCGAGGCCAACCCGCGCATCATCGACGATCTGCGCGCGTCGGGGATGCTGATCGCGAGCGAATCGTACGAGCACAGCTATCCGCACTGCTGGCGCTGCAAGAACCCGGTCGTGTACCGCGCGACGGCGCAGTGGTTCATCGGGATGGACCGCCACGGTTTGCGCGAGCGCGCCGAGCGCGCCGTGAACGACGTCCAGTTTATGCCGGCCTGGGGCGGCCCGCGCATGACGCAGATGGTGGAGAACCATCCCGAGTGGTGCGTGTCGCGCCAGCGTGCGTGGGGGACGCCGATTCCGGCCGTCGTCTGCACGGCCTGCAACGAGTCGCTGCTCGATCCGCAGCTCGCGCGCAACCTCGCGCAGGCGATGCGCGCGCGTTCGTTCGATGAGGGCAACGCGTCGGATCTGTGGTGGACCGAACCGGTGAGCGCGTTCGCGCCGCCCGGACTGACCTGTCCGCGCTGTGGCGGCACGGCGTTCGAGAAAGAACGCAACATCGTCGACATCTGGTTCGAGTCGGGCGTGAGCTGGCGCGCGGTGCTGGTCGAACGCGGGATGCCGTACCCGGCCGACGCGTACCTCGAGGGCGGCGATCAGTATCGCGGCTGGTTCCGCTCTAACCTCGTCACGTCAGCCGCAGTGCGCGACCGCGCGCCCTACAAGTCGATCATCGCGCACGGCTGGGTCGTCGATCAGCACGGTCACGCGATGCACAAGTCGACCGGCAACTACATGGCGACCGACGAGGCGATCGCGAAGTACGGGGCGGACGTGCTGCGCCTCTGGGTCGCGTCCAGCGAGTTCACCGGCGACGTGCGGCTCGGCGCGAACCTGCTCGACAACGTCTCGAACGTCTATCGCAACCTGCGCAATCGGCTGCGCTATCTTCTCGGCGCGCTCGACGGACTCACACCGGAGTCGATCGTTCCGCGCGAGGAGATGGAACCACTCGACCAGCTCGCCCTCGCCGCGCTCGACGCGTTTGCCGGCGAAGTCGCCGAGCACTACCGCGCGTTCCGCCTGCACGATGCGTACGTCGCGCTGACCCGCTTCGACATCGAGGACCTCTCGCGGTTCTACCTCGATGCGCTCAAGGACCGGCTCTATTCCAGCGCGCCCGACGCGCCGCGCCGGCGCAGCGCGCAGTCGGCGCTGTTCGAGATCCTCCGCACGCTGTGCGTTTTGCTCGCCCCGGTGCTCTCGTTCACCGCGGAAGAGGCGTGGCAATGTGTCGACCCGTCGCTGCGCGGCGAAGCCGAATCGGTGTTCGATCTGCAGCTTCCGAGCGTTGTGCCGGTCGACGAAGCGGCGCTCGGCACGTGGTCGCTGCTCAAGGAATTGCGCGCGCAGGTCGCGGCGAGCGAAGGCATCCGCGACTTTCAGCTCGATGCGACGGTAGACGTGCAAGGGGCGCTGTACGACCGGTTCATCGCGCTCGGCGACAACCTGCGCGAAGCGCTGGTCGTTTCGGCGCTGCGCGGCGTCCACGCCGCCTCCAACGGCGCGCCGACGGTCGTCGTCGTCCCGGCGGAGGGCGAGAAGTGCCAGCGCTGCTGGAAGTACCTTCCGCTCGGCGTCGACCCCGACCATCCGACGCTCGACGCGACCTGCGCGGCGATCGTCCGCGAGCTCGAAGCGACGACGTAGCGCAGTTCCAAGCCACAATTGCGTTAGATAGGCACCGTTCCGCCGGAGCACATCTGCTACGATCCGCTTCGATGAAGCGAACAGCATTTGTCGCGTTCGGCACGCTCTCCGCGTTTGCGAGTTCCGCGTTCGCCGCGGAGCTCGTTCCGGGCGGAACGGCCTTCGTCGAGAACCGAGCGCACTTTGACGAGGCGGCCTTCGCGGCAACAGTTGGGCGAGCGGCTACGATCCGGCAGGTGTATGAAAACGTCGCCTTTCGACCGAGCGTGCTGGATAATATCAAGAACTCGCTGAACGGCTTGCAGTTCGGCTTTGGTATCGATCCGAGCCAAATTGCCATCGCTGTCGCAAACCACGGGCCTTCGAGCGCGTATACCTTCAGCGACTACGTGTGGTCGAAATACCGAATCGGCGAGTACTTTCCTATCCTCGATAAGGATGGAAAACCGATCACCCGCAACCTCAATCTTCGGCGCACTTCTGCGGTGCACGGGCCAAGCGACCCGAATCTCCCAACGAGTCCATTTCAGGACACCAGCATCGAGGCGCTCCAGCAAAGAGGCGTGATCTTCATGACGTGCCATACCGCAGTCGAAGAAATCGCCGCCGGATTAGTCAAGCGCAAATTTGCCCCAGCGGGGCTGGAGCCGTCAGCTGTTGCCGCGGACATCCTCACGCACCTGATCGAGGGTGCCCTGGTGGTACCGTCCATGGTCGCGACGATCGCCGTCGTACAGCAGCGCTATGGCTACACGTACATAACTATTCAATCCTGACGCCCAAACGAGCAGGCTGCGATGAGCGAAGCGAAGATCACGGTCGGCATCGTCGGGCTGGGCCATATGGGCGGCGGGATGGCGGAACGGCTGCTCGCCGCCGGCTACCCGCTGGTCGGATACAATCGCACCCGCGCGAAAGCGGAAGCGTTCGCGGCCAA
Source organism: Vulcanimicrobiota bacterium (assembly GCA_028287525.1). Classification (GTDB taxonomy): domain Bacteria; phylum Vulcanimicrobiota; class Vulcanimicrobiia; order Vulcanimicrobiales; family Vulcanimicrobiaceae; genus Vulcanimicrobium. The sequence continues at coordinate 3,729 of JAQBPM010000159.1, read as the reverse complement.
GGGAATGGTTGTCGCGGGCTCGCCGCGCGAGGTCGCCGAGCGCAGCGACCTCACCATTACGATGGTGACGAACGACGCCGCGCTGCTGGCGGTGTTCGAGGGGCCCGACGGCATCCTCGCCGGACTGCGGTCCGGGAAGATCGTCGCGGAGATGAGCACGACGGCACCGGTCCTCGTCCGCGAGCTCGCGGGTCGCGTGGCCGAGGGCGGCGCGCAGCTGCTCGACGCGCCGGTTCTCGGCAGCATCATCACGCTGCGCGAGGGGAAGCTCCTTATCATGGTCGGCGGCCCGCGAGATGCGTACGAACGCGCCGAACCGGCACTGCTGGCGATCGGCTCCGTGCGTCATGTCGGCGACGTCGGAGGCGCGAAGGCGCTCAAGATCGCGGCGAACCTCAACCTCGCCGTGCAGGTCGTCGCGTTCAGCGAGGGGATCTTGCTGGCGGAGAAGATGGGCGTCGACCGGCGCGTCGCGATCGAGACGCTCCTCGGCGGCGTGATCGCCTCGCCGGCCCTCAAGTACCGGATCCCATTCGTCCTCGATCCGCCGCCGTCTGCCCTGTTCGACTGCACGATGATCCAAAAAGATCTGGCGCTCGCGCTCGATCTCGCGCGCGAGACCGAGGTCCCCGTGTCGACCGCCGCCGTCTCGCAGCAGATGTTCTCCGCCGCCTGCGCGTTCGGGTACGCGAAAGAAGACTTCGCGGTCGTGTTCCACGCGCTCGCGAAGATGGCCGGGGTCGAGCGCTAACCAGGCCCGGACTGCGCCGGGCGAGTACCATCTCTCGATGTCTGCTGCCATCGAGTTTTCGGGCGTTCAGAAATGGTTCGGGCCGAACCACGTCCTGGCCGACATCGACCTCTCGATCGCGACCGGGGAGGTCGTTGTCGTCATCGGCCCGTCCGGCTCGGGGAAGAGTACGCTGCTCCGCTGCATCAACGGGCTCGAGGCGGTCCAGCAGGGGACCGTTGTCGTCGACGGCCGCCGCCTGACGGCACAGGGGGGAGAGCTGGCCGCGATCCGGCGCGAGGTCGGGATGGTGTTTCAGGCCTTCCACCTCTATCCGCACAAGACGGCCCTCGAGAACATCACGCTGGCGCCGATCACCGTCAAGCGCATCCCGCGCGAGCAGGCCGAGACCGAGGCGCGGGCCTTGCTCGAACGCGTCGGCCTGCCCGAAAAAGCCGGCGCCTATCCGGCCCAGCTCTCCGGTGGGCAGCAGCAGCGCGTCGCGATCGCCCGGGCGCTCGCTATGCAGCCCAAGGTGCTGCTCTTCGACGAGCCGACGAGCGCCCTCGATCCGGAGATGATCAAAGAAGTGCTCGACGTCATGAAGGCGCTCGCACACACCGGGATCACGATGATCGTCGTCACCCACGAGATGGGTTTCGCCCGTGAGGTCGGCGACCGCGTGGTCTTCATGGATGGCGGAAGGATCGTCGAGCAGGCCAGCCCCGAGGTGTTCTTCTCTGCGCCGAGCAATCCGCGGGCGCAGCTCTTCCTCTCGAAGATCCTCCGTAGCGAAGGAGCCCTCTCGTGAACCTCACCCGGCGTACCGTCCTCGCGGCGGCACTCACCCTTACGGCCACGCTTGTGCTCGGCTCTTCGGTCGCGTCGCGCGCGGCCGACGACAACTCGCTCGACGCGATCAAGAAGCGCGGGACCATCAAGATCGGCGTGAAGTACGATGCGCCGCCGTTCGGTTCGCTCAACCCGCAGACCAATGCGGTTACCGGCTTCGACGTCGACATCGCACGCGCCATCGCTAAGAAGATCTTCGGCTCACCCGATAAGGTCGAGCTCGTACAGGTCAAGTCGGACAACCGCATTCCGTTGGTGCAGAACGGCGACATCGACGCGTTCGTCGCGACGGCGACGATCACACCTGCGCGCATGAAGACCATCGACTTCTCGAACGTCTATTACCGCGCCGGACAGTCGCTGCTGGTCAAGAAGGGCTCGGCGGTCAAGAGTTATCGCGACCTCGACGGGAAGAGCGTGTGCTCCGTGCAGGGCACCACGCCGGAGCAGACGATCCGCCGGCTCGTCCCCAAAGCCAACGTCGTCACGTTCGAGACCTATCCCGAGTGCCTCACCGCGCTGCGCGGCGGCCGCGTCGACGCGGTCACGACCGACAATGTGATCCTCGGCGGTTTCGAGGCGCAAGATCCGACCCAGCTCGAGCTGGTCGGCGGCCTATTCACCTTCGAGCCGTACGGGATCGGAATCCGCAAGGGCAACACCACGCTCGCCCGAGCAATTAACGACACGCTGGCCGATCTCAAGAAGAGCGGCGAGTACGCGAAGCTGCACCAGCAGTGGCTCAAGCGAAGCGTCCCGGCCGACTTCGACAAGTGGTACGGGATGCCGGCCGAAACGGCAGCGGAGCAGTTCAACAACCAGAAACCCGGCTAGCGGATGGACTGGTCGGTCCTGGGCGAGAACGCGGGGCTGCTCGCCCAAGGGCTGCTCGTCACCCTCGAAGTCTCGGTTTCGGCGCTGATCCTCGCGCTCGCGCTCGGGGTGGCCGTCGCAACGCTGCGCGTCGCGCCGTCGCAGCCGCTGCGCGCGATCGCCGCGGCGTACGTCGAGTTCCTGCGCAACATCCCACTCCTGGTGCAGTTGTTCTTCCTGTTCTTCGCGTTGCCCAGCGCCGGGATCAGGCTCCCGGCGTTCGTCTGCGGCGTCCTGGCGCTCGGCGTCTACACGTCGGCGTTCGTCGCAGAAGCCATCAGGAGCGGGATTTCGGCCGTGCCGAGAGGGCAGCTCGAGGCCGGGCTTTCGAGCGGGATGCGCTACGCGACGGTGATGCGCACGATCGTGCTGCCGCAGGCGGTCGCGAAGACGATTCCGCCGCTGGGCAACACGGCGCTCAACCTCATCAAGAACTCGTCGCTGGTCAGCACGATCTCCGTGCTCGACATTCTCGGCACGGCAAACCTGATCGGCGCGCGGAGCTTTCAGTACGTCCCGATGTTCGTCGGCGCCGCGATCTGTTACCTGATCCTCACCCTGCCGGCCGCGTTCGCGGTGAACCGGCTCGAGAAGCGGTACGCTCGCTGATGGATCTCGGCTGGCTCTTCAATCGCGGCACGCTGACGTTCATCGCCGGCGGGCTGCTGGTCACGCTGCAAGTCGCCGCGATCTCGATCGCGTTGTCGTTCGTCGCCGGCGTCGCGCTCGCGCTCGGACGCCTCTCGCGGCTGCGGCCGCTGAGCGCCGCCGCGACGGCGTACATAGAAGGGATGCGCGCCCTGCCCGTTCTGCTTGTCATCTTTTTCTCGTACTTCGCCCTGCCGCGGATCATCGGCGTGAAACTCGATCCGCTCGCCGCCGGCGTGATCGGACTCTCGGCCTTCACCGCGGCGCTCGTTGCGGAGATCGTCCGCGCCGGGATCCTCGCTGTACCCAAAGGATTGATTGAGGCCGCTCAGTCGCAAGGCTTCTCGGGCGGGCAGATCATGCGCATCATCACGCTGCCGATCGCGCTGCGCCAGATGATGCCCGCCCTCGTCGCGCAGTTCGTCACGCTGCTCAAGGACACGTCGCTCACGGCGGTGATCGGGATCCTCGAGCTCACCCGCCGCGGCCAGATCGTGTTTGCGCAGCCGCCGTTCCAGCCGATTCCCGTGTTCGCGCTCATCGCGCTGATCTATTTCAGCGCAAACTTCGCGCTCGCGCAGGCCGGCCGCCGCCTCGAAGCGCGCACGCTGTAACTACGCCGCTCT
>JAQBPM010000408.1 GCA_028287525.1 Vulcanimicrobiota bacterium | reverse complement strand
CCGATCCCGCTCGCGCCGCCGGTGACGAGCACGATTTTCCCGGAAAGCCGCTCAGCCGTCATGCCCTCGCTGTTCCGCCCGGCCGCCCCCCGGTCATCCTGAGCTTGTCGAAGGACCCTCGTCGTCGGCGCGAGCGAAGTCGAGCGACGACTCCACATCTTGACCGTCGCGACGTCGTCTTCGCGCTTCCGCTTCGCTCAGCGCGAAACTGGGGTCCCTCGACAAGCTCAGGATGACGGGGGGACGTCAGGATGACGCGGGGGACGTCAGGATGACGCGGGGGACGTCAGGATGAGGGGCGGTCGTCGAGGATCATGAGGGTTGACGTTCCGGTGGCGTAGACGTGGCCTTCGGCGTCGACGAGTTCGGCTTGCGAGGTTGCGGTGCGGCGGCCGGCATGCACGACGTGGGCGCGGGCGAACACCTTGCCGACCGCCGCGGTGACGGGGCGATGGAAACGGGTGTGCAGGTCCATCGTGGTGGCAACGCGGCCGGCCGGGAGCACCGACTGCACGGCCGACCCGAGGGCCGTGTCCATCAATGTCGTGATGATGCCGCCGTGAACGGAACCGATCATGTTGTAGAGTTCTTCGCGCGGAACCATCGCGAAGGTGACCTTGCCGCGTTCCACGTCTTCGAGCGTGAAATCCATCCAGCGCGAGACGTTTGTTTGCGGCGCTTCGCCGCTGCGCATGAGCTCGAGCGCTTCGAGTCCGTCCATCTGCCGGAAGATGTCCATCGCCGGCGGGTAGGGATGCGTCTCCGGCGTCACCCTGCGGTTACCGCGTGCGCGTGCTCCGCCTCCAGCGATTCCAGATATTTCTCGACGTCGATCGCCGCCTTGCAGCCCGAACCGGCTGCGGTAATCGCCTGCTTGTAGCGGATGTCGTAGACGTCGCCCGCGACGAAGACCCCGTCGATGTTGGTTCGCACGCCGTCCTCGCTCATGATATAGCCGGCGGCGTCGAGCTCCAGCTGACCGCGGAAGATCGCGGTGTTCGGGTCGTGGCCGATCGCGATGAAAAGCGCGTCGGCGGGCAGCAGCCCCTCGTCGCCGCTGACCAGGTTGCGCAGGCGCAACGCCGTCGTTCCGTCCTCGCCGAGCACTTCTTCGACGGCGGTGTTCCAGATGAACGAGATCTTCGGATGGTTGAGGGCGCGCTCCGCCATGATCTTCGACGCCCGGAGGCCCTCGCGGCGATGGATCACCGTCACCGCGCTGCCGAAACGCGTGAGGAAGATCGCTTCTTCCATCGCCGAGTCGCCGCCGCCGACGACGACGATGTGCTTCTGTCGGAAGAAGGCGCCGTCGCAGGTCGCGCACGTCGAGACGCCCCGGCCGCGCAGCCTCGCCTCGCCGGGGATGTTGAGCCACCGCGCGCTGGCGCCGGTCGCCACGATCACGCTGTCGGCCGTGTAGCTGTCGTCGGCGGTGCGCACGACGAACGGCCGCACCGAGAAGTCGACCTCGGTGACGTCGACGTCGTGGATCACCGAGCCGAACCGCTCCGCCTGTGCGCGAAACGCCTCCATGAGCTCCGGTCCCATGATCCCTTGCGGAAAGCCGGGATAGTTCTCGACCTCGGTCGTCAGCATGAGCTGGCCGCCGTACATGTGACCGGCGAAGACGAGCGGCGCGAGGTTGGCTCGGGCCGCGTACACGGCGGCCGTGAGGCCGGCGGGGCCGGAACCGATGATGACGACTTTGGCGTGGGTGGCGGGCATCTCGCCTCCTTCAACCCATGTTTGGTTGCGTCCGTCTCCGCCCCAGCCCAGCCTGTGCAGCGGAAGGTTTGTCCTGGCGCCAATTGGTGGTACAAAAGATCGTTTTCGGGGCATTCCCAGTTTCGTAATGAGCGAAGTGCGGGTCTCGACCGGCGTCGAGGGCCTCGACGAAGTGCTTGCGGGTGGGCTCCTCCCAGGTCGAACTTACCTCCTGAGCGGCCCACCGGGCTCCGGCAAGACCACCCTGGGCTGGCACTATCTCGTCGCGGGGATCGAAGCGGGGGAGCCGGTGCTGTACATCAGCTTCGCCGAGCCCGAAGCGGAGCTGCGGTCGAACGCCGCCCGCTCCGGATTCGATGCCGCGGCCGTCGAAGTGCTGGATCTCAGCCCGGCGGCCGAACTGTTTGCGAAATCCGAGACGTACGACATCTTCTCGGCGCGCGAGGTCGAGACTCAACCGACGACGGCCCGCATCATCGAGACGATCCAGCGGGTCGGGCCGCGGCGGGTCTTCGTCGACTCCATGACGCACCTGCGCTACCTCTCGACCGACGCGTACCAGTTCCGCCGCCAGGCGCTCTCGTTCTTGCGATTCGTCTCGGAGTTCGGTTCGGTCGTCGTCACCTCCGAATCGACGCCCGAGACGCCCGACGACGATCTGCGCTTCATCACCGACGGTGTCATCGAGATCGGATTCGGAACCCGCGGGCGCGAGCTCTCCGTCTCGAAGTTCCGCGGCTCGGACTACCACGCCGGCCGGCACGCGCTCACCTTGAGCGCCAGCGGTGCCGCCGTGTTTCCACGCCTGATCCCCGAGAGTCACAGCCGGCCGTTCGCGCCGGAGCTGCTCTCGTCCGGATTGCCGTTGCTCGACAAGCTGCTGCACGGCGGAATCGAACGCGGCACCGTGACGCTGATCAGCGGTCCGACCGGCGTCGGCAAAACGACGCTGGGCATGCAGTTCCTGGTCGAAGCCGCGACCCGCGGTGAACGCAGCGTCCTCTACACGTTCGACGAGCGGGTCGACACGGTGGTCGGCCGCTGCCACGCCGTCGGGAGTCCGGTGCGCAAGATGATCGCCGGCGGAGCGCTCTCGGTGATCGAGCTCGAGGCGCTGCGCTTCGGACCCGACGAGTTCGCCAACATCGTGCGCCGCGACGTCGAAGATCGCGGCACGCGCATCGTCATGATCGACAGCGTCAGCGGGTACCGCATGTCGGTCTCGGACGGCTTGGCCGAGCGGATCCACGCGCTGGGCCGGTACCTGCAGAACATCGGCGTCACCGTGATCCTGGTGGACGAGCTGCGCGAGATCACATCGTTCCGCGTCACCGAGGTCGGGATCAGCTATCTCGCCGACAACGTCGTGTTCCTGCGGTATCTCGAGCGCGTCATCGACGGCACGATCGAGCTGCGCAAAGGGATCGGCGTGCTCAAGAAGCGGCTCAGCGACTTCGAAAAAGGGGTCCGCGAATTCACCATCACCCGTAACGGCGTGCGCATCGGGGAGCCGCTGCGCTTGAACTCGATCCTCACGGAGCTCCCGGTCGATGAGCCCGTCCACACAAACGCCTGAGATCCGCAGCCTGAAAGAGCGCGTCCTCGTCCTGCTCGCCGCGGCCGGAAACCAGCGGCTCGTGACGACGATGCTCGCTCAGCGCTACGACGTCGTCGCAGACATCACCGACTTCGACGTCGACCTGTGCATCGTCGACGGCCTTTCCCTGCATCGGCACTGGGACGCGCTGCGCGAGGCGCGATCGATCCAAGAGCCGGTGCTGCTGCCCGTGCTGCTGATCAGCGACCGGCGCGACGTCGGCTTGATCACGCGCGACGCCTGGCGCGTCGCCGACGACGTGCTGATCCGCCCGGTCGAGCAGCTCGAGTTCGCCGCCCGCGTCGAAGCGATGCTGCGCGCGCGGCGAATGTCGCTGCGCCTGCGTCGTCTCTCGGAACTCTACGAGCACGAGCGGCGCATCGCGCGACGTCTGCAGGACGCCGCGCTCCCGCACACGCTTCCGAACATCCCGGGGATCGCCTTCGACGCCTTCTATCGCGCCGGAAGCGATCAGGCGCAGATCGGCGGCGATTGGTACGACGCCGTGCGGCTGCCCGACGGACGCGTCGTCCTCTCCATCGGCGACGTCAGCGGTTCGGGTCTCGACGCCGCCGTCACCATGGC
>JAQBPM010000405.1 GCA_028287525.1 Vulcanimicrobiota bacterium | reverse complement strand
CCGGTGCCTTCGGCGACGATCCCCGAGCCGAAGTTCGTGTAGAGGCTCTCGATCAGCGAGACGGCCATGCCGTCCTCGTCGACCACGCACAGGAAGATCGTGTCGCCGTGGTCGGCCGCGCTCGCCTTCGGCGCGGCGCGTTCGGGGTCGATCGCGCCGCGGTGCTGCGCCAAACGCCGCGGCTCGAGCTCGCGTTCGACGCCGCTCGGGCTGAACGCCGGATCGGCGAACGTCGCGTCGCGCACCGAGATCGCGCGTTTCATCGCTTCGATCGCCAGGTGATTCCAGCGCGGCTCGTCGGCGCCGGCGTCGCCGGCCAGCATCCCCATCGCCATCAGCATGCACGCGCCTTGCGAGTTCGGCGGGTGTGCGAGCAGTTCGCCGCCGTTCCACGCGAGCCGCAGCGGCGTCGTCGGTTCGGTGCGGTGCGACGCGAGATCGTCGCCGGTCATGACGTTGCCGAGCCGGTTGAGCGTGCGCACGACCCGCTCCGCGATCGCGCCTTCGTAGAGCGCGCGCGCGCCTTCGCGGCGGATCGCCGCGAGCGTTTCGGCGAGCTCCGGGTTGCGCAGCACGTCGCCGGCGCGCGGCACGCCGTCGTGGAAGAAGACGCGCGTCGCCTCACTGTCGGCGCGCAGCAGCGCTTCGTTCGTCGCGAAGTACGCGCCGCCGACGTCGGTTACGGCGAAGCCGTCGCGGGCGAACCGTTCGGCCGGGGCGAGCAGGTCGTCGAGCCCGCGCGTGCCGTGCGCGGCGGCGACGTCTTCCCAGGAGCGCACCGCGCCCGGCACCGTCACGCTGAGCGCGCCGCGCTGCGGGAGCATGCCGCCCGGCAGCCGGTCGAGCGCCGCCGCACGCGGCGTTCGTCCGCTGCCGTTGTACGAACGGACCGCCTTCGCGCGCGGATCGTAGACGATCCAGAACGCGTCGCCGCCGATCCCGCAGCTGGCGGGATAGATGACGGTCAGGACGGCGTTGGCCGCGATCGCGGCATCGACGGCATTGCCGCCGCGCCGCAGCACCTCGACGCCGGCGGCCGTCGCAAGCGCGTGCGGCGTCGCGACCATCGCGCGGGTCGAGCGCGCCACGGCGCGCGTCGGCCACGCGCCGCGGGCAGCAGATGCGATCACGTCAGGCGCATTTCGACGCAGTAGATCGCTTCGTCCGGACGTGCTTTCCATTGCAGCCGCTTGGATGTCGCATAGAGGTCCTCGTATTGGAAGAGGAAGAGCCAAGGCGCGTCGTCGTGCACGATCCGCATCGCCTTCGCGTAGAGGGCTTTGCGTTTGGCCGGATCGAGTTCGTAGCGGGCCGCGTCGGTCAGCTTATCGACCGCCGGGTTCGCGTAGGTCGACGTGACGGCGTCGGAGGTCAGCGTCGAGCCCATCGTGTTGTCCGCATCGTAGGTGATGTTGCCCCAGCCTAGCATGTACATCGGTGAGAGCCCGCGCTGCAGCGTTTGACGGTAGTAGCTCACCCACTCCTGCGTTTTCACCTCAACGTGCACGCCCGCGGCCCCAAGCTGCCCGCCGACGGCGAGCGCGACCTCCTTATCGCCGTTGTACCGCCCCTGCGGGGCGTAGAGCGTGAGCGCGAGGCCCTTGCCCTCGGGATAGCCCGCTTCGGCCAGCAGCGCTTTCGCCTTCGCTGGGTCGTGCTTGTACGACCCAAGCTTGGCATCGTAGCCGAAGAAGTTCGGCGGCACCGGCTCGCCGAGTTCGTACGCGCGCCCGCCGAGCACGGCTTTGATGATCGCCGGAACGTCGATCGCGTAGTTGAGGGCCTGCCGCACGAGCTTGTTCTGCTGCGGTCCCGGCTGGAGCGTGTTGAACGCGATGTACAGCACGCGAACGCTGCGCGCGCTCGTCATGCGCGTCGCCGTGCCGCCTTCGAGCAGCGTGGCGTATTGGAACGGCACGTTGGTAATGAGATCGGCCGCGCCGGTGCGCAGGGCCGACACCCGGGTTGCCGCCTCCGGGATCGGTTTGAAGATCACGTGTGCGATCGACGGCGCGCCGCCCCAATAGTGCGGGTTCGCGTCGAGTTCGAGCGCATCGTCGCGATGCCATGCGTGCAGCGTGTACGGACCGGTTCCGACCGGATGCTCCCCGACGTACGCGTCGCCGTGGTCCTGCCAATACTTTGCGTCGGCGATGAAGATCGGCCGGGTGATCGCCGGCGGCAGCGGCGTCGGGCGTTTGGTCACGAAGCGCACGGTGTAGGCGTCGGGCGTCTCGACGCGCGCGATCGTGTCGACGCGCGGCACCTGCTGCGACTTGTACGCCGGATCGAGGATCTTCTCGACCGAGAACTTCACGTCGGCGCTGGTGAACGCGTCGCCGTTGGAAAACGCGACGCCGCGGCGCAGCTTGAACTCCCACACGCTCGGCGCGACCTGCTTCCACGACGTCGCGAGCTGGGGAACGAGCGACGAGCCGTCGGCCGAGCGCCGCGCCAGCGTATCGAAGAGCTGCGCCTGCACGTTGGTGTCGGTCGTGATCGACGCCTTGAGCGGATCCAAGGTAGCGGCATCGAC
>JAQBPM010000403.1 GCA_028287525.1 Vulcanimicrobiota bacterium | reverse complement strand
TAGTTGCCGACGTCGCCCTTCTCCTTGCCGTACTTCATGATCTGGCCGGCGCGGATCTGGTTCATGTACGAGTTGTTGCCGATGATCCCGATGAACGGCAGGTTGAAGCGGTTGGCGGTTTGGATGTCCCAGCCGGTCATGCCGAACGTGCCGTCGCCGAAGAGGCAGAGCACTTCTTTCTCGGGCTCCGCGAACTTCGAGGCCATGGCGAACGAGACTCCGACGCCGAGCGTGCCGAGCGGACCGGGATCCATCCAGAGACCCTCGCCCTTCGGCTGCACGATGCCGCCGGCCGCGGTGACGATGTCGCCGCCGTCGCCGATGAAACGCGTGTTCTCGGTGAGGAATTCGTTGATCTCGTAACCCAGGCGCAGCGGGTGGATCGGGATCGCGTCGTTCTTGATCTTCGGCAGACGCGCATCGCTCAGCGTCTTCTCCTCGGCACGCAGCTCGTCGATCCATGGCTGACGGCCCTTCGCGCTCTCCTTGAGGTTGCTCGGCGCCGCTTGCAGCACCGCGCCGAGGATCGCGCCGATGTCGCCGACGAGGCCCAGCGTGATGTCGCGGTTCTTGCCGACGGTGCCGTAGCCCATGTCGATCTGCACGACGGTCGGCGCCTTGAGCCGCTTGCCGTAGCTCATGCGGAAGTCGAACGGCGTCCCGACGATCACGATGACGTCGGCTTTGCCGAACGCGTAGCCGCGCGTCATCTGGAAGCCCTGCGGGTCGCCGGGGACGAACGTGCCGCGCCCTGCACCGTTCATATAGGCGGGAATGTTGTAGGTGCGCGCGAGCTCGCGCGCCTGCGCGCCGGCGCGGCAGGTCCACGTCTGCTGGCCGAAGAGGATCGCGGGACGTTCGGCCTTCGCGAGAATGTCGGCCAGCTTCTGGACGTCGCGCGGATCGCCGACCGACTTGGTCGAGGCGCGATAGTGCCCGGGCTTCGGAATGACCGCGTCCTTCACCGAGACCTTGCCGTCGAGGATGTCGCGGCCGATCTCGAGGTACGACGGACCGAACGTGCCGTTGTGCGACTCGCGAAACGCCATCGCGCACATGTCGGCGACGCGTTCGGTCGTGACGACGCTCGAGGCGAACTTGGTGATCGGCTTCATGATCTCGACGTGCGGCAGATCCTGCAGCGAACCCATCTTGTTCTGGTTGAGCGCGCCTTGGCCGCCGATCAGCAGAAACGGACTCTCGGCGCGGAAGGCATTCGCGACGCCGGTCACCGCGTTCGTCGTCCCCGGGCCGGCGGTCACGACGGCGCAGCCCGGCTTGCCGGTGACGCGCGCGTAGCCGTCGGCCGCGTGTGCCGCGACCTGCTCGTGACGGACGTCGATGATCTTGATGCCTTCGTCCTGGCAGCCGTCGTAGATGTCGATGATGTGGCCGCCGCAGAGGGTGAAGATCACGTCGATCCCCTCGTTCTTGAGGGCCTTCGCGACGAGGTGGCCGCCGGAGAGCGTTTGCGCCGGCTGGTCGGCGTCGAGTTTCGGAAGATCGCTAGCGATCGGTGCAGTCTGGGCCATCAGGCTCCCCCTCGTTCGGTACGGTACGGTTCGATGCGGTGTGGGTGGGTCGTGGGTCAGAGGTCGTTGTCGTTTGCGTCGACGTGCGAAGCCAGCGCGAGCGCATGGTCGCGCACGAGCCGTTCCGCGAGCTCGACGTCGCGCGATTCGAGCGCTTCGATGATCTGCATGTGATCGACGATCGATCGCTCGAAGCGGTGATTCTCACCGATCGTGCGGTGGCGGATCGACCGCACGTGGACCAAGATGCCTTCGGCGGTGCGGCGCAGCGTATCGCAGCCGGCCAGCTCGATGATGCGCTGGTGGAAGCGCAGGTTCGCGTCCGAGTACTCGTCGAGGTGCGCGCCGATGCGCTCGCCGTCGAAGGTCGCGAAGATCTCGCGGAGCGAGGCGATCGCGGCGGCGTCGGCCGACTGGGCGACCAGACGCGCGGCCATGCTCTCGAGCGCCGCCCACACGATGATGATCTCGAGCAGTTCGGCCTTACTCTTGCGCGAAATGAAATATCCGCGGCGCGGGATGCTCGTGACGAGGCCCTCGTGCTCCAGCCGTACCAGCGCCTCGCGGATCGGCGTCCGGCTCACGCCCAGGCGGCCGGCCAGTTCGCGTTCATCGAGGCGCAGCTCCGCATGGTCGATCTCATAGAGGTTCGTCCCCGTGATCGCTCCCCGAATCGTTTCGTACACCCGCACCGAGATGCTGGTGTCCGACCGGATCGCCGCTAGGTCCAACGCCGACATGCACAGGCCTCGTTCGCGGTATTTGGTATCTGGTATACCAGGATCACGGGGATTGCCCCCGTCGTCGCAAATTCCTTCCACGAATCGCGGCTCCTGGAGACGCCCGCCGACCATCCGCACGGCGGTGCGGGCCTTGCCGCGGGCGGCGCGAATCTCCGCGTCGATGTGCGTTGACGACGGCCGCGCCGGATTCTTCAACCGGCCCGCGTTCCTCGGGCTGCTCGCCGGCGTCGCGGCACCCTTCGCGGCGGGAGCAGGGGGCGTCGAAGCGGCCGCCGCGGCGGAGCGCATCCCGCACGTGCCGCTACCCGAGCCGCGCGGTCCGCTCAGCCGGGGCAACGCGATCGCGGCCTCGCTTGCCCGCGGGTCGACCCTGGTCAACGCCACCTATTCCCGCGTGGAAGCGCTGGCCGCCGCGATCGAGGACCGCGGCGTGCGCGCGAACGTCCTGGACCTGCTGCGGACGCCGCGCGCTTTGTACGCCGAGCGCCATCCGACGCCGGCATCCCGCACCAGCGTGCGCGATGCGCTCGCGCAGGCGGGCTTCGTCGGCGCCGACGCGCCGGTGCGCGGCATCTTCCCGCCGGGGACCGAGCCGGAAGCTACGACCTCGGTGCAGCCGTTCTGGTCGGCGCCCGGCTCGAGCGACGGTTCGCATCACGCCTACCCCGGCGGCCTCGCGGTGCACGAATCGTTCAACGCGTCGATGGCGCGCGCGTTCGCCTCGACCTACGACGACCACTACTTCGGCGGACGGCCGACCGTCTCGAGCGATACGGTGATCGCGGCGGCGCTGTATCACGACATCATGAAAACCGTCGTCTTCGGCTGGAACGAGAACGGCACGCTCTTCGACGAGCTGCCGATCGCGGGAACCGGAGCTCACCACGTCCTCTCCGGCGCCGAGGCGATCGTCCGTGCCGAAACTCCGCGCTTCGTGACGACGCTGCTCTCGGCGCACGCGGCGCCGTCGCTCGGCGACGAGGCGAAGGTCGCGGACTGGTGCCGTGCGGCGGCGATCGTCGCCGGCGTCGATCCGGTCGAGTACGGTCTGGTGCGGCGCGACGGCGCGAGCTACGTGCTGGCCGTGGATCCGGTGCCGCTCGAGGCGTTCGTCAACCATTTGAGCGACCACGACTACGTCGTCTCGGTGCACGCGATGCACGTCGTCTCCGCCCGGCTGCAGCAGCGCTGGTCGCGCGTGAGGTCGCTGCGGACGCTGGCACCGACCTTCGCCTGGTATCGCGCCATGGTGCTCACGCGCACGACGGCGCTCGCGCTCTACGATACGCTCGCGCGGCGCGGCCCGGACGGCTTCGATGGCGCGCTGCTGCGCTCGGAGATGCAGCTCACCCCGCTGCGCGCCTGACGTGGACGGCGAAACCGATCCGGCGGCGCTGGTCGCCGGGATGCGTCCGGAACTTCGCGACGGCGAGTTCTTCTTCTGCGTGCTGCGCACGCCGGACGAACTCCCTGCGGGCGTCGCGCTCGGCACGTTCGCCGAGGACGAGGGGATCACCGCGATCGTTCCGCGCGCCGACGCGCAGCGCGCCGGGCTGCGCGGCATCGGGCCGTTCCGCGCGATCACCCTCGCCGTTCACTCGAGCCTCGCCGCGGTCGGGTTCACGGCCATCGTGTCGCGCGCGCTGGCCGACGCGGGCATCCCGGCCAACATCGTCGCGGCGTTCCACCACGATCATCTCTTCGTACCGGCCGATCGCGCGGCCGACGCGCTGCGCGTGCTCTTGCGACTACGCGACGAGGTGGCTGAACTCGGCGGCGAACGCGTCGGGACCGAGGGACGTCTGCGCCGCGAGGCGTGAGAGCCGCGGCTCCGTGAAGTCGGGCGCCTCCAGCCGGATCATGTATTTGCGCGCGACCTCGTAGGACTCCGTGGTGACGTCGACGAGGCGAACGCGGATGCGGCCGGTCGCCGGATCCAGCATCTCTTCCAGCGTCACGGGATTGATGCGCCCGCCTGCCAGCGCGATGAGCGAACCGCTCCGCCCCGAGAGCAGGTAGCGTACGGCGCCATAGCCGAGCGTGCGCGTGTACTCCGCGTCGAACGGGATCGGCTTCGCGCTGCGCAGTTCGTAGCCGATGTCTTTCGGCACGACGGTCGTGTCGAGACCGATCTGGGCGAGCCGCACCCGAACGGCGTCGCGCAGCACGCTGCCGAGCGGAACGTCCGCCAGCCGCACGTGTCCGTACGCGTCCCGCGCCGCGGTGGTCACCGCGGCGAGCTCTTCCGGCGCGATGCGTTCCGCGATCCCTTCGGCGACGACCGCGACGCCGTGATCCGCGCCTGTCGCGAGCCGCTTCACGATGGCGCCGACCAGCGTGTCGACGACCGACTGAAGTGTGATCGGCCCGTCGGCGAACTCTTCGGGGATCACTGCGATCGTCGCTCCGGCCGCTTTGCAGATTCCCAGCGCCAGCGCGCCGGATTTCCGCCCCATCGTAACGGCGAGATACCAGCGCGACGCGGTGCGCGCATCCTCCATCAAGTTCTCGACGATCGCGGAGCCCACCGCGCGGGCGGTCTCGAAACCGAACGTCGGCGCGTTGTCGGGGAGCGGCAGGTCGTTGTCGATGGTCTTCGGCACGGTGGCGACGCCGATGCGGCCCTTGGTCTCCGACGCGATGCGGGCCGCACCGAAGGTCGTGTCGTCGCCGCCGATCGCGATCAGATAGCGCACGCCCAGCAGCGTGAGCGAACGGACGCAGCGGCGCAGCGACTCTTCGTCTTTGGCGGGGTTCGTGCGTGACGTGCGCAGCATCGAGCCGCCGGTGAAGTGCAGCCGCGAGACGTCGTCGATCTCGAGCTCGACGACGTGCGAGGTGTCGCCGCGCACGAGGTGCCGGTAACCTTCGTAGATGCCGAGGACGCGCAACCCACTGTTGCGCGCCTCGATCGTCGCCGAGGCGATGACGCCGTTGATCCCAGGCGCCGGCCCGCCGCCGACCAGGATCGCGAGCGTCTCATCGCCGCTCATCGTTCGTCGCACATGCTCGAGCGCGGCTTAGACGGCGGCCGGCGCCGGCGCGGATTCCATGCGCCGCCGCAGCTCGGCGTCCAGCGCGTCCAGGAACTGCGTCGTCGTCAGCCAGGGCTGATCGGGACCGATCAGGATCGCAAGGTCCTTCGTCATCTTGCCGGCCTCGACGGTCTCGACGCACACCTGCTCGAGTGTCTCGGCGAAGCGCGTCACCTCGGGCGTACCGTCGACCTTGCCGCGATGCGCGAGGCCACGGGTCCACGCGAAGATCGACGCAATCGGATTAGTGGACGTCTCGCGGCCCTTCTGGTACTCGCGATAGTGACGGGTGACCGTGCCGTGCGCCGCTTCGGCTTCGATGGTCTTGCCGTCCGGCGTCATCAGCACCGACGTCATCAAGCCGAGCGAACCGAAACCCTGCGCGACGGTGTCGGACTGCACGTCGCCGTCGTAGTTCTTGCACGCCCACACGAACGCGCCCGACCACTTCATCGCAGCGGCGACCATGTCGTCGATCAAGCGATGTTCGTAGGTCAATCCGCGCGCGTCGAACTCGGCCTTGAACTCCTCGTCGAACACCTGTTGGAAGAGATCCTTGAACCGGCCGTCATAGGCTTTGAGGATCGTGTTCTTGGTCGAGAGATAGACCGGCCAGCCGCGCAGCAGCCCGTAGTTCATCGAGGCGCGCGCGAACCCGCGGATCGACTCGTCCAAATTGTACATCGAGAGCGCAACGCCGCCGCCCGGGAACTCGAACACCGTCCGCTCGATCGGCGTCCCGCCGTTGGTCGGCGTGAACTTCACCGTGAGCGTGCCGGGACCGGGAACGACGAAATCCGTCGCGCGGTACTGATCGCCGAACGCGTGGCGACCGATGACGATCGGCTGCGTCCAGCCCGGCACGAGGCGCGGGACGTTCTTGCAGATGATCGGCTCGCGGAACACCGTGCCGTCCAGCTCGTTGCGGATCGTGCCGTTGGGTGAACGCCACATCGACTTGAGGTGGAACTCCTCGACCCGCGCCTCGTCCGGCGTGATCGTCGCGCACTTGACGCCGACACCGTACTCCTTGATCGCACGCGCCGCGTCGAGCGTGACCTGGTCGTCGGTCGCGTCGCGGTGCTCGATCCCGAGATCGTAGTACTTCAGATCGATATCGAGGTACGGCAGGATGAGCTTGTCTTTGATGAAGTGCCAGATGATGCGCGTCATCTCGTCGCCGTCGAGCTCGACGACGGGGTTGAGGACCTTGATCTTGTTCAGGGCGGGACTCCTGGATGGCG
>JAQBPM010000385.1 GCA_028287525.1 Vulcanimicrobiota bacterium | reverse complement strand
TACATCGCATGGGCCAGCTGCATCGTGAGATCGAGCTCGGCCATCGAGGCGTTCACATGTGATTTCTGCGAACGCATCAGGTCGAGCAGTGCCAGCCACGCATGGCCGCCGTTACTTGACATGTACCATCGTCGATGAGTATAACCGATTGACACTATGGCGACAAGCGTGGCGATTCCCGACATCGGGTCCTGGTTCGAACGGTACGCACCCTCCGTGCGGCACGTGGCGGTGCGCGTGACGGGTGATCTCGACGATGCGGACGACGCGCTGCAGGATGCGTTCCTCGCCGCGTGGCGTTCGCGCGCCCGCTTCGATCCCGCGCGCCGGCCGCTGCCCTGGCTCGTGACGATCGCGCGCCGCAAGGCGCTCACCATCGCCGCGGCGCGCTCGCGCAAAGCGGACCTCCTTATACGCGCGGAATTGGCTCCATCGGCGGAGGACGTCGCGCTGGCGCGCGCCTCCGACGGTTGGGCCGCCGACGCCGTGCGTCACGAGCCGGCCCTCGCGCTCCACGCGCTGGGCGGCCTCACCGCCGGCGCGGTCGGAAAATGCCTGGGGATTCCGCTGCGCACTGCCGCCTCGCGCATCGCGCGCGGCCGGCGGCGGGTCGAAGCGCGCCTCACGGCAACCACTTACTCGTCTTCGAGGTCGAACGTCTCGTGACGGAATTCTTTTTGCGGCGACCGATCTTCGCATCGGTCGCATCGCTCGTGATCTTGCTGCTGGGCCTGATCTCGATTCCGATCCTACCGATCGCGCAGTATCCGAACATCGCGCCCCCTACGGTCACGGTGACCGCCATCTACACCGGCGCGAGCGCCGAGGCCGTGGAGTCGTCGGTGACGACGCCGCTTGAACAGGCGATCAACGGCGTCCAAGGTCTGCGCTACATCAGCTCGACAAGCGGCAGCGACGGGACCTCCCAGATCACCTGTACGTTCAATCTCGACCGCGGTCTCGATCAGGCGGCGAACGACGTGCAGAACGCGGTCAACCTCGCCCAGGGCAGGCTGCCCAACGAGGTCAAGCTGACCGGCGTCACCGTCGCCAAGAACTCCGGCACGTTCGTCATGGCAATCGGTTTCACGTCCACCGACAAACGGTGGGATTCCATTTACATGACCAACTATCTCGAGAATAACGTCGTCAACGACATCAAGCGCGTCGTCGGCGTCTCGGACGTGCTCATATTCGGCGAGCGCAAGTACGCGATGCGGCTGTGGGTCGACCCGAAGAAGTTGGCCGACAACAACCTGACCGCGGGTGACGTCGTGACGGCGCTGCAGGGACAGAACGTCCAGGTCGCCGCCGGTTCGATCGGCGCTCCGCCGACCAACGGCAACCAGCCGTACGAATACAGCGTGCGCGCGATCGGCCGCCTCACGAGCTCGACGGAGTTTGCGAACATCATCCTGCGCACGACGCCGGACGGCGGCTTCGTCCGGGTCTCCGACGTGGGCCGAGTCACGCTCGGCGCCGAGAGCTACGGCGGCGGGCTGTGGTTCAACGGCAAGGACGGCGTCGGTATGGGCGTGCTGCAATTGCAAAACGGCAACGCACTCCAGGTCTCGAAGCAAGTGCGCGACACGCTCAACACGCTCGCGGCGAAGTTCCCGAGCGGAATGCAATACAACATCGCCTTCGACACGACGGAGTTCGTGCGCGAGTCGATCAAAGAAGTCGTCATCACGCTGCTGATCGCGATCTTCCTCGTCGTGCTCGTCATCTTCTTGTTCCTGCAGGATTGGCGCACGACGCTGATCCCGGCGCTGACGATCCCTGTCTCGCTGATCGGGACGTTCTTCCTAATGCAGGTGCTCGGGTTCTCGATCAACCAGCTCACGCTGTTCGGCCTGACGCTGGCGACCGGACTCGTCGTCGACGACGCGATCGTCGTCATCGAGAACATCGCGCGCTTCATCCAGGAGAAGGGCATGCCGCCGCTCGAGGGTGCGCGCGAAGCGATGGCCGAGATCCAAGGCGCCGTCCTCGCGTCGTCGCTGGTGCTGCTGGCTGTCTTCGTTCCCGTCGCGTTCTTCCCGGGTACGACCGGCCAGCTCTACAAGCAGTTCGCCTTGACGATCGCGTGCTCGATTACGATCTCGCTGTTCTGCGCGCTGACGTTGACGCCGGTCCTCTCCTCGCTGCTGCTCGGGCGCAACGTCAAGCGCGAGCCGCGCCTCTTCCGGCCGGTGAACCGCGCCATCAACGCGACCCGCGCGGGCTATCGCCGCTTGCTGCCGCTCATTCTGGACCACCGGATCGTTATCGCGCGGCGCTTCACGATCGTCAGCCGCTACCTCGTGCTGGTCGTGTTTGCCGGGCTGCTGGTCGTGACCGGGTGGTCGTACACGCACGCGCCGACCGGCTTCATCCCCGACGAGGATCAAGGCTTCGCGATCATCGCGATGCAGGCCCCGCCCGGCGTTTCGCTCGACTATACGCACCGGTACCAGCGCAAGGTCGAGGCGATTCTCAAGCAGCAGCCGGAAGTCGAGGACGTCTTCGACGCCGCCGGTTTCAGCTTCACCGGCAACGGCTCGAACTACGCGACCATGTTCATTCGCCTCAAGCCGTGGGGCGAGCGCGTCGGCCCGCAGCACCGCATCGATGCGGTGCTCCAGCGGATCAACATGGCGCTGTACTTCACGCCCGGCATTCAGGCGTTCGCGCTCAACCCGCCGTCGATTCCGGGCCTGGGTTTCCAGGGCGGTTTCGACTACCAGCTCGAGGATCGAGGCGGCGCCGGCATTCCCGCGCTGCTCGGCTCGGCATACCAGATCATCGGGCCGGCCAACGCGCCCAATAGCGGTCTCTTCCGCGTCTATACCACGTTCCGCAACGACAAGCCGACGGTGCTCGTCGACGTGAACCGTCCCCACGCGCTTTCGCTCGGCGTGCCGCTGACCGATCTGTTCAACACGATGCAGGTCTACCTCGGCTCGGTCTACGTCAACGACTTCGACATGAACGGCAAGGCATACCGCGTGTACGTCCAAGCCGACGCGCCGTATCGCTCGCGGGTGAGCGACCTGAACACGATCTACGTTCGTTCGAGCACGCCCCAGGTCGTCAACGGCGTGCAGCAGCCGTCGCCCGCGATGCCGATCGCTTCGCTCGTGAACCTGCACCAAGTGCAGGGTCCGCAAAACATCACGCACTTCAACCTGTATCGCTCGATCGACATCTCCGGCGGCCCGGCACCCGGCCATGGTACCGGCGAAGCGATCAACACGATGCAGACCCTCGCCTCGCACCTGCCCCCAGGTTTCGTCGGCGAGTGGAGCGGCATCTCGCGCGAGCAGATGGAGTCGGGCGGCCAAGCCGCGCTGATCTTCGGCCTCGGCATCCTCTTCGTGTTCCTCGTCCTCGCGGCGCAGTACGAATCGTTCGCCGACCCGCTGATCATCCTGTTCGCTGTTCCGCTCGGGCTGCTCGGCGCGATCGGCTCTCTGGCGATCCGTCACATCACCACCGACGTCTTCGCGCAGGTCGGCTTCGTGATGCTGATCGGATTGGCGTCGAAAAACGCCATCTTGATCGTCGAGTTCGCGAACCAGCTTCGAGAACAAGGGCTCGATGCGGTCACGGCGGTCCGCCGCGCCGCCGAAACGCGGCTGCGTCCGATCCTCATGACGTCGATCGCCTTCGTCCTCGGCGTCACGCCGCTGGTCTTCGCGACGGGCGCGGGCAGCGCGTCCCGCAACTCGCTCGGAACGGCAGTCTTCGGCGGCATGATCGTCTCGACGATCCTCAACCTCGTCATCACCCCCGTCCTCTACGTCCTGATCGCGAATCTCGAGGACCGGTTGGGGTTCGGGCGCGGGAAGCATCAGGTGCCGGTCTCGGCGCCTTCGGGCGACGGTGTTACCGGGACTCCGGCTCCGGAGGCTGCTACCGTCTAGCCTCGCTGTTTGGGCATCGTGGCGCGGCGGGTGCGCTTTGGTGCTGCTGCGACGGGGACGCTCCCGGCGCGCATCCTGTCCCTTCGACAAGCTCAGGGTCGGTTCTCCGTCGCTCTCGGCCCTCCAGGCCGCAACGTGCGGCCGGAGGTTCGGCATGGTCCGCCATTTAGTCCGCCTACGCTTGCGGACGCGCCCGGAATCGGGTGGACGCGCGGCGCCCTGACTGCGGATCAGTCATCGTGGTCACGGTCATCAGCGGACACCACCGGAGGACCATCCTCTTCGTCCTCCGCTTTTCGCATGTAAGGGGTCAGGAATTCGAGTCTCCTCACCTCCACCACGTACCGAAGGCCCGCCGATCAGACGATCAGGCGGGCCTTTGCATTTGGCACCATGAAGAATAGGCAAGTCGAGCGTGACGGTGCGAGTTCATCGTCGCGCCGTCTTCTTGCTGGTCGATCGGGATGTGGAGACAGCTATGCGGTTGCGTTCGCTCGTCGTAGTACTCGGCGCCGTCCTCGTGCTCGCCGCATGCGGGGGCGGCGGCGGGGGCGGAAGCAGCACCGTGCCGACCGGCGGCCCATCGCCAGTGCCCACCATCGCACCGCCGTCGGAAACGCAAGGTGACGTCGTGGCGGTCGGCGGCGCGATCGCCGCAACGCCGGCGCTCGCCTACGACGACGACGACCACATCTTATTCGCGGTACAGGGCGCGACCGTGGTCGGCGTAGGGAAGCCGACGCCGACGGTCTCCCTGCCGGCGAACGATTCGAGCCCGTACATCACGGCGCTGGCATACTCGCATGCCACCCGCAGCGTCTATTTTTCGGGGTTCGGAACGATCTATCGCTCGGCGCCCAGCGGCGGCCCGGTTACGGTGGCCGGTTCCGGATTCGGACACATCTACTCGATCGCGATCGACCCCGCCGGCGTTCCCTACGTCGTCGACAACGACCACGTCGCCACCGTGAACAACGGTACGGCGCGCGCACTGACGCCGGCCGGGACCCTCGATCCCAACGATGTCGGGTTCATCTTCGCGATTCCGCAGCTCGCCTTCGACACGCGCGATGGGGCGTTGTACGTCACTGCCCCCAACGATACGCAGATCAAGCGCGTCACGACTTCCGGAAGCGTCAGTACGGTCGCGGGGTCGTGCGCGAGTTATAGCAGCGGGGGGTCGACGTCCTGCTTCCGCTCGATGATACCCGGCGCGGGCGCCGCAGCACGATTCGGCTCACCATCCGGGATCGCATACGACGCGGCAAATGACGTGTTTTACGTTTCCGACTCGAACAATAACGTCGTTTGGTCGGTGACCGCCGGCGGCACCGCAACTATCATCGCCGGATACGGCAACTATGGCTGGCACCCCGGCAACGGCCGCTTCGCCTTCCTTTTCGATCCCATCAGCGTCGCCTTTTCGAGCGCTGGCGGCGAGCTCTACATCAACCAGCTCGACCCCTTCAGCGGCACATCGACCGTCGCATCGCTGGCCACGGCCGGTACCACGCCGCTGGCTCGAACGTTCCCGTTCGCCGAGTTTCCGACGGCGACGTTTCCGTCACAGGCGCAAGGGCTCGCCGGCGCGCCGGACGGTAGCGCATGGTTCACCGAAGGCTACGGAGGGAAGATCGGTCACGTCACTACCGCAGGCGTGACGGAGTTTCCGTTGATCAACGGCCTGCCGCCGGCGTTCCGCGTGGCCGTGGACTCCGTCGGCACCGCCTGGATGACGAACACGGTCTCGTCGACGATCGTGCGGGTGGCAGCGGACGGCACCCAGACCGCCGTTCCGTTGCCGCCTCAGCCCAGTCAGATCAATGCCCAGGTGGGTCATATCACGATCGGTCCCGACGGCAACCCGTGGTTCGGCGCCCACATTACGGTCGCGGACTCGCATGCCCAAGGCGGTGCGCTCACTTCGGCCTATCTGAATTCGATCGACCGTAACAGCAACACCGTGACGAGCTACCTGCTGCCGCTCTTTCCTATCGGTCCGATCACCGCTGGTCCCGACGGCAACCTCTGGTACTACACGTTCGCGAACAACGTCAATGCCGTGGCACGAGTGAACACGAGCGGTACGGCCGTCGGTCAGCCGTTTCCGGTCAGTCTATCGCTCGGTGAGATGACGTTGAACCCGCCAGACCATAGTGTTTGGTGGACCGACTACGCGGGCACGATCGGCCGCCTGGATCAGACCGGGACCGAGTCGGATACACGGCTCTGCACGGCGTGCCCTGCGCAGTCGGACCCCGGACGAATCGCTGTCGCTCCGGACGGAACGATATGGTTTCCCGAAGCGAATCCGGCCGATCTCGTCCACCGTGACGCCGGCGGCAACATCGTCCGCTACGCCCTGCCTTGGTTCGCACCGTCCCAGATCGCAGTACGCAGCGACGGCAAAATCTGGATCGCAACGTATACCGGAGTCGTGCTGCTGTTCGATCCGGCAGCGTACGATGCCGCCGCGATACCGCATCTCGGCGCGCCGCAGTCCCTTCTGCGAACGACCCTCGACCGGCGCACGTTGTACGCCGCTCCGGGGCGCCGCACTCCGCCCCGTCTTCCTGCCGTGCGGAAGTAGGCGACGACGTGAATGAAATTGAATACGAAGCCGGCTGAAAAAGAGTTAGAGCAGAGCGTCCCAACGGACCTACGCAGAGCGCTTGCGGCTACGCCGACGGCGAAGGCGCAGTGGGGCGATCTCACGCCGATCGCGCGCCGGGACTTTCTCAGTTGGATCGACTCGGCTAAACAAGCTGAGACACGGAAACGCCGGATCGAGAGAACGTGCTCGATGCTTGCCGCCGGAAAGCGACGTCCGTGCTGTTATTCAATCGTGCCGCTGAATCTCCACAA
>JAQBPM010000354.1 GCA_028287525.1 Vulcanimicrobiota bacterium | reverse complement strand
TAGCGGCCGCCGAAGCAGTAGCCCATCACCGCGATCTTCCCGTTGCACTCCGGGCGGTCGCGCAGGGCCGCGATCGCCACGTCGAGGTCATCCACGAGTTGGTCGACGTCGACACGCGCTGCGCGGGCGACGGCAAGCGGGCGCTCTTCCGGTGTCCGAGCGAATTCTTGCGGTTGCGGGTCACGCCAGAACTGGTTCAGCACCGCCGCCGCATAGCCGCGTTGCGCGCAGCGATCGACGAGATCGTGCATCTGACGGTCGACGCCAAAGATCGGCGGCAGCACGATGATCCCCGGCGCGGGGGTCGCATCCGTCGAGGCGAAGTACGCCGAGAACGTTTTGCCGTCCGCCGTCTCGACCGTGAGTTCTGCAGGCACGTCGCCCCGTTGCGACCCCGGGGCGATTGCGCCCTCTCGGGTCGCAGCACGTCTCTCCCCCGACCCCGAGGTTTCGCAAACATGACGACCACCGCAACGACCAGCTACGCCGACCTCCGGCTCGTCATCGGCACCGAGACGATCTCGGCCGACCAGCGCGAGTCTTTGCCGGTGCACGATCCCGCGACCGGCGAGGCGATCGGCCGCGTCCCGATCGCGACCGACGACGACCTTCGCCGCGCGCTCGAGTCGACCGCGCGCGGGTTCGCGCGCTGGCGCGCGACGCCGGCGTACGACCGCGCCGCGATCCTGCGCGACGCGGCGCGGCTGGTGCGCCAGCGGGCCGACGCGATCGCGCGCGTGATGACGCTCGAACAAGGCAAGCCGTTGATCGAAGCGCGGCTCGAAGTGCTGGCCACCGCCGACATCATCGAGTGGGCCGGCGAAGAAGGCCGCCGCGCGTACGGTCGCGTCGTGCCAGCGCGCAGCGCGTCGATTCGCCAGACGGTGCTGCGCGAACCGGTCGGTCCGGTCGCCGCGTTCACGCCGTGGAATTTCCCCGCGATCACGCCCGGGCGCAAGCTCGCCGGCGCGCTCGGTGCGGGCTGCTCGATCATCATCAAGCCCTCGGAGGAGACGCCGGGAACCGCGCTCGCCCTCTACGACGCGCTGCGCGACGCCGGGCTGCCGGACGACGTGGTCAACGTCGTGTACGGCGATCCGCCGCACATCTCCGAGACGCTGATCGCCTCGCCGATCGTGCGCAAGATCTCGTTCACCGGCTCGACGGCCGTCGGCAAGCACCTCGCTGCACTGGCGGCGAAGCACGGCGTGAAGCGCGCGACGCTCGAACTCGGCGGCCACGCGCCGGTGATCGTGAGCGAGCGCGCGGACCTCGACAAAGCCGTCGCGGTCTCCGCGTCCGCGAAGTATCGCAATGCGGGACAAGTGTGCGTTTCGCCGAGCCGTTTCTTCGTGCAGGAGTCGGTGTACGAGGCCTTCGCCGAGAAGTTCACGGCGAAGGCTTCGTCGCTGCGCGTCGGCAACGGGCTCGACGAGAAAACGCAGATGGGTTCGCTCGCGAACGAACGCCGGCGCGATGCGATCCACGCGATGATCGAAGACGCGACGCAGCGCGGCGGACAGCTGCGCACCGGCGGCGCGCCGATCGACTCGCCGGGCTTCTTCTACGCACCGACTGTCATGACCGACGTCCCGGCCGACGCGCGCGTGCTGAGCGAAGAACCGTTCGGACCGCTCGCCGTCATCACCAAATTCAAGACGCTCGACGAAGCGATCGCGCAAGCCAACGCGCTGCCGTACGGGCTCGCCGCGTACGCGTTCACCCAAGACGTGGCGGAGTCGATTCGCCTCGGCAACGAGATCGAGGCGGGGATGATCGGCATCAACCACTTCGGCATCGCGTTCGCCGAGATTCCGTTCGGCGGCGTCAAGGAATCCGGCTACGGCTCCGAAGGCGGGACGGAGGGCCTCGACGGCTACCTCGTCACAAAGTCGGTCACGATCTCGTAATCGCGCATTGTCGTTCCGAGCGAGGTGACAAATGCAGATGGGGGTGACAATGGGCGGGTGACGTCGAACCCGGCGCCATGTTGAGTGGATTTCGCGCCTTTCTGTTCCGCGGCAACGTGGTGGATCTGGCCGTCGCGGTCGTCATCGGCGGCGCATTCGGCGCCGTTGTGACCGCGTTCGTCAAAGACCTCATCACCCCGATCATCGCCGCGCTCGTCGGCAAGCCGGATTTCGCCGGGCTCGCCTTCACCGTCAACGGCAGCCGCTTTCTGATCGGTGATTTTCTCAATGCGCTCGTCTCGTTCGTCCTGGTCGCGGCGGCGATCTACTTCTTCGTCGTCGTCCCGATGCAGCGGCTGACGGAGCTGCGCACGAGGTCCGACGCCGTGCCGGAGGTCAAGCCCTGCCCGTACTGCCTCGAGATCGTCCCGGCCGCCGCGACGCGCTGCAAGGCGTGCACCTCGCAGTTGGGAAGCGCCTAGTGCGCGTCTGCGTCTATTGCGGATCGTCGCCGGGACACGATCCGCGGTTCGTCGCTGCCGCGCAAGCGCTCGGCACCGCTCTTGCCGAGGCCGGCATCGGGGTGGTCTACGGCGGCGGGCGGGTCGGCTTGATGGGCACCGTCGCGGACGCCGCGCTTGCGGCTGGCGGCGAGGTGATCGGCGTCATCCCGCGTTTCCTCGAAGAGCGCGAGGTCGCGCACGTCGGCGTCGACTTGCGCGTCGTCGAATCGATGCACGAGCGCAAGGCGCTGATGGCCGATCTCTCCGACGCGTTCGTCGCGCTGCCGGGCGGTTTCGGCACGTTCGAGGAGTTCTTCGAGATCGTGACGTGGGTGCAGCTGCGGCTGATCGACGCGCCGTGCATTCTGGCGAACGTCGACGGGTACTTCGACGCGCTGATCGCGCTGATCGACGGCGCCGCCGCGAAAGGCTTCATCAACGCGATGAACCGCAGCATCGTCGAAGCATTCCCAACCGTCACCGCCGTGGTGGAACGGCTCGAACTCGAGCGAACCCCCGATTTGTCACCCTGAGCTTGTCGAAGGGCGAGCCACGATCGTGGCCCATGCTTCGACGCCCTGAGCTTGTCGAAGGGTCAGCATGACAAAGGGTTGAGCGTCTAAACTCGCATCGTTCGCAGCGTCGTCGCGGTTCCGCCGACCAGCACGCGTTGCGGCTCGACGCGCGCGAGGAGTTCGCTCGGTGAGGGCTGCGGGGAGAGGGCGCCTTGCAAGAACCGGAACGCCGCGTTCTCGCGACCCTGCGCGAGCGTGCCGGCGAGCAATCCCGCCGCCATCCCGGTCGCGGGCTCTTCGGGGATGCCGTAACCCGGTGCGAACATGCGGATCGTCGCGTCGTAGCCGTCTTCGCCGGGCGCGTAGACGTAAAATCCGATCGCGTCGATCTCGTCGCTGAGCGATTGCAGCGCGGGAGCGTTCGGGACGATCGCGGCGAGCGCTGCGCGATCGACCGGCACCAGGATGAAGCGCACGCCGTGATCGGCGACGACGGGCTCGGCGGCGATCGCTCGGGCCGGAATCGCGAGGGCCGCCGCGACCTCCGCCGTGCGGCCGAACGGGCGCACCGCGGGACGCGGCTGTTCCATGAACACCCGCTCGCCTTCGAGGAAGATCGCGCGGTCGCCGATGATCGTGCGTTTGACGGCGGTCGTCCCGGCGAGCTCGCCGCGCTGCGCGAGGAGCGCGAACGTCGCGACGGTCGCGTGGCCGCAGTCGGGAACCTGTTTGACCGGCGTGTAGAACTCGACGGCGAACGCTCCGTCCGCGGCGCGCTCGACGAACGCGGTCTCGGGTGCCCCAACCGCCGTCGCGACGCGCTGCCGTTGGGCGCACGAGAGTCCAGCGGCGTCGAGCACCACGCCGGCGGGATTGCCGCCGGCACCGTCCTTCGTGAACGCGGCGACCAGCTCGACGTCGATCGTGCGGGGCACGGTGGTGGACGAATCGCTCATGAGCTCATGATCGCCGCCGGCCCCCTTGCGCGCAAGGTCCAATCCAGCATCGCCGAAGGTCCGTGCGTCAGGGAAGACCTCGAGTTCAGCGATTCTGCGAGAGCAGCTGATGGTGCGAGAGCCGCGCGAGCTGCTGCCCTTCGGCAACGGCCGCCCGGCGATCGCCGTCGCGCGGCACCACGGCGAAGGTGTACGCGTAGCGCACCTCACCCGGCCCGCGATGCGCGACGACGAAGAGCCGCGCGTTGCTCACTTCCGATGTCGACGCGTATTGGCAGACCGTTCCGGTGGAGGGCATCAAGCGCATCGTCGTGCCAAGCACGGCGCTGATGTCGTTCTCCGAAAGCACCGAGCACGGCAAGCCGCGTACGACGTTTGCCGGATCGG
>JAQBPM010000339.1 GCA_028287525.1 Vulcanimicrobiota bacterium | reverse complement strand
TCGATCCGGTCCATCTCCTACGCCGAAGGCATGACGCGCCGAAGCTCGTCGGCGATCTCGCTCTCGGTATATCCGCGATGCGTCAGAGAAGTGAGGAACTTGGCCACGGCCTCGCGCAGCGCCGACCCTCCAACCGGTGGTGACGATCAGGAGCGCGGCCGCACAGACGAGCGCGGCGGCGAGTGGTGTCCGACCGACCGTGAGCAGCGGCAGGAGCGCGACGGCCGTCACGGTAGGCGTACCACGGCAGCACGTTCATCGGATGACGGACGCGCAGCGACGCGGCTCGCGGACCGCCGGCGCGGCGCAATCGCACGTATCCCGCGAACAATCCGAACGGGAGCGCGATCGCTAGTGCGACGTACAAGAGCGTGAGCGGTATCGCGGTCGTTGCCGCCAGAGCGGCGAGGACGAAGGCGCACGCACCGATCGCGACGCCGAGCCATCGAGAAAAACCCTCGCGTCCGGAGCGACTGATCAGTGCGCGATGCAGCCGGTCCTGTGCCGCCGCGTCGCCGCGAATGGCCGGCACCATCGAGCAGACGTTTCCGAGCGGGAGTCGCTACTGCGCGGCGACCCGGTTGAGGAACGGCTGGATGTCGGCGGGGTCGACGTCGACGCCGACGCCGCGCGCGTTGCGCTGGGGGTCGTGGAAGTCGGAGCCGGCCGTCATCACCAAGCCGTAGTGGGCCGCCTTGGCGCGGTAGTGAGCGGTCTGCTGTGCGCTGTGGGTCGGATAGAAGACTTCGATGCCGTCGAGGCCGTGCTCGACGAGGGCGTCCAGGATCGCGTCGTCGCTGAGCCGGCCGGGATGGGCGAGGACGGCGATGCCGCCGCTGCCGCGGATGACGTCGATCGCCTCGACCGGCGTGATGTGGTGCGAGGGCGTATAGGCGGGCTTGCCCCACGAGAGCAGGTCTCGGAAAGCCGCGTTCACGTCGCGCACCAACCCGTAGCGCACCAAAGCTTTCGCAACGTGCGGGCGACCGAGGGCGTGGCCCCCGCCCGACTCGGTGAGTACCTGGTCGAGCGTGACGGGATATCCCGCGGCGTTGAGCGCGCCGATCATCCGGTCGATGCGCGCGCGACGGTGTTCGCGGTTCGCGGCAAGCGCGTCGGCCAGCCGCGAAGGTCCCGTCGGAATGCCGTAGCCCAGGATGTGCACGTCGCTTCCGTCCCAGGTCGTGTTGATTTCGATCCCCGGGACCACGCGCTGCCCCGGCGCGTCCACCGCATCGTAGGCCCGCGTCGTGTCGTGGTCGGTGATCGAGAACCAGGAGACGCCGCGCGCGCGCATCCGCGCGACCAGATCGGCCGGCGGAAGCGATCCGTCGCTTTCCGTCGTGTGCGAGTGGAAGTCGACCGTCAACGGCTCAGGACGTCGGCGCGGGCGGCTCGGGCGGCGCTGGCGGCGACGGAGGCGACGGCAGCATGCGGCGTTCGACCAAAAGACGGATCGCCGTGCGCACGTTGCCGTCGATCTCGACGTCGGTGAACTCCGGGACGCAGGTCAGGTCGATCCCGTTCGCTTTCAAATAGGCGCGAGCGATCGCGATCGCTTTGATCGCTTGGTTGGTCGCGCCCGCGCCGATCGCTTGCAGCTCGGCGGCCGGTTTCTCGCGCAGGACGCCCGCCAGCGCTCCAGCGACGGAATTCGGGTTGGATTGAGCGGAGACTTTGAGGACACCGGTTGAGGGCGCCCTCGGGTGCTCGATCATGCCAGGCCTCGAAGATTAATGCGTTTGATGTCGAGCGCGTGGCCAGTCGCTACGTCAATCGTCGCGACAGCCGCGCAAAATTGACGTGTACCCGTTTTCTGCACGGCGAAGCGCTCGGACACGGCATTCGTAAAACGCTCGAGGACTGCGGCGGATTCCATCCCGATCACGCCGTCGGAGGGTCCGGTCATCCCGACGTCGGTGAGGTAGGCGGTCCCGCCCGCGAAGATCTGCTCGTCGGAGGTCTGGACGTGGGTGTGCGTTCCGTAGACCAGCGAAACGGCGCCGTCGAAGAAGCGCCCTAGTGCCATCTTCTCCGACGTGGCCTCCGCGTGCACGTCCACGATGATGACCTTCGTGCGCTCGCGGAGTTCGTCGACCAGATCCCGGCCGACCCGGAACGGATCGTCGACCGGCGGCATGAAGACGCGGCCCATCAAGTTGAGGACGCCGATGGTGACGCCGTTGACGGTGAACGTGCCGGCGCCGCGGCCGGGGAGGTTCGGCGGATAGTTCGCCGGCCGCAGAATGCGGTCGGTCTCGTCGAGCGCGCTGCGAAACTCGCGCTTGTCCCAAATGTGGTTGCCGGACGTGATGAAGTCGACGCCCGCGGCGAACATCTCCTCGGACGTCTGGGTCGTGAGGCCGAACCCGCCGGCCGCGTTCTCACCGTTCGCGATCACCGCGTCGACGTGGTGCTGCTCGCGGGCGAATTCGAGGTGTTTCTTGAGGACGTCACGCCCGGGCGAACCCATGACGTCGCCGACGGCGAGGATCGTGACGGTGGTCGGTGTTAGGATCGGGCCCTGGCTTTCGTGCGTTTGCGGGCGTGCACGAAGTAGACGAGCACGCGCTGCTCTTCTCGAAACCCAACCAGCCGCTGGCGTTGCGCCGGATCGCGAAGAGCGTCGAGGCCGACCTCCACGAGTTCGTCCCGGGCGCCGGGATCGTCGTCGATCGGCGCGACCGGTTCGTCCCGCACCAGCGCTTCGCCGAAGGAGTCGACGAACAGCGCAACGAGCAGATCGAGCTCCTCGCGCGCGAACGAGCCGGCGTCGCGCGTCACGTGGACGAAGGTCACCGCCGCGTCACGATCGCAGGTCACGGCGACGCGCTCGGGCTGCTCGCCGCGCAGGTCGAGCAGCGCCCGCACGTGTTCGGAGACCCGCTCCCCGACGGCTCGCGTTTGGGTGCGGTCCAGCTTCCGCCGCACGGCGAAGGAAAGCGTCAGCGTCGCGTCCGCCGGATTCGAGCGAACGCTGTGAAGTTCCGGGAAACGGACCAGCAGCGCGACGACCCGGTTTACGGTGTCGGCGGACTCGAAGGCGGGGCTACGCGGGGTCGTCATGGCTCTCTCTACGGCGGATGGCGGGTGTGGGGGGACGTTCATTCGGACCGGGCGGCGGCGGGGACCTGCGGGGAAGCATCCCTCCTCTGCGCGGCGGGGTGGACGCGGCTAGTCCCCCAGGACGCGCCGGTGGCCGCCAGGGTGGCGCCGCTCGGCTGCTTTCCGTCCCGACGGAATGGTGGGAATGATCTCCGTGGAAACCAGACGCAACCCTAGGGTGTATTTCCCTCAGAAAACCTTTATGTCGCATCCGACCGTCGCTCTGAGACGGCTGCGTACCCTCGCAGGGCTCGCCGCCGCCATCATCCCGGCCTCGATACTCGTCCACTTGGCGGCCGAGTCGCTGTCGCTTGGCCGGGCGGCTCTGGGCTTCGATTTCGTCGTGCGGCACGTCTACCTCGGCGCACTGCTGCTAGGAGGCCTCTGGGCCTTCTCACGGACCGTCGGCTTGGGCCGGGGGCGGACGGAGGTCCGGCGCCGTACCGCGCTCTTGCGTGCCGCCCTGAGCGGCCCGCGCCGCCGGCTCGACCTCGCCGTGCTGGCGCTCGGCAACCTGGCGTTCTTCGGGCTCACCCAGCTCGGTGAAGGCCTCCCACTCGTCTCCGGTAGCCTGTGGCTCGGCTTAGTGGCCGGGATCCTCGGGTCGCTCCTGGCCGCAGTCCTGGTCTACGCCTTCGGCCGCTCGATGGTCGTCGCGGCGATCGAGGCGCTGGCCCATGCCTCGCGCCGGCCGGCGCCCGCCGTACAGCGCGTGCGGCCGGCGTTCCGCACCCAGCGCTCGGCGGCCGTCGCGTTCAGTCTCTTCGTCCCGAACCGTCCTCCGCCGGCGGGTCCCTCGTCTGACTCATCACTGCATCAGAAAGGGACCCCGTGCTTTCATTTTCTCGCGCAGCGCTGTATGCGGCTGCGTTGTTTACCGGTTTCGTACTCCTTCTAGCACCGTCGGGTCGCGCGCTCGCGCAGGCCACGACGTTCATCTCCGGCCTCGTGACCGCCAACGAGAAACCGGTCGCGGCGGCGGCGGTGACGGCGACCGGAAGCAACCTCACCCTGCACACGCAGACCGATGCGCAGGGCAAGTTCACGTTCAGCGCCGTCCCGATCGGGACGTACAACGTCGAGATCTCCGCACCGAGCGGACACGCGTCGCTGCGCGTCGACCTCACCGGCTCCGGCACGACCGTCACGGTCGCGCTCACCAACATCAAAGAAATCGGCCGCAGCGCCGTCAGCGCGCGTCCCCCGTCCCACGGTTCGGGAACGGACGTCAGCCTCTCCGGTGAAAACCTCACCCGCTCGCCGGCGAACGGCAGCCTCCCCGAACTCCTTATGCAATTGCCGGGCGCCGCTCGCGGCGCGAACGGCGTCGTGCATATCAACGGCGACCACGGCGACATCAATTACATCGTGGACGGCGTGCCGATCCCGCAAGAGCTCAACCGCAGCGTCGGAACGGAATTCGACCCGAACGACCTGGCCTTCGTCGAAGCGCTGCAAGGCGCGTATCCGGCCCAATACGGCGAGCGCTTCGCCTCGGTGCTCAACATCAACACCCGCAACGGCAGCGGTCCGCCCGGATTCACCGGCGACATCCTGGCCGGCTCGTACGGGTACGCCGATTCGACCCTCGGCTATCACACCAATGTCGGCGGCGGTTCGCTCGTCGCCGCGGTCCGCAACGAACGCGGCAATCGCGGACTCGATCCGCCGAATTTCGACTCGCCGCACAACAGCTACAGCAACGCGAACCAGTTCTTGCGCTACACGCTGCCGACCGGCCCGAACTTCCTCAACGTCACGTTGAGCCGTTCGTACCGGACCTATCAGATTCCGAATGACGTCGCGGGCGGTCAGCCGGCGAACACCGACGACAACCAGACGCAAGAGGACCTCTTCGCCGCGATGCAGTTCCGGCACCCGATCGGCGATCACGGTTCGCTCTCGTTCGGGCCGTCCTACAAGCGGTCACGCATCCGCGATCTCGGCGACCCGGCCAATGACTTCGCGTTCGGGGTCGCCTCGAATCCGGGGAATCCCGGGGACTGCGCGCAAGCGCTCTCCACAACAGGTCCGGTCGTCGGCGGCGTCGTCACGGATCCCCAGCCCAACCCTAACGTCTCGTACGTGAACGGCAGCTGCGGCTTCTCGCTCTTTAGCGACCGCACGGCCGTCGACGTCGGCGGCAACCTCGACTACGTGAATCACAGCCCGAAGCACGACGTGGCCTTCGGCGGCCTCTACGACGCCACGCACGTCAGCAAGACCTATGCGGTCACGCTCCAGCCCGGCAACTTCCTCGCGCCGATCTTCACCCCGGGAACGCCCGACGCGGCGTACACCGTTCTCGACAGTTCGCCCAACGTCGGGCATCTCACGGCGC
>JAQBPM010000323.1 GCA_028287525.1 Vulcanimicrobiota bacterium | reverse complement strand
TTCATGGAGAGCCTCGGCTTCAAACCGGCCGACAGATACGCCCAGGCGGCGTCATATACGGAACTCGTTTCCGGAACGATGATCGCGCTCGGATTCGGCGGCCCGATCGGTCCGGCGATGGTGCTGGGGAGCATGCTCGTCGCGCAGGAGACGGTGCACCGGAAGAACGGCTACTTCGCCGCCAAGGGCGGCATCGAACTGGGCGTGATCTATTCCGCCGGCGCGCTAGCGCTCGCTTCCGCGGGCTATGGTGACGCCTCGCTCGACCGCGCGCTCGGTCTGGACAAGACGTTGCGCCATCCTGGGATCGTCGCGCTCGCGCTCGCCGGCGGAATCGCCGTAGGCTACTACATCCTCCAGCAGCGGGACACTTCACCGCCGCCGGGCACGCTCGCGACGCCGACGATCAAGGGCGAGCACAACGGTACCGTCGGCAGCGACCCCGCGACAGCCCGCAACTGACGAGCGATCCCTGCGGCGGCGGTACGCGTGCCGCAGGGATCTTCCTTATTAAGAGAGCGCGGCCAACGCGCGGTCGAGGGTCGCGTTTGCCGCGGTGAGGATCGCGATGAGGCGCTCGTCTTGCGCATGCACGATATCGGCGTCTTTGATGAAGCGATGGTTGATGCGAACGTTCGCGGTGCTTGCCGCGAGGGCGGCGCGGAAGAAGTGCAGCGCGCACTCCACGTCGCTGACCAAGTGCGCGTTCCCCAGCGCGCCGGTGCGTTCCGCGAGCGCGCTCCCTTCCGCGGCGGCTCCGGCCACCTCGAGCGGCGCCTCGGCTGCACCGATCAGCGCGGCTTGCATTGCGGCGGTGCGCGCGTGTTTTTCCTCGTCGGTCCGCTTCGGCAGCGTCCCTGCTCGGACGACGAGGGCATACGCTTGCTCGTCGATCTCCCGTGCGGCTTCGAACCGTGCGCGAAGTGCGTCCGCTTCCGCGACGATCGCCTCGGCCGTGGGATGAACCGCGGCGTGGCGAGCG
Source organism: Vulcanimicrobiota bacterium (assembly GCA_028287525.1). Taxonomy (GTDB): domain Bacteria; phylum Vulcanimicrobiota; class Vulcanimicrobiia; order Vulcanimicrobiales; family Vulcanimicrobiaceae; genus Vulcanimicrobium. The sequence goes on along the minus strand of JAQBPM010000323.1, from coordinate 12,530 downwards.
CTTTGGAGCGTGATTCGCGCGACCATCGCGCACAGCGCTGCTCCCATCGCACCGACCAAGGTCGCAGCACTCCCGCCGCCCGGCGTCGGGTCGGCCGATGCCAGCCGGTCGAGGTACGCATCGATTCGCATCACGAACCGGTTTACCAGGCATGAGCCCCCGACGCCTCGCGGCGAAGAAGGCCCAATCGCGCCGTTAGAGCTGGTTTCAACAAGCACGGTCGCTCCACACCAATCGCTCGTGAACATCTAAGGCAATCCCGTCCACAGCGGCCCCCCTCGGGGAATGTCGACCTCACCACAATGCTGATGGGGCCGCATGTCCTGGGGGCCCCACGCCATAGGCGTGGGGGGCGCGCAGCAGGGGCGGAGCGCCTTGAAACCTGAGCGCCTTGAAACCTAAGACCGGAGCTAATCTTGCAAACTCTACAAAAGGCGCGCGGCGACGTTCGCGACCTTGCCCTGGCTGACGCGGGCAAATCCCGCATCGAATGGGCGGCGTCGTTCATGCCAGTCCTCGCGCAAATCCGCGACCGCTTCGCGAAGACGAAGCCGCTCGCCGGCGTCCGCATCGGCGCGTGCTTGCATGTCACCACGGAAACCGCGAACCTCATGCTCGCTCTGCAGGCGGGCGGCGCCGACATCTCCCTGTGCGCGTCGAACCCGCTCTCGACGCAGGACGACGTCGCTGCCGCGCTCGCCGCGCACTACGACATCCCGACCTACGCCATCAAGGGCGAGGACGAGAAGACGTACTACAGCCACATCGAGGCGGTCATCGCGTCGAAGCCGCACATGTCGATGGATGACGGCTGCGACCTCGTCACGACGATCTACACCAAGCACAACGCGCTGCTCAAAGAGATGATCGGCGGCTGCGAAGAGACCACGACCGGCGTCATCCGCCTGCACGCCATGGAGAAGGACGGCGTGCTGCCGTATCCCGTCATCGCGGTCAACGACGCGCTGACGAAGCACATGTTCGACAACCGCTACGGCACGGGGCAGTCCACGCTCGACGGCGTGATCCGCGCAACGAACGCGCTGATCGCCGGCTCGACCGTCGTGGTCGTCGGCTACGGCTGGTGCGGGCGCGGTGTCGCGTCGCGTGCCAAGGGCCTGGGCGCCCACGTCGTCGTCACAGAGATCGACGCCCGCAAGGCGCTCGAAGCGAAGATGGACGGCTTCGAAGTGATGCCGATGGCGGAAGCGGCGAAGCTCGGCCACATCTTCATCACCGTCACCGGCAACTTCCACGTGATCCGCAAGGAGCACTTCGAAGTGATGCGCGACGGCGCGATCGTTTGTAACTCCGGCCACTTCAACGACGAGCTCGATCTCGACGCGCTCGAAGCGCTCTCGACCGGCAAGATCGTGCCGCGCGAGTTCGTCGAAGCGTACGCGCTCACCAACGGCCGCACGGTGCGCGTGCTCGGTCAAGGCCGCCTGATCAACCTCGCCGCCGGCGAAGGTCATCCGGCCTCGGTCATGGACATGTCGTTCGCGAACCAGGCGATGGCCGCGGCGTACCTGGCGCAGAACTACAAGACCCTTGAGAAGAAGGTCTACTCCGTTCCGGACCACATCGACGAGGAAGTCGCGCAGCTGAAACTCGCGGCCTTCGGCATCGATATCGACACGCCGACGCCCGAGCAGGTGAAGTACATGGCGTCGTGGAGCGAGGGAACCTAGCATGGCCTATCAGCGTCTATTTACCTCGGAGTCGGTGACCGAGGGCCATCCCGACAAGCTTGCGGACCAGATCTCCGATGCCGTTCTCGACGCGATCCTCAAAGACGATCCGATGGGCCGCGTCGCGTGCGAGACGTTCGCGATCACCGGTCAGATCCACATCGCCGGCGAGATATCGACGACGACCTACGTCGACATTCCGAGGATCGTGCGCGACACGATCAAGGAGGTCGGCTACGATCACTCGGCGGTTGGGTTCGACCATGAGACGTGCGGCGTCAGCGTCTCGGTCGACGAGCAGTCGCCCGACATCGCGATGGGCGTCGATAACTCGTACGAGGTCAAGGCGACCGGCGACCACGATCCGTTCGCGCTGACCGGCGCAGGCGACCAAGGGATGATGTTCGGTTTCGCGTGCCGCGAGACGACGTCGCTCATGCCGCTGCCGATCACGCTCGCGCACGACCTCACGCGGTTGCTCGCGGCGGCCCGCAAAAACGGTGCCATCAAGTACCTTCGCCCCGACGGCAAGTCGCAGGTGACGGTCGAGTACGACGGCCACAAGCCGGTTCGCGTCGACACCGTCGTCATCTCGACGCAGCACGACCCGGACATCCCGCTCGAGGTCATCCGTCGTGAGGTGACCGAGGCGATCATCGATCAGGTGATCCCCAAAGGCCTGCGCGACGCGCACCTCAAGATCTTCGTGAACCCAACCGGCCGCTTCGTCATCGGCGGACCGAAGGGCGACGCCGGGCTCACCGGGCGCAAGATCATCGCCGACACGTACGGCGGGATGGCGCGTCACGGCGGCGGTGCGTTCTCCGGCAAAGACCCGACCAAGGTCGACCGTTCGGCCGCATACGCTGCGCGGTACGTTGCGAAGAACGTCGTCGCGGCGGGCCTTGCGGAGCGCTGTGAGATTCAGGTCGCGTACGCCATCGGCGTCGCGCATCCGGTCAGCGTCCTCGTCGAAACGTTCGGCACGAGCGCTATTCCGGAAGAGAAGATCGCGGAGCTGGTGAAGGCGCACTTCGACCTGCGTCCGGCCGCGATCATCCACAACCTCAACCTGCGCCGGCCGATCTATAAGCAGACCGCGTCGTACGGCCACTTCGGCCGGCCGGAGCTCGATCTGCCGTGGGAAAAGCTCGACCTGGCGGAGGCGCTGCGCGCCGCCTCTGGGCTGCGCGGCGAGATCGATCGCGAGCTCGCACCGCTGACGGCGTAACGCCGGGCTCGATCAGCAAAAAGAGAGGCGCCGATGAACTCGGCGCCTCTCTTCGTTCGAGCCCAGTTTAGGTTATTGGATCGTCCCCGAGAGCGTCGTCACGTCGACGGTGATGACCGATGTCTGGTTTGCCGCATCGGTGATCGTTACGTGGCATTTGCCCGCCGCGACGGCCGTCACCGCGTAGGTGGCGCTCGGCCCGACGCCGTTCGCCGGCGAGTACGTCGCGATGCCGTTGCAATCGGAGCTGGTCGCCGTCAACGCGCCGGAATATCCGGCTTCCGTCGCCGCGAACGACAACGCGTAGCCGGTCGCCGTGAACTGCAGCGATGGTGGTGAAACCGCGAGTGCGGCAGGTGTCGGCGTTGCAGTCGCGCCGGGTGTTGGTGTCGCGGTCGCGCCGGGCGTTGGTGTCGCGGTCGCGCCGGGCGTTGGTGTCCCGGTCGCGCCGAGCGTCGGCGCAGCAACAAACGGCGTACTCGATCCGCCGCCGCTGCAGCCCGCTAGCACGGACACTCCGATGGCGATGACGATGCGTCTCATCCTCAGTACACCAATCGCGCGATCTTGCCGGCCAGCGCTTCGGTCAGCCAGATGGAGCCGTCAGGCGCCACTGCGATCCCTTGAACCCCGCCCGCCGCCGACGGTATGGGATACTCGGTGATCGCTCCGCTTACCGTGATGCGACCGACCTTGTTGGCTTTGGTTTCCGAAAACCACAGCGCGCCGTCGTTCCCGACGACGATCCCGATTGGATCCGCATTCATGGACGGGATCAGGTAACGGTTGATGACGGTCTTCGAAGCGGGAGAGAATTGGACGATCTGCGACTGTGACGAATCGGCATACCAAAGGTTTCCGTCCGGACCGCTGACGATGCCGTTGGGGCTTCCGCCGACCGACGTTTCCCCTGTGCCGCCGGAGAACGCGTACCCCAAAGCCCCTTTTCCCGACTCGGCCCAGTACACGTTACCGTCAGATGCTACCGCAAGGCCGACGGGAAACGTCGCCGCCGAGACTGTCGTTCTCGAGCTGCGCTGGCTCTGCACCACTTCATCCTGGACGCCGACGTCGCTCCCAGTGTTTCCGGCATACCACACCGTGCTGTCGCCACGCTCGATGATGAGCAGGGGCCCGTCCTGTCGTTGGGGTTCGCGGTGGGAAGCTCGACAAACCCTCCGCTCGTCGTTACCCTGCCGATCTTGCTCGAGGCGTTCTCGGTGAACCATAGCGCGCCGTCTTGGCCGGTCACGATCCCGGCGGGCACTGCATTCGCGGTAGGGACGTTATACTCAGTGATGGTGCCGGCCATCGTGATCTTGCCGATCTTGTTCCCAGTGCCCTCGGTGAACCACATGTTCCCGTCCGGACCCGGCGTGATCCAGAACGGAAGGTCGGCGCTGTTCGAAAGCGGGTATTCGTAGATCGTCGATTTTTGGCGCGAACGTTGCATTCGCGGCCGGCACGCCGGTGGCGGAGGCAATCACGTTTGCGCCGGTCAGCGTTCCGCCCGTGTACGTCAGTGAGACCGGCGTCCCCGGCGTCTGCAACAAAGCCGTCGAGAGCGCGAGCGTTCCGCTCGACGACGGGTCTTGGACCGCGAGCGTAATCGGGGTGCTGTAGTCGCCCGGACCTACGATCGTGTTGCCGTCGGCGTCGAGCGCCGCGACGGCGACGGTGCTGCTCGCGGACGCACCGGCGTTCGGCGTCGGCGTGCCGAGTGAGATTTGCAGTGCGGCGACGACGCCGTTGAGCGTTGCGGAGAGCACGTTCGCCGTGTCGAGCGCGACGGTCTGCGTGATGGCGGCGCGGCTCAAGACGTTGCCTTGACCGTTCTGCTCGTCGAATGTCTGGATGAGGAACGTGTCGACGCCCGCGGGCGCGCTGATCATCAGCGTCGTCGACGGGCTGTTGAGGTACTGCGGGGTCCCGCCGGCCACGCTGATCGCGACGCTTCGCGCCGTGGCCGGCACGTATGCCGGCTGCCGGCGCGCCGCGCTCGCAGCGGTCGCTGCGGTCCAGTGCATCGCGAACGTGACGCTCGCCGCGCCGGCCTTTCCGGGAGCGGCCGCCCGGACCACGGCGGACGGGTTAGATGTTCCGTTGCCCGAGCATCCCGCAAGAACAGCGAGTGCCGCGATGGCGAGCAGGCCGTCAGGTCGTAGAGCCCGGAGGGCACGTGCGTATGTCATGGTTGGGATCAACCTTCTTTGCGGAGGCATCCTGACACACGTCGCGTCCAGAAAACGTCCACGCCGCGGGAAGCCGCTGGCCCGGGCGCGCCAAGCGGTTCTTGGCCCTTCGCCCCTTCCCGTCAGGGACCGGACGGAGGGTGATCCATCATCCGATCCGACCGTACCCATCGCCCAGTTGCGTATGAGGCGCCGGTCACTCGGTCGCATCTTCGCCTCCGGCAAGGAACGCTCTCCGCGCCAGGTGCGTTATACGGCCGACTCCCCCAACGAGGTATTCGATGTTCCGTAAATCCCTTCAGGCGCTCGCTGTCGCGGCGCTCACCGCCCTCCCGCTCGCTGCCTCCGCGCAGTACAACGGGGACACCCTGCTCCAGTCGCAGACGGTCGTCACCGGGACGCTCGAGCAGTCGATCTCCAGCAAGACCGCCCAGGTCGGCGATCCGTTCGTTCTCGACGTCGTCGCGCCGTATCCCAATGACGATCAGCGCTACGGCGGATCCAAAGTGTACGGTCACGTCGCGACCGTGGGCCGCGCCGGCGGCATGCACAAAGGTGCGGTTACGCTGGCATTCGACCGGCTGACGCTCACTGACGGCACGACCGCGTCGCTGCAGGGTCAGGTCCTCTCGCTCGACGCGCAGGGGAACCGCGCCAATACGACCTCGAAGGCGATCGTCGGCGGCGTGGTCGGCCAGATCCTCGGCAACTACATCGGCAAGCACATCGGCACCGATATCGGCGGTGCCGTGGGCGCCATCGGCGGCGCCGTCGTCGCCGCGAGCTCTGGCCAGAACGTCACGGTCGGCCAGGGCACGACGGTTTCGATGAAGACGACCGCGCCGGCGACGGTGCTCTCGCGCCGCCAGCCCGGCAACCCGAACTACAACAACGGCGGCTACTACAATAACAACAATGGCGGCTACAACGGCCAGCCAGCGCCTACGCCTTATCCGACGCCTTATCACTAGCGCTGAGTTTGGTGGCGCGCCGGTTTAAAGGCGCTCCGCTCTCGCTGCGCGCCCCCCACGCCTAGGGCGTGGGGCCACCGGGTCCGACCTCGCAACAACATGACGGTGATGGCTCGAGTACGCTGTGCTCGGTCCATCACCGTTGTGCTTTCTACCGCCGCTGCTTTCTGCGACGGTTGTTTTTGCGTTATCGCATGGCTACAGAATCTGCGCCCAGCCAGGTGGCCATGGATTGGAGTTCTTCTCGGAGGGCTGGCATGATGTCGGCTCTGCGTACGCCGGGTTCGGTGTGGGTGGCGTGGGCTCGGAGGGTGGAGGCTTGGCGGTCGTGCTTGAGGTCTACGCGCGCTACGAGGCGGTCGCCGAGGAGAAAAGGGAGCACGTAGTATCCGTGCACGCGCTTGTGCGCCGGGGTGTAGATCTCGAGCCGGAAATCGAAGCCGAACAATTCTCGGTTGCGGGCGCGTTCCCAGATCAGCGAGTCGAACGGCGAGAGCAGGGCGCGCGCGTCGACGCGGCGCGGGATCTTCGCGCCCGCCGCGAGATATCGGTCGCCGCGCATACCCTCGACGCTGACGCGGGTGAGTTCGCCCGCCTCGACGAGCTCCGCGACGCGGGCGCGCGCGTCCGCGAGATCGAGCCGGAAGTAGTCGCGCAGGTCGCGCTCCGCGGCGATGCCGAGCGACCGTGCGGCGATGCGCACCAGCTCTCGCTGCGCGTCCTCCTCGCGCGGCGTCGGTGCCGCCAGAATCGCCGCCGGAAGGACGCGCTCTGGGAGATCGTATACGCGTTCGAATCCCTTGCGGGAGGCGGTGGTGATCTCGCCGCACCAGAACAGCGCTTCGAGGGCGGTCTTCACGGCGCTCCAGCCCCACCACGAGCCGGTCCCGCGCGCCCCGTCAAAAGCGCTCGCGGCGAGCGGACCGCGCTCGGCGATTTCGGCGCGAACGCGTTTCAGAAGGCCCGGCTCTTCCAGCACCGTGCGCGCGACGTGCCCCCATGTGCCCACCCCCGCCCAGGCCCGTGCCATCCGCCATCGCAGCAGCGGCTGCAGCTCGACCGGCAGCAGCGAAGCCTCGTGCCCCCAGTATTCGAAGAGCGTCCGTTTGGGGCCGTACGCCGCACCTTCGAGCAGCCCGGCATCGTAGGGGCCCAGTCGCGAGAACAGCGGCAGGTAGTGCGAGCGGACCAGCACGTTCACGCTGTCGATCTGGATCAGCCCGACCCGCGCGAAGACGCGCTTGAGGTGGCGGCGGTCGACCGCCCCGGCGGGTGGCGGGTCGGTAAATCCTTGAGCGGCGAGCGCGATGCGGCGGGCTTGGTCGAGGGAGATGTCGGCGCTCACGCTGCGGTCTTCACCCGAGCGGCGTCCGACCCCGCGTCACCCAAGCGCATACATCGCCCACAGGGCCCGAAGGCGGGTACGATGGAATCCTCATCATGGAGACGTTGGTAACGGACCGTACCGCGCGCCAATCGCTGGCGGTCTTAGGGGAATTGTTCGGCGAACACCTCGGGCGCGACGTCGGGGTGCGACTGTGGGACGGGACGGAGATCCCGCCCGAGTCGCCAGGATTCGTCTTCCAGGTAAACGCACCGTTCGCGCTACGGGCGGCACTTACGCCGCCGTTCGACGTCAATCCGGGCAAAGCGTTCGTCGAAGGCTGGCTCGACGTCGCGGGCAATTTGGAATTGGCGATCGACTTCCTCGAAAGCTCGGTCACGCGGCTCTCGAAGGTCGCGCTCCTCAAGGTTCTGGCGCAGCTGGCACGGCTGCCGGCTCCTCCGCGCGTGGCCGAAGCCGGGATTGCGCGACTTCGCGGTCGCCGGCACACCAAGGCTCGCGACGCGGCGGCGGTCGGCTTTCATTACGATCAGTCGGTGGCGTTCTATCGAACGTTCTTGGGCCGCGACCTCGTCTATTCGTGCGCGTATTGGGACGAGGGCGTCGACACACTCGACGATGCGCAGCGCGCGAAGCTCGACTACGTGCTCGACAAGGTGCGGCTCCGCGCGGGGCAATCGTTCCTCGACATCGGCTGCGGATGGGGGGCGCTCGTCATCCGCGCCGCGGAGCGCGGCGCGCACGCGCACGGCATCACGCTTTCGCGGCGGCAGTACGAAGAGGCCGTGCGCCGCATCGAAGCGGCCGGACTGCAGGACCGCGCCCGCGTCGAGCTGCGCGACTATCGCGATCTGGGCGACCTCCAATACGACGCGATCGCGTCGATCGGTATGGTCGAACACGTGGGACGGGAACGCCTGGCGGAATATTTCGCGTGCGCGTACCAGGCGCTGCGTGAAGGCGGGCTGTTCCTCAACCATGGGATCGTGTCGCAGACGCGCGACGGCAAAGGCTACCGCGCCACGAACGATTTCATCGGACGTTACGTGTTTCCCGACGGCGATCTCGTTCCGATCGACACGACGGTGCGTGACGCCGAGGCGGCCGGCTTCGAAGTGCGCGACGTCGAAAACTTGCGGGAGCACTACGCGCGCACGTTGCGCGCCTGGGTCGCGAACCTGGGCGCCGAGCAGCGTGCGGCAACCGACGCGTCGGACGCGCGCACGGAACGAATTTGGCGCATGTACATGACGGGAAGCGCGCGCAGCTTTGCGCTCGGCCGCATGGGATTGATGCAGACGCTGCTCGCCAAACCGAGAGCAGACGGAACCAGCGACATTCCGCCTACTCGCCGCGATTTGTACGCATCCGCATAGCCCGCTCGGGGTATACCGTGCTCCATGCGTACATTACCAGTGCTAAGTTTCGCGACGGCGCTCGCCGCGCTCGCGGTGCTGCCCGCCGGCGCACAGCAAGCGCCCGCTGAAGACGGGACGTCGGCGAACGGTCCGATTACGATCCTCAAGAACATGCAGATCGAGCCCAACGGCGTGCGGGTCACCATCGACGGACGCGGAGTCGACCATTTGCAATCCGCAGCCTACTCCGACATCACGACGTCCGTCCGGCCGGGCCGGAACACGCTGACCGTGACGTGGAACGCACCGGTGCAGCGCTTCGATTTCAAAGTCGCTTACGCGCCGACGCGGAACAATTTCCGCAGCGTGCTGGTCGTGCAGAACGATGCGTCGCGCGATCCCGCGCTGCGCCAATCCGGCTCGCGCACGTTCACGTTCACGATCCCCGGCTAGCCCCGGTCCTACCCCGCCGCAAGGTCGGCGGCGCACGATCGGGAAAGCACCTCCGGCCACCGCGCGTGAGCGCGGCGGTCGGACATGGAGGTCTGAGTGGTGTCGTCGATTTCTCTCGCGTTTCCCATCGCCGCCTCGAAGGCGAGCCCCTTTGCTGCGCCCGCCGCGCGGACGCCGGCGGATGCGCCCGGCACGCCTCCCAGCCAGGGCGCGTTCTCGGCACACCTCACGCTTTCGCTCTACGACGAACAGGGCCGCGCGCGCACGATCGAGGACGGCCCAGCGTCGCTGCGGGGCGCGAGGCTCGCGCGCGACGAGGCAGCGGTGATCCAGGTTCAGGATCCCGGCGGCCGCGACCTGACCGTCACGGTGCGCAAAGACGGCACGTTTGCCGCGAGTTCGAGCACGCCGGGCGGAACCGTCCGCTACGACAGCCGCGACGGAGCACCGCAAGACGCCGCGACTAAGGCGCTTGCGGCGCGCGCCGCCGGGCTCGTATCGCTGGCCGCGAGCGCCGGAACCGCGTCGGGCCTGTCGGCGGCCGCCGCCGGGGTCGTCGCGAGCGTGCAGCCCGTCATCGGCCAAGATGCCTCCGCCGAGGGGCTCGTGGTGACCGTCAGCGATGCCGGCGGCACGTCACGCTACGTCGGGGGTGCCGGCGGCACCGTGTCGGCGTCGCGTACGACGGCCGACATCGCGCTCGAGGCGGTGACGGTCGACGGCGGCATCGTGACGGACTCGGTGCGCAAGAACGACGGCAGCGGGACGACGACCGTCGATGGCGGCGCGCTCGCCGGTACGCGGTTCGTCGTCACTCGCGCGGCAAACGGTGTCGAGGCATTCGACGTGACGAGCGGTAACGGCGGCGGCGTCGTGAGCGATAGCGCGGCGCTCGCAGCCGTCGACGCTTTCGGCGAGCGCATCTCCATTCTCGGCGGCGCCGGCGGAGTTCCGAAGATCGCGCTCACCGATTCGGCGGGCACGAGCGTGACGTTCGACGCGGGCCAGATCGGCAGCGACGCCTCGCTCTCCGTTTCTGTCGCGGTCGGCGGACTGACCGGAACCGCGCGAGCCTCGCTGACCGAAGACGCGACGGCGACGACGGTGACCGGCAGCAGCATCCGCGCGTCGAGCGCGCTTGTCGCGGGCGAAGCGAAAACCGGCACCGGAGAACCCGACGCGGGCCGGAGCGGAACGCTCATGCTGCGGCTCGACCAACAAACCTTCGCGAGTTCCGGGGTGCAAAACGGCATCGCGACGACCAGTGCCGACGCCGGGCTGCAGGTGCACGCCCAGGCAGCGGGTTCGCTCACGGTCGCGGGAACCGCCGCCGCCGCTGCCGGGGACGGCTACATCGATCCGCACGGTATACAGCACGTCGCGGGGGGCGTCGATCGTACGGCGTCCGGCTCCGCCGCGCTGGACCGTGCCGCTCCGCGTTCCATCGTCGACATCACGGTCGACGCGCGCGACAAAGAACAGCACGCGATTGCCGACGTCAAGAAGCAGAACGCGTACACGCAAGACGACGCGCTCCTGAGTGTCGAGGCCTTCGGCCATTCCGCCGGAGCGATGCGGACCGACAGCATCTGGCAGCACGACAACCACGCCACGTTTGCCTCGTCCGAGTCGCTGCTCTGAGGGTCAGCCGCCGGCGAGTTTCACGCGGCGGCCGCGCTCGGTGAAGTAGGCGACGATCTTTTCGCGGTGATCGCCTTGGAGCTCGACGACACCGTTCTTCGCGGTGCCGCCGGTACCGCAGAGGCGCTTGAGCTCCTTGCCCGTGGCGTCGAGCTCACCGGCCGTCAAGCCGTGGACCACGGTCACGACGCTCGCCCGGCGCTTCTCCCTGGCGACCCGTAACACGCCGTCGTCGGGCATGGCACGCATGGTGGGCTGCGTCTTGCGTCGCGCGGCGGGCGCGGGCAGCGGCAACTTCCCGTCGGTGGAATAGACGAGAACGCGCTCGTCCCGCGTGCGGTCGTCCTTCACGGGCCCTGCAACTTCGCTGGCATGCCGGGAGGTTCGTCAAAAGGTGACCATGGTTCTGCCGCGTCCCTCCTCCGAGGCGATCGAAGAGATCGCGGCGTTCGGCCGCTACGCCGCCGCACGCGGCTGGGTGCCGGCGACCTCCGGGAACTTCTCGATCCGAATCGATACCCGGCACGTCGCGGTCACCCGCAGCGGGATCGACAAGGGCGGGATCGATTCGGATGGGGTCGCCATCGTAGCGCTCGACGAACCCGTCCCGCCGGGCCTCTCGGCCGAGACGCCGCTGCACCTGGCGCGCTACCGGACCGACCCGGCGATCGGGGCGGTTTTCCACGTGCACACGGTTGCTTCGACCGTCCTTTCGAAGTTGGAGGAGCCGCGCGGCTCGGTGCGCACGGACGGCCTCGAGATGCACAAGGCGATCGGAATGCGCACGCACGCCGGCGCGATCGAGATCCCGGTGTTCGCGAACGATCAGGACACGGTTGCGCTCGCGCAACGCGTCGAAGCGCGCCTCGGTGCCGACGCGGCCGTGCCGGGCTTTCTGCTGGCCGGCCACGGGATTTACGCCTGGGGCGCCACCGCGGCCGACGCGCGCCGTCACATCGAAGGCCTCGAATTTCTGCTGGCCTGCCACCTCGAAGAACGGAGAATCCGATGAACGCTGCATTGACCTCGACGCTGCGCGTCTACGACGACACGAAGCCCGGCGCGCCGCTGGTCGACACGACGGATCGCGCGGAGATCGCGCGCCTGCTCGGTGCTGCCGGCGTTCGGTTCGAACAGTGGGAAGCGAGCGTCCCGCTCGCCGCGGACGCCGATCAGGAACGCGTGCTCGCAGCGTATGCTGACGACGTGCAGCGCCTGCGCGATGAATGCGGCTACGCGACGGCCGACGTACTGCGGCTCGCGAAAGGCACGCCGAACACGGCGCCGATGCGCGCGAAATTTCTCGACGAGCACAGTCACTCCGAGGACGAAGTGCGCTTCTTCGTCGAGGGCAGCGGCGCGTTCTACCTGCGCATCGGCGGCAAAGTCTATCAGGCCGTGTGTACGCGCGGCGATCTGATCGGCGTACCGGCCGGCACGCGGCATTGGTTCGACATGGGACCCGATCCCGAGTTCACCGCGATCCGGTTCTTCACCGACACGTCGGGTTGGGTCGCGAACTTCACCGGCGACGACATCGCCTCGCGTTTTCCGCGTTACGAGTGAGCGCGCGGACGGCGATCGCGGCGCGCGCCGCGGTCGTCGACGTCGAGGGGACGACGAGCACGATCGCGTTCGTGCACGACGT
>JAQBPM010000302.1 GCA_028287525.1 Vulcanimicrobiota bacterium | reverse complement strand
CAGTTGGTTAAGGTTCACACTCGGCTCCAGGCCTTACCAACCAATCATGCAGCGTAGCGTTTGACAAAGACGGTCTTTTCGCGTATCAGCGTCGCTAATTTCCCAAAACCCGCATCGAGCAACGCTCGATTCAGACCGCTCTTCGCCGCAACGTTACGGCCGGGCTCCACGAGCGTACCCTTGGCGCTGCGCGTCATGGCTCGAACGTCCAGCACCTCCAGCGCGATGACATCAGCGGAACGCACGATGCGATCCGCAGCTTTGTGCAAACCGTCGAGCCGCGCGCTGGCTTCCCGTTCCTTCGCTCGCGCCAACCGCCGGGCCGCCGCGATTCGCGCTGGATCACGGACATTCAAACAGCGTCCGCGAGCATCTTTGACGCTGACCGCATCCAGTGCTCGCTGGTGCCGGCAAACGATGCGTCGGAGTCGCTCACCGTATTTGCCATTGCGAAGCAACTCGCCGTCGCTCGTGGCAGCTTGAACGTGCACGCCACGGTCGATTCCCACGACCCGACCGGTCAGGGGCAGCGCCTCAGGTTCGCGCCCGCACTCGAAGATCGCCCACCAACGGCCATTCCGCTCCACTACGATCGCCCGGCCGAAGGCGGGAATCGCGCGACCTTTGCGCAGTGGGACCGTGCCGACACCGGGAATCCGCACGCGCTTCTGAGCCCGCCGTGATCTCGGCGTACTGCATCTTCGCCGTGACGGTAATGCCGCGCGCTCTCCAGGCGTAGCGACGCTCGTCGAGTAGTGCGTTATACGTCTGCCGGGTGACGTCCAGCATGAAGCGCAGCCGGTCTTCCTGGGCGCTTTCGGATACAAGGGAACGCGGTGCTTCCAGCGCGCTCATTCAGATTACCGCCTCACTATGCCATACGTATGGCACGATTCAGGGACGAGGCCGGCACACACTTCTTGAATCGAGCGCCCGGAGCAGCATACGCGCTTCGTTTTGGCCCCCGCACTGCTGCGCCGCGCCGATAGCCGGGCGGCGTCGCTCACGCGGTCTAGCGGTTTTCGGCGGCGGACTTCGGGCGGTTGACGAACTGCTCGACGGCTTGCGTGAGCGTCGCGTTCGCGATTTCGGTCAACCCGGCGTTGATGTTCGTTCCCTTGTGCACTTTGTTCGCGGTGGTGAAGGTCTTCCACCGCACGATGCCGCTGCAGTCGACCAAGAACAGCTTCAGCCGGGCGCGGATCGGTGAGCGGTCGAACGCGCCGGACGACGAGACGACGCCGCCGACCACCGGGAGAAATCCGGTCAAGTTGCGTTCCTTCGATTGCTCGAAACGCAGCTGCGGCACGAGCAGCCCGCTCGCTCCATACTCGCCGCACAGCCGGCTCGCCGAGCCGACGGCTTCGACGGCGTCGATCGGCGGCGCGATCATCGAGCGAATCTGCCGTTCGGCGAGATCGAGCGAAAACTGTTGGGTCGCGTTGTTCTGGACCGGGTCCGTGTCACCGGGCTCGCCGAACGGGATGATCACGTAGAGCCCGCTCGGCTGCTGGATCGCCAGCGCGGGTCCGGCACTCGAGAGCACAAGAAGAACGGCCAAGCCGAGGTGGCGCACAAACATCGTCGTCCCAAGAACGTTCGAGGCGGGCCGGCGCGTTCCCGACAGGAGACCGTAAGCCCGCTCTGTTATCGAGGGCGGATGATCTCCCCAGTCCGCGCGCTGGCGGCCGTCTCTATGACGGCCGTTTTCGCGCTCTCCTCGCCGGGCCTCGCGCAGCAGGCCCCCGCACCGTCCGCCGCCGCAAGCCCCGCACCGGGCCCGTCGCCTGGTCCGGGTGCGGTCTCCCTGCCGCTGGCGGACCCGTATCCGTCGACGTATACGGCATTCCCGAGCCGGGCGACGCTGATTCGCAACGTCACCCTGTTGACGGCAGCAGGCCCGGTGATCCGCAACGGCTCGATCCTCTTGCGCAACGGCAAGATCGTGGCAGTCGGCGCGAACGTCGCGCCGCCGGCGGATGGAGCCGACGTCATCGACGGCACCGGCAAGTACGTGACTCCGGGGATCATCGACATCCACTCGCACACCGGCGACTATCCGGCGCCCGGCGTGAGCGCACATTCCGACGGCAACGAAGCGACGAGCCCCAACACCGCCAACGTGTGGGCCGAGCATTCGATCTGGCCGCAGGACCCGGAGTTTCCGCGCGCGCTGGCAGGCGGCGTCACGACGGCACAGATTCTGCCCGGCTCCGCGAACCTGATCGGCGGCCGCAGCGCGGTGATCAAGATCGTCCCCTCCCGCACCGTGCAGGGGATGAAATTTCCGGGCGCGCGCTACGGCCTGAAGATGGCGTGCGGTGAGAATCCGAAGCGCGTCTACGCGCAGCGCGGTCCCTCGACGCGCATGGGCAACATGGCCGGCTATCGCGCCGCGTGGATCTCCGCCGAAGCCTACAAGCGGCGCTGGGATGCGTGGAACGCAACGCACAAAGGCGACGCGCCGACGCGCGACCTCACGCTGGAGACGCTCGCAGCCGCGCTGCGCGGCGACATCTACGTCCACATGCACTGCTACCGCGCCGACGAGATGGCGCAGGTGATCGACATGTCGCACGAGTTCGGCTACAAAGTGCGCGCGTTCCACCACGCGATCGAGGCCTACAAGATCGCCGACCTGCTCGCGAAGGAAGGGATCGCCGCGACGATGTGGGCCGACTGGGGCGGGTTCAAGATGGAAGCGCTCGACACGGTGCGCGCCAACATCGGCCTGGTCGACGCCGCCGGCGCGCGCGCGACGATCCACAGCGACGACGGCTCCGGCATTCAGCGGCTCAATCAGGAAGTCGCGAAGGCGATGTACGCGGCGAAGCGCGCTGGCTTGACCGTCGGCGAGGACACGGCCGTGAAGTGGATGACGATCAATCCGGCGTGGGCGCTCGGCCTCGACGACCGCATCGGTTCGCTCGAAGCCGGCAAGAACGCCGACGTCGTGCTGTGGAACGGCGATCCGTTCAGCGTCTACGCGAAGGCCGAGAAGGTTTGGATCGACGGCGCGAAGCTGTTCGATCGCGACGATCCGGCGCAAAGTTGGCGAACGGACTTCGAACTCGGCTACGTCCGCACGAAGGTGGCGAAGTGAACGCACGCACGATGCTCTGCGCCGCACTCGCGGCGTTCCTCGGCGCAACCGCGCTCGCCTCGGCCGAAACCGTCGCGATCGTCGGCGGCACCATCTATCCCGTCAGCGGGCCGCGCATCCCCGGCGGCACGCTCGTGATCGAGAACGGCCGCATCCGCGCGGTCGGCGCGAACGTCGCGATTCCGGCCGGCGCGCGCCGTATCGACGCGCGCGGCAAGATCGTCACCCCGGGCTTCATCAACGCTTCGACGACAATCGGCTTGACCGAAGTCGGCGGCGAACGCGCGACCCGCAACGGCAGCGCGCGCGGCGTCGTGAACGCGGACTTCGAGGCGTGGGAGAGCTTCTTCTCCGAGTCGGCGATGATCGCGTCGAGCCGTGAAGACGGGATCACGTCGATCGGCATCCTGCCGAGCGGGTCGTTCGTCGCCGGACAGGCGGCGGTGATGGATCTGTGCGACGGCACGGCGTCCGAGATGCTGCGCCGTTCGGCGGCCGGATTGGTCGCGACGCTCCAGACCACCGGCCGGTTCAACGCCGACGTCGACGAGATGACGTCGGGAGCCGACACGGCGGGCCCCGCGGAGGCGACGGCGCCGCCGCTCGGCCGCGCCGAGGCGATCGGTGCACTGCGCGAACTGATCGAAGACGCGCGCGTCTACGCCGCGCACCGCGGCGCGTACGACGACGGCCGGCTGCGCGCGCTCTCCGCCTCGCGGCGGTCCCTCGAGGCGCTGGTGCGCGTCGCGCAGGGCCGCGAACCGCTGATCCTCACCGCCGACCGCGTCGACGACATCGACGCGGCGATCCGGCTGGCGCGCGAAGAACGCATCCGCGTCATCGTCGACAGCGGCGCCGAGGCGTGGATGATCGCACCGAAACTCGCCGCCGCGCACGTCGCGGTCATCACCGGTGCGATGAACAACATCCCGACGACGTTCGACACGCTCAACCAGCGCCAGGAGAACGCGGCGCTGCTCCGGCGTGCCGGCGTCGACGTCATCCTCGTCGGCAACGCCGGGGGCGGCGACGAGGAAGGCTTCAACGCCCGCAACGTCAAGTTCGAGGCCGGCAACGCGGTAGCGTACGGCATGTCGCACGATGACGCTTTGCGGGCCGTGACGCTCGCGCCGGCCTTGGCGCTCGGCGTGGCGGACCGGGTCGGCAGCCTCGTACCCGGCAAGGATGCGAACGTCGTGGTCTGGAGCGGCGACCCGTTCGAGTTCTCGACCGCGGTCGAGCACGTCTTCGTCCGCGGCCGCGAGTACCAGGACCGCTCGCGTCAGGATCTCCTCACCGAACGCTACCGCCGGCTGCCGCCCGCCAGGAACTAGCCCCGGGCCGGCACCCCGCACCTGAGAAGCCGAGCAGGGTAACTGCTCGGCTTCTTCAGTCGTCCCCGTGAAGGAATTGTCTACCGCCCGCTAAGCCGTCCAAGGAGAACCGGTTCCAGCCACGAAGCCGCCGGTTACCTCCCTTGGTATACTGCATGCCACATACAGGGCAATTGCATACCGGAATGGACGGAAGTATATGAAGAAGCTAATTGCCTTAGCGTTCGCCTTCGTGCTCGCGACCACGACGATCGCCAGCGCAGACCCGGCAACCGACGCCAAGCTTCAGGCAATGCAGGCGCAACTGGACGCAGTAATGGCGCAGTTGGCAGCTCTCAAGGCCCAGCAAGCAGCAGCAGCGGCAGCGGCGGCGGCAAAACCGGCAGCGCCGGTCGTCCCCGTGCCTCCGAAAGCACCCGACGCGTCGTTCATCCAACTCGTGAAGGGCGACACCGTCACCCTGCTGATCGGCGGCGAACCCGTCACGCTCTACGGAAATCTCGACCTCTCGTGGGATCACGTCACGAAAGGTTTCAACTCCGCGCCTCTCAACACCGACGCCGTCGGAAACACGAGTTATCTCTCCGCGATCTCGTCTAATCAGTCATACTTCGGCGTTCGCGGATTGCACAGGACCGGCAAGAAGAGCGGCGTCCTCTACCAGCTCGAAACGGAGCTCAGCGTCTCGTCGACCTCCGGCACAGTCAACACGAACTCGAACAACGACGGGATCGTCAAGGGCGGGTTGACGTCGCGCAACAGTTTCCTCGGCGTGCTGACGCCGAGCGGCGCGTTCAAGATCGGCAAGAGCGACGCGCCGTATAAGATCGCGACCGCGCGCATGAACCCGTTCCTTGGGGAACTCGGCGACTATGCGGTCGTCATGGGAAACACCGGCGGCGACAATCGGGTCGAATTCGGCACCCGACTGGATCACGCGCTGTGGTACGAATCGCCGAACATGCACGGCGTGACCCTGAACGTGCTCGTCTCGCCCGGACAGAACCGAGCCTTCGACAACAGCAACATCCCGTCGGGCGAAGCAGGCTGCGCGGGCGGCAACCTCCCGGGCAGCGGCGCTCTGCCGCCGGCCTGCAACGACGGTTCGTGGGGCGCCATCTACAGCGGCAGCCTGAACTATCAAGCGAAAAAACTGTACTTCACGACGGCCTACGAGCTCCACAAACAGGTCAACCGCTCCAGCGACATCGCGGACCCGGTCCTGGCCGCCCTCGACGTCGGTGACGAAGAGGCCTGGAAGTTCGGCGCGCAATACGCGTTTTCGAAGAACACGCTGCTCAGCGCGATCTACGAAAACATGCACCGCTATGTCCCCGCAGCCATCCAGTACCAAAACGAACGTACGCGCGACGGCTTCTGGCTGGCGCTGACGCAAAACCTGAACGAGAAAAACAACGTGAACTTCGGCTGGGCGCGCGCGAACCCGTCACCGGGCGATCCGGGCCAGCACAACACGTCCGGCGGGTTCAGCCCCGACAACATGGCAAACCTGTACACGTTCGCGTTCAAACACGCGATCGACCGGCACGTGCTCTGGTATTTCGACTGGGCGCTCACGCTCAATCATCGGGACGCGCACTACGATCTCGGTGCGGGAGGGCGCGGCCTCACCACCGACTGCCACGACGCCAGCACGCTGGCGGCATTCGATCCGACCGCCAACGGCGGCGCGGGCGGCGTGACGGGCAACGGCCCGCACTGCTATGCCGGCGGCCGGCTGCAAGGGTTCTCGACCGGTCTCGATCTCCGGTTCTAGGAACCCCGATTCCCCAACGAGCGAAGGGCCCGGTGCACGCACCGGGCCCTTCCTTTCTCTACCCCCAACCGCAACCCGCGCCGCCGCGGCCACGTCTCTAACGAACGATGTCCGAGCTCTTCTCTCCTATCACGCTGCGTGAAGTGACGCTTCGCAACCGGGTCGTCGTCTCGCCGATGTGCGAGTACTCCTCGGTCGACGGATTCGCCGATGATTGGCACCTCGTCCACCTCGGCAGCCGTGCCGTCGGCGGCGCCGGGCTCGTGCTTACCGAAGCGGCGGCCGTAACGGCCGAAGGACGCATCTCGCCGCAAGACCTCGGCATCTGGAGCGACGACCACGTCGAGATGCTCTCCCGCATCGCGCGCTTCTGCAACGTGCAGGGCGCGGAGTGGGGAACGCAGCTCGCGCACGCTGGGCGCAAAGCCTCGACGAAGCGGCCGTGGGAAGGCTCGGGAGCGGTCGCGCTCGCCGACGGCGGCTGGGTTCCGGTCGCGCCGGGAACCGATCCGTTCGATCCCACCTATCCGGTGCCGACAGCGCTCGACGAAGACGGCATCGCGCGCGTCGTGAGCGCCTTCGCCGCGGCGGCGGAACGCACGCGCGCCGCAGGCGGAACGGTGATCGAGATTCACGCCGCGCACGGCTACCTGCTCCACGAGTTCCTCTCGCCGCTGGTCAACCACCGCACCGATCGCTGGGGCGGCAGCTTCGCAAACCGTACGCGCCTGCTGCGCGAGGTCGTCGCCGCCGTGCGCGGCGTGTGGCCGGAACGCTTCCCGCTCTTCGTACGCTTCTCGTCGACCGACTGGGTCGCAGGCGGCTGGGACATCGAGCAAAGCGTCGAGCTCGCGCGCATGCTGCGCGGTGAAGGCGTCGATGTGATCGACGCGAGTTCCGGCGGCGCCGTGCCGATCCCACCCGGCACGATGCCGATCGGGCCGCTGTACCAGACGCCGTTCGCCGAACGGATCCGGCGCGACGCCGGCATCGCGACCGCCGCCGTCGGCATGATCGTCGAACCAGCCGACGCCGAAGCGATCGTCGCGGACGGCCGCGCCGACCTGGTCGTCATGGCGCGCGAACTGCTGCGCGATCCGTACTGGCCGCTCTTCGCCGCACGCGCGCTCGGCGCAGAAATCCCCTGGCCGAACCAATACGCCCGCGCCAAAGGCGACCGCGCCACGATGCGCACCCCCGCCAAGGTATAATCGTTGTCACCCTGAGCTTGTCGAAGGGCCGTCAGCCCGTCACTCGTAAGCCGGCCGCGATTCCGTTGATCGAGAGGCGGATCGTGTCGCGCAGCACCGGATCCGGGCGCGCGCGGTATTCGCGCAGCAGGCGGACCTGCAGCAGCGAGATCGGATCCACGTACGGATTCCGCAGCGCGATGCTGCGCGCCAGCGTCGGGTCGTCGGCGAGCAGCGCGTCGCGCCCGAGGATCGCCAGCACCGCTTCGACCGAGGACGCATACTCGGCCCGGATCGCCGGCAAATAGCGCTCCGCGGCCGCCGGATCGTTCAGCAGCCCGCGCACGTACCGCTCGAAGATCGCGAGATCCGCGACCGCCAGCGCGCGCTCGACACTGCGCACGAGCGTGGAGAAAAACGGAAACCCCGACGCCATCGCGCGCAGCGTGTCGAGCTCTTCCGGTACGGAGCGAACCGCCGCGCCGAAGCCGTACCAGCCGGGCAGCATCGCGCGCGCCTGCGTCCATGCGAACGCCCACGGAATCGCGCGCAGATCGCCCACCGAGCGGCGCGCACCGCGCCGTCCCGGCCGCGAACTGATCTGCATGTCGCCGATCTCGTCGAGCGGCGTGCACGCGGCGAAGAAGTCGAGGAACGCCGGATCTTCGGCGAGCTCGAGATACGTGCGTTCCGCGATCGGTGCGAGTCGGTCGAGCAGCGCGCTCCACTGCGGCGGAATCGCCGCCGCCGGTTCTCGCGTCGCGCGCAGCGCGGAGGTGAACGCCAGTTCGAGGTTGCGGCGCGCGAGCGAAGGGAGGCCGTAGCGGGCGCCGATGACCTCGCCCTGCTCGGTGACTTTGAAACGGCCGGTGCGCGCCTGCGGCGGCTGCGCGTCGATCGCCTCGCGTGCGTCCGCGGCGCCGCGGCCGACCGAACCGCCGCGGCCGTGAAAGAAGCGCAGCGTGACGCCGCGGCGCGCGCCGACGGCGGCGAGCGCGTCCTGCGCGCGATAGACGGCCCATGGGCTGGCGAGCGGTCCCATCAGCTTCGTCGTGTCGGAGTAACCGAGCATCACTTCCCAGACGCCGCCGCACGCGTCGATGTGCGCGCGAAACGGCGCGGTATCGAGCAGGGCGTCAGCGATGCTCGCCGCAGCGGCGAGCGCCGTCGCGCTTTCGAGCAACGGGACGATCTGCGCGGGGCCGGCGTCGAGTGCGCCGGCTGCCCGAGCGAGGGCGTGAAGCGCGAGCACGTCGAACGCCGACTCGGTCCCCGCTAAAATGAACGTTCGCACCGCTCCTGCACCGCGCCGCCGCCGCACGTCGGCAACCGCGGTCAGTGACGCGATCGCATCTGCCGTCTCCGGCGAGAACGCGACCGTGGTCGGTATCAGCGGCCGCGCCGAGGCGAGCTCGCGCGCGAACCACGCGGCGAGAGCCGCTTCATCGCGCGAGGAGAGCGCCGGCCGATCGGGCTCCACCACGCGCACGACCTCGTCGAGCGCGTGCCAGACACGATCGCGGTGCTGGCGCCATTCGAGCTCGCACAGGTGAAAGCCGAAGATCTCGACGGCGCGGCGCAGCCGGCGCAGCGGTCGCGCGACGTCGTCTCCGCTGTGCGCGACGGCGCTGCGCTCGAGCACCTCGAGATCGGCGAGGAACGCGGCCGCATCGCCGTACGCGCCCTCGCGGTCGGCGATCGCCAGCGTCAGGCGCCGGTGGACGAACGCGAGCTTGCGGCGATACGGTTCCGCTTCTTGGCGCGGGCCGACCGTGTACCGCACGTCCGGAAGCGCGGCGCTGTCCGCCTCGACCGATGCGAGAAGTTCGGGTGAAACCTCGCCGCGCACGGCATCCTGCGAGAACCGCACCTGCAGATCCTCGACCGCGCGCTGATAGCGTTCGAGCACGAAGCGCCGCGCCTGCTCGTGGGCGGCGACGATGGCGCCCGGCGCGACGTTGGGGTTGCCGTCGCGGTCCCCGCCGATCCAGCTGCCGAAGTGCAGCACAGTCGGCACGCTGCCCCCCAAGCGGTGCTCCAGGCGCTCGAACAGCAGCGGTGCTTCATCGAAGAGCGACTCGCGAAAACGCGCGACGAGGTTGCGCACCTCGTCGTGCACGGTCGGCGCGCTGCGGTACAGCTCGTTGCTCTGCCACAACAGCAGGATCTGCGCGCGCAGTTCCGCTTCGAGGCCGTCGCGGTCCTCGGCGGTGAGCACGCGCTCGTCGAGCTCGCGCAGGGCACTCGCGATCGCCGCGATCTTGTCGCTGGTCGTGCGGCGCAGTACCTCGGTCGGGTGCGCCGTGAAGACGAGGGTGAGCTCGACCTCGTCGACGGCGCCCGGCGCCTGCGGCGAGAGCGTTTCGAGCGCCCCGCGCAACGGAGGCTCGCCGTGCAGCGCGCGTTCGCGCCGGCGGCGCTCGCGATGGAGCTGCTCGGCGAGGTTGACCATCTGGAAGTACAGGCCGAATGCGCGGATCACTTCGACCGCGTCCTCGCTGGAGAGCTCGTCGAGCAGACGATCGATCTCCGCGTCGATCGCGGCGCTCGGTGATGCACGGCGTTCGCGCGTCAGCCCGCGCAGCCGCTCGACGTATTCGAAGGTGGTCGGGCGCGCGTGCGTCCGCAGCGCATCGCCGACCAGCCGCCCCAGCAGCGCGACCTGCGCACGAAGCGGCGCCGCAGTGTCGCGACTCTCCATCAGTACGAGCGCGGCATGCCGAGGACGTGCTCGGCGACGTAGCTGAGGATGAGGTTGGTGGAGATCGGCGCGACCTGATAGAGGCGGGTTTCGCGGAACTTGCGCTCGATGTCGTACTCCACCGCGAAGCCGTAGCCGCCGTGGGTCTGCAGCGCGGCGTTGGCGGCTTCCCACGATGCGTCGGCGGCGAGCAATTTCGCCATGTTCGCTTCGGCGCCGCACGGTTCGCCGTGCATGAACTTCGCCGTCGCGCTCCGGCGCATCAAGTCGGCGGCTTCGACGTTGACGTGCGCGCGCGCCAGCGGAAACGCGACGCCCTGATTGGCGCCGATCGGCCGTCCGAACACCTCGCGCTCGCGCGCGTACTTGGTGCCGCGTTCGATGAACCAGCGGCCGTCGCCGACGCATTCCGCGGCGATAAGGATGCGCTCGGCGTTCATGCCGTCGAGGATGTACTTGAAGCCCTCGCCTTCGACGCCGATCAGGTTCTCGGCCGGCACTTCGAGGCCGTCGAAGAACAGCTCGGTCGTCGCGTGGTTCATCATCGTCTCGATCGGCCGGATCGTCAGACCGTGCCCGACCGCGTCGCGCATGTCGACCAGGAACACGCTGAGCCCGTGACTCTTCTTCTTCACCGCTTCGAGCGGCGTCGTGCGCGCGAGCAGGATCATGAGATCCGAGTGCTCGGCGCGCGAGATCCAGACTTTCTGGCCATCGACGACGTACCGGTCGCCGCGGCGCACCGCGGTCGTGCGGATCTTCGTCGTGTCCGTGCCGGCCGTCGGTTCGGTGACGCCGAACGCCTGCAGCCGCAGTTCACCCGCCGCGATCTTCGGCAGGTACTGCTGTTTCTGTTCCGGGCTGCCGTGACGCAGCAGCGTTCCCATCGTGTACATCTGCGCGTGGCAGACCGCCGCGTTTCCGCCGGTGTGGTTGATCTCTTCGAGGATGATCGAGGCCGCATCGAGACCGAGCCCCGCACCGCCGTACTCTTCCGGGATCAGCGCGGCGAGAAATCCGGCGTCGGTGAGCGCCGCGACGAACGCGTCGGGATACGCGCGTTTCGCGTCGAGCTCGCGCCAGTAGGCATCGGGATACGCGGCGCAGACGTTGCGCACGCCCTCGCGCAGCTCGCGCTCGTCCGCCGCACTCTGCTCGGGGACGCTCATGATGCCGCGGCGCCGAGTGCGCGCAGACGCAGGACGTACGCCGGACGATAGCGCTCGGGACCGAGCAGCCGGCTCATGTTCTCCAGCACCGTGAGCACGCGCGCCCAGCCGATCCGCGTGCCCCAGGCGAGGGGCCCGAGCGGATAGCTCACGCCCAGCGTCATCGCCAGATCGATCGTCTCGTCGGAGATCCCTTCGGAGAGCATCGTGCTTGCCTCGTTGGCGATCGCGGTCACCGTGCGCATCACGATCATCCCGGGGATGTCGGAGAGCGGCGTGACGCGCTTGCCCAGCGCTTGAAAGAATCCCGCGGCGACGGCGCCGCGACGCGCTCCGTCCGCCAGCCCCGTCGCGATCACGATGCGAGTACAGGTCTCGTAGTCGAGCGCCAGATCGAACAGCACCGTCGGCCGCACCCGCTCGTGTTCGGTCGCGAGCGCCCCGTCGGTCAGTTTGAGCGAGACGCCGTCCACCTCGATGCGCGGGGCGTCTCCCGCACGTTCCTCGACGAGAATTCCCCTCGCGCGCGCGAGCGCGACGAGCGGTGCGGCGACGCCCAGATCGCCGTGTGCGACGACGCGCGACGGCGCCGGTCCCGCCGGCGATTCTTCGACGTGCGGCTCCGGGACTTGGGGCTCGTAGGCGTAGTAGCCGCGACCGGTCTTGCGGCCGAGCCGGCCGGCGTCGACCAGCTCCTGCTGCAGCAGCGACGGCGCGAAGCGGCGGTCGTAGCCGAACGCCTCGAATACCGAACGCGTCACCGCGTAATTCACGTCGTTGCCGATCATGTCCATCAGCCGGAACGGACCCATGCGGAAGCCGCCCGATTCCGTCAGCGCGGCGTCGACGTCGCCGAGTCCCGCGAAGAACTCGGAGCGCGCGCGCAACGCCTCCGCGTAGTACGGACGCGCGACGCGGTTGACGACGAATCCCGGCGTCGAGTTCACGCGGATCGCGCGTTTCCCCCAGGCGATCGCGGTCGCGGTGACCGTTTCGATCGCCTCCTCCGATGCGGTCAACGCAGCGACGACTTCGACCAACGGCATCAGGTGCGCCGGGTTGAAGAAATGCATGCCGACGCAGCGCCCGGGATGTTTGAGCGCGCCGCCGATCGCGTTGACCGAGATCGACGACGTGTTGGTGGCGAGGATCGCGTCCGGCAGCACGACGCGTTCGACGTCGCGGAAGAGCGCGATCTTCGCGTCGCGGTCCTCCACGATCGCCTCGATCACCATCCGCGCGCGTCCCATCACGTCCAAGTGCAGCGCTGGATGCAGCCGCCCGATCAGCGAC
The DNA here is from genome assembly GCA_028287525.1 of Vulcanimicrobiota bacterium. Lineage (GTDB taxonomy): Bacteria > Vulcanimicrobiota > Vulcanimicrobiia > Vulcanimicrobiales > Vulcanimicrobiaceae > Vulcanimicrobium. Next base: position 2,646 of record JAQBPM010000302.1, on the reverse strand, counting down.
TCGGCGTCGGTGCGCAGCAGTTTCCCGCGCTCGACTTGTCGGTCGAGGTCGGTGCGGATCGTATCGATCGCGCGCGCGGCGGCGCCCTCGCGCGTGTCGTAGACGAGGACCGGGTGTCCGGCGGCGGCTGCGACGCGCGCAATTCCCGCGCCCATCGTGCCCGCGCCGATCACGGCGACTTCAGCGCTGGAAGGAAGCGCCGCCATCAGGCGGTCCGGCGAAGGGTGAGGTTCACGAACCGATCCTTCGCGCCCGCCCTTCGAATGTCTGCGCGGCGAGGAGTTCGTTCCCTTCGCCGAGCGCCGGCGCGCTCTTTACAAACACGCCGTCGCGAAATCCCGGATCGAGCGGGAGCGGCAGCGCGGCGATCCTCTCGCCGGCCGCTTCGACCTGGTACGCAAACACGCCGTGCTCCGCATAGACGGGGTCGGTGCGCGCTTCGCCCACGTCGCGCACGATCGTAACGCAGACGTCGAGGCCAGCGAACCGCGTCATCCACGCATCCGCCGTGCGCGTCGCGACGATCGCCGTCACCGCGTCGATCGTCGCCGCCGGATCGTTACGGTGATCGCGAAGTTCGTGCGGCAGACCGATCTCCTCGCAGAACGTTTCCCAGAAGCGCTGCTCGAGCGGCGCGACGGCGAGGTATCGTCGATCGGCGGTGCGGTAGACCCGATACCGCGGCGATCCGCCGTTGAGGCGGTCGGTGTTCGGCGCCGGCGCCGCGCCGCTCACCGCGTGCGTCAGCAACGCCCACGGCGCGAAAGTGAGGACCGCCTCGGACATCGCGACTTCGACCCGGCGGCCGACGCCGGTCGCGTCGCGCTCGCGCAGCGCGAGCAAGATGTTGATCACCGCCGGCAGGGCGCCCCCGCCGATGTCGGCGATGAGCGCCGGTGGCAAATTCGGCGTTCCGTCGCTGCCCGCCACGAGCGCGAGCAGGCCCGATTCGGCGACGTAGTTGAGGTCGTGCGCGGCGAGGCCCGCGCGCGCGCCGCTGCTCCCGAAGCCGTTGATCGAACAATATACGAGACGCGGATTGATCGCGTGCACGTCGTCGTAGCCGAGACCCAATCGCGCCATGACGCCGGGGCGGAATTGTTCGACCAGCACGTCCGCGCTCTCGAGCAGCACTCGCAGCCGCTCGATTCCCTCCGGATCCTTCGCGTCGAAGACGACGCTGCGCTTGCCGGCATTCAGCACCGCGAACTGCGCGCTATCGCTGCCGAAAGCGGGTTCGTAGCCGCGCAGCTCTTCGCCGCCCGGACGTTCGAGCTTGATGACCTCCGCTCCGGCTTCGGCGAGGATCAACGTTGCGAGCGGACCGGGCAGCAGCGTGCTGAAGTCGAGGACGCGCACGCCTGCCAACGGTCCGCGAGGGTTCACCCTTGCGCCTCGCGGAGCCAGAGATTCCATGCACGGTCCGCCTGCGCCGCGTTGGTGACCGCCGAGCGCGCGATCTCGTATTCGCTCAGATAGGTCACCTCACCGAGGCGCATCGCCTCAGCCTGCAGGCCCGCGTTCGCCGCGGTGTAGACCGCGCGGAACACCGCTTGGCGCACGTTGCTGCCGACGATCGTCGCTCCGTGTCCGCGCATTAGCACGGCCGGCAGCGCGCCGAGCGACGTCGCGAGCGCGTCTCCGAGACGTACGTCGCGCACCATCACGTCGTTGTCGTCGCCGGCCGCGTCGCGAATCTCGAACACCGGAACCGGCCCGCCCAAGAACGAGCTCATGTGATAGATCGGCCGCAGCGTAACGCCGCGAACGACGCCGAACGGAATCACCGACGGTGCGTGGCTGTGCACGACGGCGCCGACGTCGGGGCGCGCGCGGTAGATCGAACCGTGAATGAACCGTTCCAGATACGGTTGGCGTTCGTCGTTCTCGGGCGTTCCGTCGAGCGAGAACGCCATGATGTCCGTCGTCGTGACGAGCGCCGGCGCCATGTTGCGCGCGAGCAGGAAGCGATCGGGGTTCGCGTCGTCGCGCACGCTCACGTGGCCGAACCCGTCGACCACGCCGTGCCGGTAGAGGATGTGGTTCGCGTTGACGAGATCCCCGATCAAGGCAGGGTCGGCATTGATCACGGCGCGTGCTTCTCCACCCCCGGCGATACCCTCGCTCGCACCACGACCCCTGCCCGGCACGACCCGACGGGCCGGGCGCTCCGCTTCACGGCCTCGGGTCAGCTCGATTCGTAGGCGATCGAGCGGACCACGACGCGACGATCGCCGGCGGGACGATGCCAGACCACGGCGTCGCCGACGTGCGCGCCCAGCAGCGCCTGCGCCAACGGCGAGGTGACGCCGATCCGCCCGCCGGCGGGATCGGCCTCCACGTCGCCGACGATCGTGAACGGACGCGGTTTCGGCGCTGCACCTTCTACGCGCACCGTCGCGCCGAAGCCCACGACGTTCGTATCCTCGGGCGGCGGCAGCACGGTGGCGGCATCGATGAGCCGTTCGAGGCGTGCCCGCTCGTTCGGGTCGGTTGCCCCCTGCAGCTGCTCTTCGAGGGCGACCAAACCCGCAGGGGTGATCGGCGCCGGGCCGACCCGATCGGGGAGGATGACGGGATCGGGAGCGTCCTCGCGTTCCTTCATGAATGCTCGGCTCATGCGGTCACTATACCCGCAAGGCGCAC
>JAQBPM010000277.1 GCA_028287525.1 Vulcanimicrobiota bacterium | reverse complement strand
AGGTTGGTGGAGGCGAAGAGAAACGCCAGACTTGGGATGAGCGCGGCGCCTTTCTTGAAGAGCGTCTTGCTCATCGCCGCCGCCGCGTAGGAACACGACGAACTGGCCGCGCCGAACCCGGTTGCGAGTGCGATTTCTCGCACGCCGTCGCGGCCGAGAACGCGTTGCATCTGCTCTTTCGAGACCAATGCCTGCACGACGCCCGAGAGCGTGAAACCCAGGATGAGGCTCCAGCCGACCTGCCACGCCATTCCGAGCGCAAGCATCAAGGCCTCGCCGAGTTTCGCCAGCAGCATTAGATCAGCTCGCGCTGGAAGTTCAGCGTCTCCATCAGCTCGGCGACGGCGTCGCCCGCCTCGCCGGCCTTGACCTGATCGACGAAGCACGTGGAAAAATGGTTCTCGAGCATGATGCGCGCCGCGCGGTCGAGTCCCGCGCGGGCTGCGGAGATCTGCTTGAGGACCTGCACGCAGTACACGTCCTCATCCACCATCTTGATGATGCCGTCGGTCATGCCGCGCACCGTCTTGAGGCGGTTGAGAACGTCCGTTTTGCGCTCCCCACTGAGGCCGCTGGTCTTCGCCGGTTGAGGTTTCTTGGTTACCATGCTGAAGGTGAGGATACCACACCCCCACCCTGGGTGTCCACCCCACCCGGAGTGCCCCCCGTCGAACCAATGGGCGGGGCAGAATGAAGGGGTCGTGATTCCCCTTCGATCGTCGCTGCGCGTGGCGCTTGCCGTTCTGCTCGTCGCCGCCGGGCTCGCCGCCTGTGCGCCGCGCGCCGGCACCGCTCAGCAAGCCGAGAGTCCAGCGCCGCTGCCGTCCGCGACCGGCCCCTACGCGGAGACGCTGCGCTACGGCCGCGAGCTGATGCACCGCACGCCCGCGATGCTGCCCAGGAACGTCGGAGCAGCAATGTCGTGCGAAAACTGCCACATCGACGCGGGAACGCGCGAGCACGTGCTCGCGCTGACCGGCACGTATGCGGCCTTTCCGCTATGGAACCCACGCGCCAAACGCATCATTGCGGTGCAGGACCGCATAGCGGAGTGCTTCCTCTACAGCGTGAACGGGACGCCGCCGGCGTATACCAGCCGCGCGATGGAGGGGCTAACGACGTATATCGCTTGGCTGTCGCGCGGAACGCCGGTCGGAGAACGCCCGCCGGGACAGGCGCCGCCCGCATTCGATTCGCCGCACCCGCCGGATTCGGCCGCCGGCGCGCAAGTGTACGCGCAGCGCTGCGTCGCGTGTCACGGTGCCGACGGCGCGGGCAAGCCCGGCACCTTTCCCCCGCTCTGGGGACCGCATTCGTTCAACGACGGCGCCGGTATGGACAACGCGAACATGATGGCGCGCTTCGTGCGCTACGCGATGCCGTTCGGCTCCCCGCCCAACACGCTCACCGCACAGGAAGCGTACGACGTCACCGCGTTCGTGCTCAAGCACCCGCGACCGCACTTCGATCCGCATCGCGCAATAGGGTTCCCGCCGCGGCAGTCGAGCTTCTTCTAACTCGTCACGCCGGGTAAAGCTCTACACTCGAGCGTACAGGCGCGAATGCGGCTCGAGCGTGATGATGTCGAGCGGCCCGATGCGCGGGCCCTCCATGCCCGGGACCCCCATCGGCATTCCGGGTGCCGCGATCCCGCGGATGCGCGGCCGTTCGCGCAGAAGACGCGCAACGACGTCCAGCGGCACGTGACCTTCGACGACGTAACCGCCGGCGAGCGAGGTGTGGCAGCCGGCAGTGGCGTCGGTCAGACCGAAGCGGCGCGTGCGCTCGGTGCGCTCCAGGTCGTGCATCTCGACCGAATAGCCTGCAGTACGCGCCGCGGCAACCCATCCCTCACAGCACCCGCAACCGCGATCGCGGTACGTCACGACGTGCCTTTTCCGCGGGGCCGCCCCTAAGAGACCTGCGGCCGCTCCAGCGGCGAGAAACGTGCGCCTGTCCATTCGTCCTCCCGAGGTGCTGCGCGAACCGCCCGAAGGCGACCCGTTCTCGTTTGCGGCAGGCGGAGAACCTCCCGCATCTGCGGGATGTGTTCGGGGGCTGAGTTCACGAAGCGATGCGCGGCTGCCGGACCTGAGCCGCGACCAGCTCGTAGTAGTCCTCGCCACGACGAACGGCTCCACGATCGAGGCGGCACCGGCACGATTGTCTCGTCCCGGGCGCTGGAACCCGACATCCGCCGCGTTCGTCGTGACTTTGATCCGTGTGCCCGCAGAGGCAAAATCGCACGTCCATGTATAGCCGATGGTACGGCGTCAGACTTACGCGACGCTTACGAGGCCCGACCGCAGCGAGAAGCGCATGCCTGCCCATCACGGTTTTCCGAGATCCTGAACGAGCCGGCCGAAGACGAGATGGTACGCGGTCTCTCCGCCGGCGCCGTACTTGCGGCCGACCGCAACCATCGCGTGATTGTGCACTGCCGACGAGAAGAGGGTGTCGAAGAGGCGCTCGACGTCGAACGCGCCGTCGTGCAGCCCCGCCTGGTACAACGCCGCCGCGACCGCTTTGGCGTCGGTCGAAGGCGACGGAGGGAGGGGGTTGCCGCGGCGCTTCATCGTGCCGACACCGTCGAGGACGACGTAGGTGACACGTCGTCGAAGCGGTCGACCATCGCCGAGCCGACCGCTGCGCGGAGCGTTTGGTCCTCGTTTGCGGCGGGCGCCGAAAAGGCGCGGCGGAACGCGGCGCCGCTGAAGTGATCGGCACCGCCTCCCAGTGCGACGACGGAGGAAAGCAGCGCAGCATTCTGCGCGGCCGGCTCTGGGTCGCCGCCTGAGTGCGCGGAAGCGAACGCTGGTACGACCAGCAGGACGGCGGCAACGACTGCCGTGAGACGAGTACGAAGAACTGACGGCACAAAGCCTCCGGGTCAGTGAGATGTATCCTGGCCGATCAGCGGCGCAGGACGCAGGCGGTAAAAGACTTCGAACGAGAAGGGCGTGCCGGTGCCGTAGACCGGGTCGAGCGCAGCGGGCTTCGGGTTGAGCGTGAAATCCACGCCGACGCCGGCGACGGTCTTGCCGGGCTTGTGCGGAAGGTCGTGCTCGAACCCGACCGTGTACGCGCCCAGGTTGTAGAGCCCGTCCACGAGCAGCGGTGCGAGCACGAGCTCGTGCCCAGATTTCTGCACCTGCTCGAAGCGCGCGAACAGCGCGTTGCCGTTGCGCCGGTATTCCGTTTCGTACAGAAACGCATTCGTGCGTTCACCGTCGGTCGCGTTGTTCTGCCCGAAGATGAACGCGTGGGTCCAGTACGCGTCGAATCCGAGCGGACGCGTGTACATCAACGATGCCGACGTCCGGCGGACGTCGACGTTGGGTGTCAGCGATTCGGGCGACTTGACGAACCCGTACGACGCTTGAGCCGCGACGTAGGCGTTCGGGTTCCACGACAGCCGGCCGCT
>JAQBPM010000250.1 GCA_028287525.1 Vulcanimicrobiota bacterium | reverse complement strand
GGAAAACCGTTCGTGCTCGTCTTCTGGTCGCGCGATCCCGACGGCACGCAGCACAATCAGGGCGACTCGCTGGGCAAGCTGACGCCGGGCATCAACGGTCCCACCTCGCTCGCCGCGATCAAGAACGCAGACGACGACCTCGCGGCGCTGCGCCGGTCACTGCGCGAGCTGGGCCTGGAGGCGACGACCGACATCATCGTGTCGTCGGATCACGGCTTCTCGACGATCTCGAAGGAGAGCTCGACCTCCCCCTCCGCGCATTACGATCTCACCGGCATTCCCGCAGGGACGCTGCCGCCGGGGTTCCTGGCGCTCGACATCGGCCGCGCGCTCGCGATGCCGGTCAGCGACCCGGACAACAGCGACGCCGTCGTGCACCCCGACCTCGAGAAGAAGTTTCCGAGCCGCGGCAACGGTTTGATCGGATTCGACTCCGGCAAGCCCGACGTCGTCGTCGCGGCGAACGGCGGCAGCGATCTGATCTACCTGCCGCAGGCGAACGCGGCCGAGCTCGCGCCGAAGGTCATCGCGTTTCTGCTCGCCCAGGACTACGTGAGCGGTTTGTTCGTCGACGAACGATTGGGCACGTTCCCGGGGACGCTGCCGCTCTCGGAGATCGCGCTGAGCGGCAACGCGATCACGCCGCATCCGGCGATCGCGGTGAGCTTCCGTTCGTTCGGAACGGGATGCGCGCTGCCGGAGCGCTGCACCGCAGAGATCGCCGACAGCAATTTGCAGCAAGGTCAAGGGATGCACGGCTCGTTCAGCCGCGCCGACACGGCGAACTTCACCGCGGCGATCGGGCCAGATTTCAAGCGCGGCTTCGTCGACCCGGCGCCGGTGTCGAACGACGACGTCGGGATGACGATCGCGAAGATCCTCGGTTTGCGGCTGCCGTCGAAGGGGACGCTGGTCGGGCGCGCGTTCTCCGAGGCGATGCCCGGCGGCACGGTCCCGGCGTTCACTCGCGGCATGCGGCTCTCCGCACAGACGGCGACCGGGCTCGTCACGATGCTGAAGTTCCAGCAGGTCGGAAGCGTCCGCTACATCGACGCGGCGGGGTTCCGCAACCGCACCGTCGGCCTCTGACCCTTCGGCGTCCTTCGACAAGCTCAGGACAAGCTCAGGATGACAAAAGGCTACGGGGAGACGGTTACCGGCAGGGTCGAGGCGTTGCTTTGGGTGTCGCGCACGATGAGGGTGCAGGTGCCGGCTGCGGACGGCGTTACGGTGAACGACTGGGTGTTGGGCGCGAGCGCGACGGTGAGGATTCCGGTGCAGGCGGTCGCGTCGACGGCGAACGTTCCGGCGTAGCCGGTCTCAGCGATCGCGACGGTTTGCGCCGGGGCGGCCGGTGACGCGAACGTGAGCGCGGGCGGGGACAACCGGACGGGCGCGGGCGTCGGCGTGGCGGTCGGCGTCGGACGAGGAACGGCACTCGGGCTCGGGCTCCCCAGTCCCATCGGGGTCGCCGTGACACCGGGAGCGACCTTGCCGGGCGGCCCGCCTGACGACACGTCGCATCCGCAGAGCGCCGCAGCGAGCGCGAGAACGATCCAGCCGCGAGCCCCAGACATCGGTGGCAAGATACGGTGCTTCTGCCGCGGTTCCCCCGTGGCTACTTCGTGCTATACCGGATGCTGAAGGTACGCGCGCGGATCGTCCGCCGAGTCGCGCCCCGCATGAACGACGGACTCGCGGAGCACGTAACCGCCGCTAAGCGCGCAGGCCGCGGTGACCAGCCCGCGCAGGCGGCGGCCCCGTTTCGGGTGCCGGCCGAACAGCCCCGGGAGCGCCAGGAGCGCCGGCACCGCGAGCCCGAGACCGAGCGTCATGCGTTTGAGGCGCCGGCCGCGCGCGCCGCCGAAGAGCGCCTTCCCGGGCACGCCGGCGGTGCGCTCGTAGTCGAGCAGCAGCAACCCCTCCGCAGCCGCCGCGACGGTCTCGATCACCTCGAGCTTGCGCGACGTCGCGGGCGACCCGGCGCCGAGCGCGAGCAAGCCGTTCTGCAGCGCGCAGCCCGTCGACGCGGCGGAGAGCGCGAAGATGGCGGGGAGATGACGGCGGCCGCGATACCACACCGGGATCGCCGTCGCCGCGACCAGCACGCCCGTGTACGTCGCCATCAGCGCGGCGGAGAGCGCGTGCACCGCTACCCGCGGACCCTTCGGAATCCAGCCGAGCGGGTTCCGCGCGATCGTTCCGTCCGCGCGCGCTTGTTCCAGCGCGGCGAGTCCCGCGGTCGCCGAGAACGCCGAGAACGCGTACACGCCGACCGACATCGGCGACTTCAGCTTGAAGATGCGCATCATCGCGATGAAGCGCTCGGGCCGGCCGAGATCCGCGATCAGCAGCACGCCGCTGACGGCGGCGCCGGCTAGCGCGGTGTAGCGCCCGTTGCGGACGAGCGCGCCGTCGCGCGGGTCGCCTGCGGCGTCGGCAAGCGTCGCGAGCGCCGCGCTCGCAGCGGCCATGCCGCCGGCGAAGAAGTATCCGACGATCTCCCAGCCCCAATGCGCTTTGTGCAACACCGGGTGATCGAAGTAGGTCTCTTGCGCGCGGCCGAAGCCGCCGTCATTGCGCCCGAGCGACGCCGCTACGGCGTCGGGCGAGACATCGCCGACCGCGCCGAACGCCGCACCGTGCGGCTGCGACGGCACTACGCGCCTTCGCGGAGGCCGCGGAAGACCGCGACGCCGAGCACCGCCAGCGCCGTCGCGGCGACCAGCGCCGACGAGTATGCCGCGGGCTGGAAGCGCGACGGCAGCACCGGATGCGGCGGAAGGTTGAAGACTTCGGGACGATCCGGCAACAGAAAGAACGCGTTTAGCGGGCCGGTCTCGCGCGTCTCCTCGCCGTCGATGCCATATAAGCTTGCCTCACGGCCTTCCGCGAGCAGCTTTTCGACGCGCCGTTGCGCATTCGCGCGCAGTTCGTCGACCGGTCCGAACGTGATCGCATCGGTCGGACACGCCTTGGCGCAGGCGGGCTCCATCCCGTCCTTCTGCCGGTCGTAGCAGAGCGTGCACTTCTGCGCGACGCCTTCCTTCGGCTCGACCGCGACGACGCCGAACGGACACGACGGCACGCAGTAGCCGCAGCCGTTGCACACGTCGGGCTGGACGTACACGTCGCCGAACTCGTTGCGCACGATCGCGCCGGTCGGACAGGCTTCCATGCAGCCGGCGTACGTGCAGTGCTTGCACACGTCCGACATCATCATCCACCGCGAAGCCGCGGGCTCGATGCGGTCGGCCTGTTCGACGAACGCGACGTGCCGCCACGTGGTCGCCGACAGCCGCCCGGTGTTGTCGTACGATTCTGCGGAAAAGGTATAGCCGTCGGCAGGGAGCTGGTTCCACTGCTTGCACGCGACCTCGCACGCCTTGCAGCCGATGCAGAGCGTAACGTCGGTGAAGAAACCGGTATCCGAGCGCACTGGAGGATATTTGTACCCACGCCTCCGCCGGCTGACGCAGGTTACCGAGGTCAGTCCTTCGTACAAAAGTCGCACTGGGAGACCGCGCCTCTTTGCGGGCGCAGAGGAGAAAGACTGTTGGCGGCTTTCCTCGACCGTTCTCATTCCATTGCCGGGCCGGGCTTCAGCCGCTGGCTGGTCCCCCCCGCGGCGCTGTGCATCCACTTGTGCATCGGCCAAGCGTACGCGTTCAGCGTCTTCAACAAACCGATGTCGCTGGCGCTCGGCGTCACGGCCCCCGCACCCGGCGACTGGACGATCCCCAATCTCGGCTGGATCTTCAGCCTCGCGATCGTCTTCCTCGGACTTTCCGCGGCAGTTTTCGGGCGCTGGGTCGAAAGTGCCGGCCCGCGCGCCGCGATGTTCGCTGCGGCCTGCCTCTTCTGCGGCGGCCTCATCGTCGCGGGCCTCGGCGTCTCGATCCACAACCTGCCGATCGTGTACCTCGGCTACGGGGTCATCGGCGGATGCGGTCTCGGGATCGGCTACATCTCTCCGGTCTCGACCCTGATCAAGTGGTTCCCCGATCGTCCCGGTCTCGCGACCGGGACGGCGATCATGGGCTTCGGCGGCGGTGCGCTCATCGGCGCGCCGCTCGCGGTGCTTCTGATGAAGTACTACTCGACGCCCACCTCGACCGGCGTTGCGCCGACGATGATCACGATGGGGCTCATCTACTTCGTCTTCATGATCTCGGGCGCGCTGATGGTGCGCCTCCCCGCCCCCGGGTGGAAGCCCGCCGGTTGGGTGCCGCCCACCCCGGCCGAAGCGGCCGCGAGGATGATCACGACGCGGAACGTCGTCATGGCGGAAGCGGTCAAGACGCAGCAGTTCTGGCTGCTGTGGGCCGTCCTGTTCCTCAACGTCACCGCCGGCATCGGCATCCTCGGCCAAGCATCATTGATGGTTCAGGACATGTTCGGCGTCGCGGTTGCGGCGGCTGCAGGCTTCGTCGGACTGCTGAGCCTCTTCAACATGGGCGGCCGCATCTTCTGGGCGTCGATGTCCGATTTCATAGGGCGCAAGCGCACCTACATGATCTTCTTCGGGCTCGGAGCGATTCTGTACGCGCTGATCCCGTGGACGAAGAACATCGGCAGCCTCGGCTTGTTCGTCGCGGTGTGCTGCATCATCCTCACGATGTACGGCGGCGGCTTCGCCACGATCCCGGCGTACCTGCGCGACATGTTCGGCACCGTGCAGGTCGGCGCGATCCACGGCGTGCTGCTCACCGCGTGGTCCGCGGCGGGCATCGCGGGGCCGGTGCTGGTGAACTACATCCGCCAGTACCAACTCGACCACGGCGTTCCGAAAGCCGAGGCGTACTCGGTCACTATGTACATCATGGCGGTGCTGCTCGTCGTCGGTTTCATCTGCAACTACCTGGTGAGACCGCTCGACGAACGCCACTACGTTACGACCGCGGAAGCGGTCGGGTAAGGAGCGACGATCGTGAACACCACCGATACGGGCTCCGGCACCGACACCTCCACCACCGTCAAGCTCGTCCTGGCGTGGCTCTGGGTCGGCATCCCGCTCGCCTGGGGCGTCTGGGTAACGCTCAACAACGCGCTTCAGCTTTTCACAGCCACAAAAACGACGTAACGGGCGTCGCAACGCCGAAACGCATCAGGGCGGCATCGAGAGATGTCGCCCTGATCTTTTTTGCTCGTCGAGCGGCCGCATTGTCACCCCGAGCTTGTCGAGGGGCCCTCCGTCGTCATCCTGAGCTTGTCGAAGGATGACCCTCATCGTGAATGCCGGCACGCGGAGTCGCGCCGCGACTACGCGCGGCGCGACACGGGGCTTGCTCGACAAGCTCGCAATGACAGGGCACCGTGCTCGCAATGACAGAGACTACAGGATCGACGCCTCCACGCGTTCGCCTTTGCTCAATTTCACTGCGCAGAACTTGAACTCGGGGATTTTGCCGAAGGGGTCGATCGCGTCGTTGGTGAGCAGGTTCGCCGCCGCTTCGTTGTAGACGAACGGCATGAACAGCACGCCGCGCTGCATCCCGCGATCGGCGCGCGCGTACGCGGTGATTTTGCCGCGCCGCGATTGCAGGGTGATCACGCCGCCCGGCTCGGTGCCGAGGTCGACGAGGTCGTCCGGGTGCACGCTCACGACCGGATCCGGTTCGAGCGCGTCGAGCACGCTGGCCCGGCGGGTCATCGACCCGGTGTGCCAATGCTCGAGCTGGCGGCCGGTGGTGAACACGAAGGGATACTCCGAGTCCGGCATTTCATCGGCGTGCGTGTACGCGGCCGGATAGAACAGGCCGCGGCCGCCGGCGCGCGGGAAGTTCTCGATGAAGATGACCGGTTCGCCGGGATCGCCTTCGTGCTCGAGCGGATAGGTGCACGAGCCTTCGCTCTCGAGCCGCTCCCAGGTGATCCCCGCCATGCTCGGCGTCGCGGCGCGGATCTCTTCGAACACCTCGGCCGCGCCGGCGTAGTTCCACGGCAGCCCGAGCCGTTGCGCGATCTCCTGGATGATCCACAAGTCCTGACGCGCATCGCCCGGCGGATCGAGGGCCTTGCGGCCGAGCTGCACGCGCCGGTCGGTGTTGGTGAACGTTCCCGTCTTCTCCGGAAACGCCGAGGCGGGCAGGACGACGTCCGCGTAGCTTGCCGTCTCGGTGAAAAAGATGTCCTGCACCACCAGGTGTTCGAGCTTCGCCATCGCCTCGCGCGCGTGCCCGACGTTCGGATCCGACATCGCGGGGTTTTCGCCCATGATGTACATGCCGGTAATGATGTCGTGGTGCGCCGCGTCCATGATCTCGGTGACGGTCAAGCCCGCCTTCGCATCAAGCGTCGTGTTCCAGAGCGCTTCGAATTTTTTATGCGCCGCGCCGTTGTCGACGCGCTGATAGTCCGGGAACATCATCGGGATCAGCCCGACGTCCGAGGCGCCCTGCACGTTGTTCTGTCCGCGCAGCGGGTGGAGTCCCGTGCCCGGCCGTCCGATCTGCCCGGTCAGCAGCGCGAGGGAGATGAGGCAGCGCGCGTTGTCGGTGCCGTGCACGTGCTGGGAGATCCCCATCCCCCAGAAGATGATCGACGCTTTCGCCGTCGCGTAGAGCCGGGCGACCTCGCGGATCGTCTGCGCGCTGATCCCGGTGATCGGCGCGACCTTTTCGGGCGTGTACTCGACGAGGTTCGCTTTGAGCGCTTCGTAGTTCTCGGTGCGCGCGCGGATGAAGTCTTCGTTCGCGAGGCCTTCCTCGACGATCACGTGCATGATGCCGTTGAGCAGCGCGACGTCGGTATCACCGTTGAACTGGAGAAAATACGTCGCGTGGCGGGCGAGGTCCGATCGGCGCGGGTCCATCAGGATGATCTTGGTGCCGTTCTTGGCCGCGTTCTTCATGAAGGTCGCCGCGACCGGATGGTTCACCGTCGGATTCGAGCCGATGACGATCGCCACGTCGGCGAGCGCGACGTCTTCGACCTGGTTCGAGACGGCTCCCGAACCGACGTCCTCCAGCAGCGCCGCGACCGAAGAGGCATGACACAACCGGGTGCAGTGGTCGACGTTGTTGTTCCGGAACCCGGTGCGCACCAATTTTTGGAACAGATAGGCTTCTTCGTTGCTGCCCTTCGCCGAACCGAAGCCGGCCAGTGCCTGCGGACCCTGCTGGTCGCGGATCTTGCGCAGCTTCCCGCCGGCAAGCTCGAGCGCTTCTTCCCACGTCGCTTCGCGGAACACGTTCCACATGTCGTCGGGATCGAGCAGTGCCGCGGTTTTCGGCACGCCTTCTTTGCGGATCATCGGCTTGGTGAGCCGCGCCGGGTTGTGCACGTAGTCGAAACCGAAGCGTCCCTTGACGCACAGCCGGCTCGCATTGGAGGGACCGTCGCGGCCCTCGACCTGCAGGATGGTGTTGTCTTTGACGCTGTACGTCAACAGGCAGCCGACGCCGCAGTACGGGCACGCGGAGTCGACCTTCTTGTCGGGCTCGATCAGCGCCACGCCGTTCGCCGGCGAAAGCGCGCCGGTCGGACACGCCTGCACGCACTCGCCGCAGGCAACGCACGAGCTCGTTCCCATTGGATCGTCGAAGTCGAAGACGATCTTCGCGTGCTCGCCGCGCCAGGCGTAGCCGATGACGTCGTTGACCTGCTCTTCGCGGCAGGCGCGCACGCAGCGGCCGCATTGGATGCACGCGTCGAGGTTGACCGACATCGCCGGATGCGAGAGGTCGGAGGCCGGCTGATGCCGCTGCGGGTAGCGCGGCTGCGCGACGCCGAGTTTCGTCGCCCACACGTCGAGTTCCGATTCGCGTTTGTAGGGCGACGTCGTCTGCGCCGGCATGTCGGTGAGCAGCAGTTCGGTGACGAGCTGCTGCGATTTGCGCGCACGGTCGCTGGTGCTGGTGACCTTCATCCCCTCGGCGGGCATCCGGCAACACGACGGCGCGAGAACCCGTTCGCCGTCGATCTCGACCATACACACGCGGCAGTTGCCGTCGGGACGGTAGCCGTCCTTATAACACAGCCGCGGGATCTCGATGCCGTGCCGGTCGGCGGCCTGCAGAATCGTCTCGTCGGTCTGCGCGCTGACTGGTGTTCCGTTGAGCGTGAACGCTATCGCCATGTCATTGACCCACTTCGTGCGGGAAGTATTTGTAGACGGAGAGGAACGGGTTCGGTGCCGCTTGGCCGAGCCCGCAGATCGATGCGTCCATCATCACGGTCGAGAGATCGGTGAGCAGGTCGCGGTCCCAGTCGTCGCGCTCCATCAGCGCCACGGCCTTCGCCGTCCCGACGCGGCACGGCGTGCACTGACCGCACGACTCCTCGCGGAAGAAGCGCAGCATGTTCAGCGCCGCGCTCTTCGCCGTATCGTGGTCGGAGAGCACAATGATCGCGGCGGATCCGATGAAGCACCCGTATTTGTTGAGCGTGTCGAAGTCGAGCGGAATGTCGTCCATCGACGCCGGCAGGATGCCGCCCGACGCGCCGCCCGGAAAGTATCCATAGAAGGTGTGGCCGGGCAGCATCCCGCCCGCGTACTCGTCGAGCAGTTCGCGCATGGTGATCCCGGCCGGAGCGAGGTGCACGCCCGGATTGCGCACGCGGCCGCTCACCGAAAACGAGCGCAGCCCCTTGCGGCCATTGCGTCCCTGATCGGCGAACCACGCGGCGCCTTTTTCGACGATGTCGCGCACCCAGTAGAGCGTCTCCATGTTGTGCTCGAGCGTCGGGCGGCCGAACACGCCGACTTGCGCCACGTACGGCGGACGCAGGCGCGGCATCCCTTTCTTCCCTTCGATCGACTCGATCATCGCGGACTCTTCACCGCAGATGTACGCGCCCGCACCGCGGCGCAGGTGGATCGGCGGCAGCGGCACCGGAGATGCGGCTTGCAGCGCGGCGATCTCGTCGGTGAGGATCTTTCTTGCGTGCGCGTACTCATCGCGCAGGTACACGTAGATCTCCGCGATGCCGACCGCCCAGGCCGCGACGAGCATCCCCTCGAGAAAGCGGTGCGGATCGCGCTCGAGATAGTAGCGATCCTTGAACGTGCCGGGCTCGCCTTCGTCGATGTTGACGGCCATGAGTTTTGGGGCCGCCTCGGCGCGGACGATCTTCCACTTGCGGCCGGCCGGAAAACCGGCGCCGCCGAGGCCGCGCAAGCCCGCGTCCTCCATGATCGCGATCAGCTCGTCCGCCGTGCGCTCGCCGTTGACGCACGTGCGCAGCAGCGCGTATCCGCCCGCCGCGACGTAGGCGTCGTAACCGACGTAGTCAGGGATCGCCGCGCTGAAGGCTTTGGCCTCGAGCGCCGCGTCGACGTCGGCGACGGTCGCGCCGCCGATCGCGTTCTGATTGACGACCGCGACCGGTGCGGACTCGCAGCGCCCGACGCACGGCGCCGGGATCACGCGCACGCCCTCGCCGTAGCCGCCGGCGCGCAGGAGCGCGAGCAGGTTCTGGGCCCCGGCCATCTCGCACGAGAGACCGTCGCAGACGCGCACGGTCACGGCGGGCGGCGCCGCTTCGCCTTCCTTCACGACGTCGAAATGATGGTAGAACGTCGCGACTTCGAAAACTTCGGCCGGCGCCAGCCGCATCTCTTGGGCGAGCGCGATGAGGTGCGGCGCGGAGAGGGCGCGATACCGGTCCTGGATCTTGTGGAGGTGCTCGATCAGCAGATCGCGCCGGCGCGGCTCGTCGCCGAGCAGCGCGCGCACCTCGAGCAGCGCGCCCGGATCGACCGGCCGCCCTTTTCCCTCACGACGCTTCTTTTTGCGCCGGCCGTCGCCGTCGCCGTTCGATGCCTCGGGCCGGGCGGCGATGCCGCGCGGCACGCCGCCGATGATGTCGATCGTCTCCAAATCCGGGTACCTCGGTCTCTTTTGGCATCCGGTATTTTGTACACCAGGAGCCGCAGGCCTTCGACTTCAGGGGGGCGGAAGGTCCTGCAGGGGAGCGATTCCGTCGAACTCCCCACCTTCTTCGAGGGCTTCCCGTTCATTCAGCGGCTCCCGTTCGAGGTCGGGCGTTTCGGTCGGCTCGTGGAAGGCCGTTCGCGGTCGCTCGACCGCTGGGCGGCCGGCCACGTCACTGCTCTCGGGCCCCGTTTCGGGCGGGGTCGTCCCGCGATCGCGGTCGGCGTTCACGATCGGGTCGGGACCGCGCTCACGATTCTCCATACTCGCCGATACCCGCGCCAGGGCCCTCCCCTCGCTCGATACGGTGTGCCAGCCCGGCTCCTTCCATCACGACCTGCGGCGGGACGACCGCCGAACGGACGGCAGACGAATCGTGGGCGGGGGCCGGGACCGGGCCGGGACGCTCCGGGTTGCCGAGCGGCCGTTGCTCGGACCTGGGCACCGGCTCATCCTCCAACGTCTGCCTCGCGTAGGGGCTGCGCCGGCCCGGCCGCAGATTGCACGTGAAGGCCTTGCCCTCATGGATCGTCACGTTGGGGTCGGCGACCAGCGGCGGAAGATCGTTCGCACTGTCGCCGGTGACCAGGCCTTCGTATCCCCAGTGGTACGGCACGCCGATCTGGTGGACGAAGCGCCCTTGGCCGAGGCGAATCGGCCGCATTCGGCCCGTCACCAGGGCTCGCGCTTCGATCTCGCCGCGCGCCGTCTCGATGGTCACCCAATCGCCGTTGCGGATACTCTTTTCGACCGCCAGCTCCGGCGAGAGCTCGCAGAACACGGCCGGTTGGAGCTCGGCCAGCCACGGAATCCTGCGGCTCATCACGCCCGCGGCATGGTGTTCGGTCAGCCGGTACGTCGTGATGATGTACGGATACCGCTCGTCGCCGATCGCGTGGTACGGGTTGTCGCGACGGCGCCATTGCTTGAGGACGGGATTGAACTGCACCTTTGGATAGAGCGCGTTGCCGACCGGTGATTCGCGCGCCTCGTAGTGCGTCGCGAGCGGGCCATCGGCGGTGCCGTTGACGCCGAAGATCTCCGAGCGGCCGTATTCGAGCATCACGAACGGGGCGTCGCCGTCGACTGCCGCTTCGCCGGTCGCATCGGCCGGCGCGCGGTATGACGGCGGCGTGTGCAGCGGAAAATCCGGCCTGTCCGCACCAGTCCAGCTATTGGCCGCGGCATCCCACCAGACGAGCCGTTTGCGCTCGCTCCACGGCACGCCGGACGGGTCGGCCGACGCGCGGTTGTAGAGCGTGCGCGAATTGTTAGGCCAGGACCACGCCCACTCGGGCGACCCCGATCCCGCGGGGCCCGGCACTCGCCGGCGGGTCAAGTTCACGCCGGGTTCGGGAAACATGCCGCAATAGATCCACGCGCCGCACGCGGTCGTCCCGTCGTCGCACAGTTCGCTCGCGTCCCGCAGATGCTCTCCGGTCGCAATGCGGAAGCCATTCATCTCGCGCATGATCTTGTTCACCGAAGGTTCGCTGCGCGCGCGTTCCGCCGGGTCGTCGCTCTCGTAGTCCCAGGTGAGATCGAGGATGGGGCGGTCGAGCGGATCGATAGAGTCCGCATGGAGCGCCTTGAGCCGCTTCCCGAGCTCGTACGTGAAGGCCAGATCGCTGCGTGCATCGTCCGGCGGTTCCACCGCCTTATCGTGATACTGCACCAGCCGCATCGTGTTGGTGAACGTGCCTTCCTTCTCCGCGACGCCTGCTACCGGAAGGAAGAACACTTCGGTGCCGATCGCCGTCGGATCGGCACCCTCGCGCTTCCAGAACGCGGCGCTCTCCGTCTCGAACATGTCGCGCACGACGAGACAGCGCAGCCGATCCTTCGCGGCCCGCTGCAGAGCTGCGTTCTGTCCGCCGACCGCGGGATTTTGGCCGTAGA
>JAQBPM010000243.1 GCA_028287525.1 Vulcanimicrobiota bacterium | reverse complement strand
GCTCCGCGCGAGCGGCTTCGAGGACGTCCGCATCCTCGAGGGCGGCTTCGCCGCCTGGGAGGCGGCCGGCGGCCCGACCCAAGAGCCCACGCTCGAGCAGGTCGTGCCGCCGACGCGTCCGTCCGAGGTACAGACGCTGGACCGCCGGATCTAGCCGAGAACGCTCAGGCCGCCGGCTGGCCTGCGGGCTTGCGCCGGGCGGCGAGGTTCAGCAGTCCACCGAGGATGCCGAGTCCGACGAACACCCAGTCCAACGCCGGCGTCCACACGACACTCCATCCGAACGCATAGTCGAGGCTGTACGCCCCGTATCCAACGAAGGCAAACATGAAGGCCAGCGCCGCGAACAGGAGCGGATGCTCGATGCCGTTGTTTGCCACGAAGAAGCCGTTCGGGAGGTGGACCGCCAGCATCGCAACGACCATCACCGAGATCATCAGCATCGGCCCGATCGGGCCGCCTAGCCCGAGGACGACCAAGAGGCCGCCAAGTACCTCAGCAGCCCCGGAGGCGCCGGCGAACAGCTTGCCCGGCCGGAACCCGATCGACTCAAAGAACCCGCCTGTCCCGGCGAGCCCATAGCCGCCGAACCAGCCGAAGAGTTTCTGCGCCCCGTGCGCGGCAAAGCCGAGCCCGACGACGAGGCGAACGATGAGGAGTGGAAGCGCAATGTCCATGTTCTGTCTTTCGTACTGTTACTTACGAAGTGTAGGTGTGGACCAATCCTAGCACCCGTGCTAAACTTACGTCAAGTAGCCTACTGAGATAAACTATGCACCTCCGAGAAACCCCGGTCGAAGCCGCCGAACACACCGACGGCCTGTCCCCCTTCTGTCCCCGCTTCCAATACGCAATCGAACTCATCGGCCGCCGCTGGGTAGGCGCCATCCTCCGCGTCCTCGTCGCGAGCCCCGCCCGCTTCAACGAACTCCTCGCCGCGATCCCCGGCCTCTCCGACCGCCTCCTCACCGAACGCCTCCGCGAACTGGAACGCGAAGGCATAGTAACCCGCACCGTCGCCCCCTGCCGCCCCATCCGCGTAACCTACGAGCTCACCGAATGCGGCCGCAGCCTAGAATCGGTCGTAAACGCGATCGGCACATGGTCCGAATCCTGGGTAGCAATGCCCGCCGACCTCGAGACGCCGGCCCACCCTTCGACAAGCTCGGGGTGACGAGCGGCGGCTGTCATTGCGAGCTTGTCGAGCAGCGCCTGTCATTGCGAGCTCGTCGAGCAACCCTCGTGTCGCGCCGAGCGAAGCCGAGCGCGACCCCCGCAACGCGACTGCCAAGACGAGGGATCAGCCTTCGACTGCGCTCAGGCTGACAACGGAGGCCCCTCGACAAGCTCGGGGTGACAGGGAGCCCCGCCCCAATCGCCGGGGAGGGAGCGCAGCGATCCGACCCGGACCCAACTGCCTCGCACCGCCGGGGAGGGAGCGCAGCGAACCGACCCGGACCCAACTGCGCCGGCCGCCCGCCCCCAACCGCCGGGCAGGGAGCGACAGCGACCGAACCCGGACGCTCCATGTGCACCCACCCCCGTACGAACGCCCGACCATGTCGCGGGGAGCGATGCACCACCAGCGGCGGGGCCTTTTTGGCGAGTGAAGCGCAGGATGCGCGAGAACGAGACAAAACGGAGCGGCCCTCGCACACGAAGTGCGAGGGCCGCGTCCCCGACGTGGTGGTGCATCGCTCCCCGCGACTACGACACCGTCACAACGCTACGCGTAAACCCCGCGAAGTTTGAGCGACCGAACAACGCGATCAATCGCCACCATATACGACGCCGTCCGATACGTAACGCCACGAGCCGTAGCCAACTCCCGAACAATCCCAAAGTTCTCCAGCAAATTATCTTTGAGCCGCTCGTTGACTTCTTTCTCTTTCCAAAAGAAGCCCTGACGATCCTGAACCCACTCGAAATACGAAACCGTAACCCCACCCGCATTCGCCACAATATCCGGAATCACCGCAATCCCGTTCTTCGCGAAGAGATGATCCGCTTCCGGAGTAGTCGGCCCATTCGCACCCTCGACGATCAGCTTCGCCTTGATGCGAGCCGCATTGTCGACCGTCAGCACCTTCTCGAGCGCCGCCGGAACGAGCACGTCGCACGGCACTTCCAGCATCGCCTGATTCGACATCTTGTCGCCGCCGCGATAGCCGTCCAGCGAGTGATGCTCCTGCGCATACGCGATCGCACCGTTGACGTCGATGCCGTTCTCGTTGACGTACGCGCCGGTGACGTCGGAGATGCCGATCACCTTGCAGCCCGCGTCGGCGAACATCTGCGCAGCGACCGACCCGACGTTGCCGAAGCCTTGCACGACGACCTTCGCGTCCTTCGGCTCGATGCCCAGCCGCGCCATCTCGTCGAGTGCGACGATCGAAACGCCCCGGCCGGTCGCTTCGACGCGACCGCGAGAACCGCCGATCTCCAGCGGCTTTCCGGTCACGACGCCGGGCACGTTCATGCGGTGGTGCATCGAGTACGTGTCCATGATCCACGCCATGTGCTGCGGCGTCGTGTTGACGTCGGGCGCGGGGACGTCTTTGTCGGGGCCGATCACCTCGACCAGCTCGGCCGCATACCGCCGCGTGATGCGTTCGATCTCCGACATCGAGAGCGTGCGCGGATCGCACGTCACGCCGCCTTTGCCGCCGCCGAACGGCAGGTCGACGACGGCGCACTTCCACGTCATCCAAAACGCGAGGGCCGTTACTTCGTCGAGCGTCACGCCGGGGTGGAAGCGGATCCCGCCCTTGGCCGGGCCGCGCGCGAAGTTGTACTGGACGCGGTAGCCCGTGTAGACCTCCAGCTGACCGTTGTCGCGCTGGAACGGGATCGAAAAAATGATCTGGCGGGACGGGTGGGTGAGAATCGCCCGCATCCCGGGGTCGAGGTTGAGGAGAGCGGCCGCTTCGTTGAAGTACGCAATCGCGTCACCGAAAACGCTGACATCGCGAACCGCGGTCGCCGCCCGTACGGCTGTGGACATCGAGAAAAGGCCTCCTAGCCGTCCGGTCCCTTTAGGACATTGGGAGCATTTACCTTGCCCGCGATACTCCAAATGGCGAACCACGGGGAGGGCTCGCTTCGTCCGGAGAAGCGAGCGTCATGCAGTTGCTACTTGCGCAGTCGAGCACGTCCAGCGATCCCTCCGCCGGCGCCCTTGCGGCAATGGCGGCGATGAGCGGGGTATTCCTGCTCGGCGGCCTGGTGTTCACCGTCTTCATGATCTGGATCTATTATTTGATCCTCAAGAAGGCCGGGATGAACCCGTGGCTCTCCCTGCTGATGCTCGTCCCGCTGGCGGGCTTCATCGTGCTGCTGATCCTCGCGTTCAGCGAATGGCCGGTCGAGCGCGAGAACCGCGCGCTGCGCGCGCAGCTCGGCGTCCCTCCTGCCGGCGCGCCGCCCGGCGCGACGATCGTCCAGGCGTAACGCCTAGACGTTGAAGCGGAAGTCGACCACGTCGCCTTCCTGCATCACGTAGTCCTTGCCCTCGGAGCGCAGCTTGCCGGCGGAACGGATCGCGTCCATCGTTTTGAGCCCGACGTAGTCCTCGAACGAGACGATCTCCGCACGGATGAACCCGCGCTCGATGTCCGAGTGGATCTTTCCGGCGGCTTGCGGCGCCTTCGTTCCCTTGTCGATCGTCCACGCGCGCGTCTCTTTCGGCCCGGTGGTCAAAAACGTCATCAACCCGAGCAGATCGTAGGCCTCCACGATCAGCCGGTCGAGACCGCCGCTCGTGATGCCGTAGTCCGCGCGGAACATCGTCACGTCGTCGTCGCTCATCCCGGCGAACTCGGATTCGATCTTGCCGTTGAACGCGATCGCACGGCTGTTCTCGGCTTTCGCGTGCGCGAACACCGCCTGCGCCATCGGTCCGGGCGCGGCGATCTGCGACTCGTCGACGTTCGCGACGTAGAGCACCGGCTTGGCGGTGATCAAAAATGCTTCGCGCGCGGTCTGCGCTTCGAGTGAATCCGCCGGGAAACGGCGCGCCGGCTCTCCCGCTTCCAAGCCGGCGATCAAGCGCTCGAGTGCGGCCAGGCGGGGCGCTTCCTTCGGGTTCGCGCGCGCTTCGCGCTGCAGCTTATCACGCCGGCGTTCCAGCGAGGCGAGGTCGGCGAGCGCCATCTCGATGTTGATGATCTCGATGTCGCGCAGCGGGTCGGGCATCCCCTCGACGTGCGTCACGTTGGGGTCTTCGAAGCAGCGCACCACCATGGCAATCGCATCCGTCTCGCGGATGTGCGAGAGGAAGGCGTTGCCGAGCCCCTGACCGCTCGACGCGCCGCGGACCAGACCGGCGATGTCGACGAACCGCATCCCGGCCGGGACGATCTTCTCCGAGGCGCTCAGGCCGGCGAGCACGTCGAGGCGCCGGTCCGGAACCGGCACCTCGCCGACGTTCGGCTCGATGGTCGCGAACGGGTAGTTCGCCGCGAGCGCCTGCGCGGACCGGGTGAGCGCGTTGAAGATGGTCGACTTGCCCACATTGGGAAGCCCGACGATACCGCATGACAGTGCCACGGAGGCGCTTCGTACGCGTTCCCACCAGATTCGCCTTTTTGCGGCTTCGTATTCGCTGATTGTGCAAAGCCGGAGGAGTTGGTTCACACGCCCCCGGAGTATCGGTCGATGCGGCAGATGAAGGTCGACAAGCTCGGGATCGATCTACTCACGCACGATCCGGTCGTCATCCTGAAGGACCTCGAGGGCAAGCGCTACCTCCCCATCCTAATCGGTCCGTTCGAAGCGACGGCGATCGCCTTGGCGCTGGAGGGAACTGCCGTACCGCGTCCGCTCTCGCACGATCTGATGCGCACGCTGCTCGAGTCGCTTTCCGCGAAGCTCGAACAGATCATCATTCACGACATCAAGGACTCGACGTTCTTCGCGAAGCTCATCGTGCGCACCAACGGCGAGGTGCAGGAGATCGACGCTCGTCCCTCCGACGGCATCGCGCTCGCGCTGCGCATGCATGCGCCGATCTTCGTGAGCGACAAGATCGCGCTCGAGGAGACGGTCCCCGACAAGGACGCGGCCGAGCCCCGCGACTCGCCGACGTTCAAGAAATTCATCGATGAGCTCAAGCCCTCGGATTTTTCGGACTAGGGGGCTGCTAGGGCCGCCCGCGAGCGGAGTTTCGAGGGCGTTCGTCCTATCTTGGGCTCCGCAATGTACACGACGAACGAGAGCGCCGAGATCGGCGTCTACGGAGGCTCCGGCTTCTACTCCCTCATCGAGAACCCGCGCGAGATCTGGGTCGAGACGCCATACGGC
>JAQBPM010000242.1 GCA_028287525.1 Vulcanimicrobiota bacterium | reverse complement strand
TCGCACTTCCTCGCGACGTTCGGAATCGATCGCGAGCGCCCGCATCCGGAGTTCGATGAGGTCGAGTACCTGCAGGCCAACCCCGACGTGCACGATGCTGTCGCGGACGGAGGATTCGCCTCCGGTTACCATCACTGGCGTACGGCAGGACGCGAGGAACGACGTTCGTTGCGCCGCACCGAAAACCGCCCGATCTTCCTCGAACACCGCTTGCTGTAGGCCGAACACTGAGTGCAAGTCCACCAGTTCGCCGTCTCGGCAGGGAACGAGCGCGACGTGTTTTCCGGAGGGCTGTTCGTGGTGCGCGACGGCGTCGTGTCGCGGATAGATTGGCTCCCCACGGCCGGCATCGCAATGCATGGTCGTCGCTTCCACCGCGTCGCATCCCAGCGACAGCACGACGGTGCCGAGGCGCTGATCTACGACGACGGGGGCGTGGCGTCGTATCTGCGGATCGACGGTTTGGACGACCCGCACGATCTGCTCGTGCGCAGCGACGGCACGATCCTCTGCGTCTCACCGTCGGCCGACTCCATCGTTACGGTGGCGCCGGACGGCTCCGCGCAGGCGGTGTACCGGGCGGGTGACGCCTTCGACGCATGGCACGTCAACTGCATCACCGAGCACGACGGTCGTCTGTACGCGACGGCGTTCGGCCGGTTTGAGCGGCATCGCGGCTGGCAAGGTGCCCCCGCCGGCGCGGGGATTCTCTTCGACCTCGAAACGGGCAAGGACGTGGTCGGCGGATTGCACAGCCCGCATACGCCGCGCTGGCTCGACGGAGCGTGGACGATCTGCAATTCAGGTGCGGGCACGGTCGTGCGCGTCGTGCCGGGCGGAGAGCGAACGAACGTCGAGCTGGGCGGCTTTCCACGCGGCCTCTGCGCGATCGGCGACCGCATCTATGTCGGCGTCTCGGAACTGCGCAGCGCGGAAGGCTTCCGCGGGACTTCAGCGATCGCGGTTCTCGACCGCGCGACGTGGACCGAACTGGGACGCATCCCGCTCGAGGGCGGCAACCCGTACGATCTCGTGCCGATCGACGACGCGACGGCGGATGCGTTGCGGCTCGGTTTCGGTTTTTCTTCGCGGCGGCGGCGCAATCTCGATCAACTGGCGATGTTCGATGCGGTGGGCGTCCAGCCGTCGCGTCTCTGGGCGATCGGCGATGCGTTGGGTTCGCGCGACCGCCGCGTCTCCATCGCGGCGTCCATTCCGGCACGGGTTACGGGCCGTACCGCAATGCGCGTCCGGTGCCGCGTCACGAGCCGCAGCGAAGCGCTCTTGGCAACGGCGCCGCCGCATCCCGTCTACGTGAGTTACCGGTGGCTCGACGCCGACGGTGCTGAGGTGCCCGGCGACAGGTTGCGTACGCCGCTGCCCGCGACCCTGCCGCCGAAGGGATCACTCGACCTCACGCTCATCGTCGCACCTCCCAACGCGGGCGGTTGCTACACGCTCGTCCTCACGCTGGTCCAGGAGGGCATCGGATGGTTCGA
The DNA here is from genome assembly GCA_028287525.1 of Vulcanimicrobiota bacterium. Lineage (GTDB taxonomy): Bacteria > Vulcanimicrobiota > Vulcanimicrobiia > Vulcanimicrobiales > Vulcanimicrobiaceae > Vulcanimicrobium. Next base: position 1,350 of record JAQBPM010000242.1, on the reverse strand, counting down.
CGACGCCGACGCGACGTCGGCGCACCGGACGACCGTCGAGGTGGACTAGCGACGACGCGACGACAGTTCGTCCGGCGGCAGGGCGAATTGAAACGTCGCACCCGGCCCGACGTTGCCGGAGGCCGAGAGTCGTCCCCCATGAGCTTCGACGATGGAACGGCAGATCGAAAGCCCCATGCCCATGCCGCCGGATTTCGTCGTAAAGAAGGCCCCGAACAGCTGGTCCGCGTCTTCCGTGCCGATTCCGACACCGGTGTCCTTCACCGCTACGACCACTTGGTGCGCATCGTCCTGATGCGTCCCGATCACCAATTCGCGCGGGCGATCGGTGACCGGCTGCATCGCTTCAATGCCGTTGATCACGAGATTGACGATCACTTGCTGCAGCTGGATCCGATCACCGTTGACCCAAGGCAAATCGGCCGCGAGCTCCATGCGCAGCAAGACCCGATACCTGACGAGTTCGTGCTGCACCAACGCGGCGGCCTCGTTCGAGACGTCATTGATATCGAGCGGCGTCTTCTGAGCGTCGGCTTTGTTCAACAACGCGCGGACGCGCCGGGTGATGTCGCCCGCCCGATGGCCGCTCTTGATGATGCTTTCTACCGCGGCGCGTGCTTCATCGAGGCTGGGAGTGCCGCGGTCGAGCCAGCGCCGAGCGGCCTCAGCATTGCTGACGACGGCGGTGAGTGGTTGGTTCACCTCGTGTGCGATCGAAGCGGCCAGCTCGCCGAGCGTGGTCACGCGCGCGACGTTGGCGAGGTCGGCCTGCGCCTTGCGCAGGTCCTCCGCGGCTCGTTTGGCTGCCGTGACGTCCATCAGCGCACCGATGAATTCCAGCTGACCGCTTTGGTCCCGTACCGCTTGAGCGACGAGATGGACGTATTTGACACGTCCATCCGGCATCAGCAATCGATGCTCGACCTCGAAGCTCTTGCCGTCGCTCGATGCTCGGTCGATGCGTCGTTGAACGAGCGGTGCGTCTTCCGGATGGACGCGTTCAAGAAACATCTCGCGGGTGGGAGAACGCCCCGGACCGTATCCCAAGATTCTGAACGTCTCGTCGGACCAGGCTCGTTCTCCGGTAGCAACGTTCCAGCCCCAACTCCCGGTGTGGCTGATTCTCTGCCCTTCAGCCAGGAAGCCCTCGCTGCGCTGCAGATCGGCATAGAGGGCGGCATTTTCCAACGAGATCGCGGCCTGCGAGGCCAGCAATTCCAGCACCGCGATGCGGCCCGACGTGAAGGCGCGCGGAGTCAACGTGTTCTCGAGATAGAGTGCGCCGACGAGTTTGGTCTGCTTGATCAACGGGAGGCAGAGCACGGACCGCGGCCGCCGCTGCTGCACGTA
>JAQBPM010000240.1 GCA_028287525.1 Vulcanimicrobiota bacterium | reverse complement strand
CGCCGTGAATCCGCTCCGCTTCGTCGTCGCGCTTCCGCGCGCTCGCAGCTTCGGCAGCAACTACAATACGGGAGATCCAACGGGCCCATGTCCCGCCCTCGTGCTTGCCGACGACCAGGTCGAGCGCACGATCACGACGACGAAGCCCCCTCGTCTGCGCTTCGGCGAACCGCCCGGGCGTTTTCGCGAACTCCACGTCGGGCGGTCGCATTCCGAGGTCGCATGGCGTCATCGCGGTTACGAACCGCTCGATCGTGCTGCCCTAAGAACGCGGTGGTCGACCGGGGCGGGCCACTGCATGACGACGTCTCGTCGATCCGGGTCATTGCGAGCTTGTCGAGCAAGCCTCGTTTCGCGCTGAGCGCAGTCGAAGCGCGAGCCGGAATCGCGCCCAGCACGATGAGGGGTCGCCCCTCCACTTCGGTCGGGACGACGCGAGGTTGCTCGACAAGCTCGCAATGACACGAATCCGGGTATCGACGGACTCACCTTCGTCGCGGCGAAAAGGCGCCGGCCCCAATATGGCCGACGCCCCGTCGCCGTTCCTCGAGTGCCGTCGGGCGTTACGTCCCGATCTGGCCGCTCATCACCGTGATGTCGAGCGTACCGAGCCCCGTGGTGTAGTCGTAGCCCGGGAGCGCCGTGTACGCGCCGTTGGCGCCGGTGATGATGTCGTGAAAGCCGCCGAGGGTCTGGGTCGGAGGAGGACCGGTGACCGTCGTCGTGCTGTTCTGATGCTCGAGGAAGTTTTGATAGAACAGGGGCGGCGCGAAGCCCAGCGCCGGATGCGCGGTCAGCAGGCGCGCATACGCCCCCATCGCGAGCGGCGACGCTTCGCTCGTCCCGCCGACGCCGCAGCCGGTGCTGCAGTTGCCGACGCCGGGGATGTTCGGGCCGTAGACGTTGTACGCGCCGGAGAACGCGTCGGCCGCCATCGCGATGTCGGGCAGGCCGCGTAGGTTCGTCGCCGCCGCGCCGGTGCTGGTCGGAATCACCGCCTGCTGCCAGCTGGTCGAGTTCTCGAACTGGCTCAGACCGCCGCCGCCGGCGTTCCAAGCCAGCTCGCCGATGTACGACGCGTCGGGCGAGTTCGCGACCGCGGTCGTCCCTCCGACGCCCACGACGTACGCCGAGGCGGCCGGAAACTCGACCATGGGGATGCCGGAGCCCGGCACGCCGTTGGTCGGCGCGAGCGCGCACGACGAGCCCGTGTCGCCGGTCGAGACGAACATCGTCTGTCCCTGCGCCGCGCCCTGCATGAAGAGATGGTCGTCTACCTTCATCGAGCCGTCGAGGAACGCCTGATACTCGCATTCGCCGAACGACGAGTTGCCGAGCTGTGCGACGTGCTGCCCGACCCAGTGGCTGTAATTGTTCGCGATGTCGGAGTCGGTCAGCGACGTCGTCGCGTAGATGTAGAGGCTCTTCACGTTGCCGGCCATCCCGGTCGAGCTCTGCGTGTCGAGGTCCCACTCGACCACGCCGGCCGTATCGCTGCTCGGCAGACCGACGGTGACGACGTTCACCGGGACCTGCGGCAAGTTCTGCGCGGCCTCGGCGAAGCGCAGATCGCTGACGGTCCCGGATACGTCGCCTTCCGCGATCACCGCGATGGTGGTAGCCGTCGCCGCAGTCGTACCGCCCGCGTGATAGAACGCCTGGATGCTCGGCGAGTCGAACGTCGGCGCGCACTGCCCCGTTGGCGCGGCGGTGCCCAGGCACGTGACGCCGGCCCGATTCGCCCGCTTTGGATTCAGCGTCATCTTGGCGGCGTTCGAGAGCCCGAGCACGGCGCTGACCACCCCGCCGAGCGACGCCGGGACGAGCGCGGGCTGCGTGTTGACGTAGACCGCCGCGCCGCCGAGCGTGAACGACTCGAGCGATGTGTTGAACGCTTTGGTCACCTGCGCGGCGGTGCCGTCGCCGCTCACCAGCTGCGCGCTGGTCTGCACGTTCGTGAAGCCGGCACCGCGCAGGTACGCGACGACCGATTGGACTTCGCTCGCGGTCGGGCCGAACTGCGCGTCGAACTGCGCTTGCGTGATCGTCTGCCGCGCCGCGATCAGCGCTTTGAGCTGATCTTCGTTGTGGAGGTTGAGGCCGAGCCGCACGGTGAGCGGGGTGGAAGGCGCGAGCGCGCCCTGGTCGACTCCGCCGCCGATCGTGGCGCCGCGGGTTGCCGTCGCCGACCAGCCGGCCGGCGCGACGACCGCGTCGACCGACGCGGTACCGCGCGGCGCGCTGCCGGCGGGCGGCAGATGATTCGCGCCGCCGCCCGAGCACGATGCGGCGCAGAGCGCGGTGATGAGCGTGATTCCGAGAAGACGATTCATCGCATTCCTCCTATTGCAGCGCCGTGTAGAGGCGTGCGATGTCGAGTGATCCGAGGCCGGTCGTGTAGTCGTATTTGGGCAGCGCGGTGTACAGGCCGTTGGTGCCCTGCAGGATGTCGTGGAACGGACCGATCAGCTCGGTCTCCGGCGGCCCGGCGATCTGCGTCGCCGCGCTGCGCGCGAAGACTTTGTAGAGCAGCGGCGCTGCGAAGCCGAGCGAGTTCGCGTGCGCGCTCTGCATGCGCGCATAGACCCCGGCGGCCATCGGCGAAGAAAGGCTCGTCCCCGCCGTGATGTATTCCGTCCCGCCCATCCACAGCAGCGCGCCGGTTTCGAGCGCCGCGTCGTACGCGACGTCGGGCAGGCCGCGGAAGGTCAATCCGGCCGGCGTCGTACCGACGATCTGCGTCGGGCTCTCCCACGAGGGCGAATACTCGAATTGGCTCAATCCGCCGCCGCCCGACTGCCACGCCTGTTCGCCGAGATACGTGCCGTCGACGTTGCTGAGCGTGTCGGTGCCGCCGACCGCGACCGCGTACGGCGAGGCCGCCGGATACTCGACCATCGGCACGCCGCCGACGCCGCCGTTCGGCGGAACGCCGGCCGCGCCGCAGTAGCCGCCGGTGTCGCCGGTCGACGCGAAGAGCGTCTGTCCTTGCGCCGCGGCCTCGACCAGGATCATGTCGCCTACGAGCATGTCGCCGCTCTGATACGGAAACACTTCGCAGCCGCCGACGGACGCGTTCATGACGCGCACCGTGTTGTCGTTGGCCCAGCGGTTCAGCGAGACGGTCAAATCCTTGAACGAGAACGTCGCCGCGTTGTAGAGGACGATGCGCTGCAGGTTGTAGGCCATCGCCTGCGAGTAGGTCATGTCCAGCGTCCACTCACCCGCGCCCGAGACGTCGGCGGTGGGCGGCTGCACGTTGACGACTTTGATCGGGACTTGCGGCAGGCCGAAGCGGGTCTCGTTGTCGCGGAAGTCCGCGATCGCGCTGGTCGGATCGCCGACCGTGAAGATGGCGACTTTGGAGTTGGTCGCCGGCGGCGTCGAACCCGCGTCGTAGGTGATGGTGAACGTCGCGGGGTCGTAGAACCGCGGACAGACCGGCACGCCGGTCGTCTGGTTCACGCCTTTGGTGCATCCGGTCGGGCTGGGAGTGCCGTTGGTGCCGAACGTGCCGGGCGTCAGGCCGAGCGGTGCCGTCTGCTTCGGGAAACTCGCGCTCAGGCCGGCGAAGTTCGTGAGGCCAAGCACCGCGACGACGTTTCCGCCGAGCGCGGTCGGGACGAACGCCGGCTGCGTGTTCGCGTAGTACGTCGCACCGCCCACGCTGAACGCGTGCAGCGTCGTGTTGAACGCCTTCGCGACGGTCGCCGCCGAGCCGGTTGCGATGACGAGCATGTTGTTCGGCTCCGGCGCGACGCCGGTGAAGCCTTGGCTCTGCAGGTACGAAACCGCGGCCGAGACCTGCGCGGACGTCGGGGCGAACTGCGCAACGAACGCGTCGCGCGACATGGTTTGGCCCGCGGCGATCGCGGCTTTGACCGTGTCGGCGTCGCGCATTTGCAGGCCGAGCACGACCTCGATCTGCTTGGCCGGATCGAGCGCGCCGAGGTCGGTCGCGCTGCCGAGCGCGACCGGGTTCGTCTGGGTGGCGACCCAGCCCGCCGGCGCCGTGACGGCCGCCTTGGAGCGGGTCGTGCCGCTGCCCATCGGGCTCACGGCTGCGGAGTTCGTGGATGTACCGCCGGCCGCTCCGGCGGACGGAAGCATCGTACCGGCACCCCGGCCGCCGGAACATCCGGCGGCGAGCACCCCGATCAACGCGGCAGCCGCCGCGACACGTGAAATCATGGACTGGTCCTCCTCAAGCACTAGCCTAAGGAGCCGTCACGTCTTTCCCCATACACAAAATCGGGTAGGCCCTGTCATGGCGAACTTGAGGGTCACGCCACGATCTTGGCCGCTAGTCGAGATTTGGGGTCACGCTTCGACTTCGCTCAGCGTGACACGGGGGTTGCTCGACAAGCTCGCAATGACGCGTGCAGCGCGCTCGCGACGGGGCGTGCTTACCGGTCGACTTCGCCGAAGACGGGGTCTAGGGAGCCGATCATCACGACCATGTCGGCGATGAGTTCGCCGATCGCGATTTTTTTGAGGACTTGGAGGTTGTAGAGCGAGGGCGGGCGCGTGCGCACGCGCCACGGGCGGTTGTCGCCGTTGGAGACGACGTAGTAGCCGAGTTCGCCGCGCGGGCCTTCAACGGCTTGGTAGACGTCGCCGGGCGGAACGCGGAACGATTCGGAGACGAGCTTGAAGTGGTGGATCAGCGCTTCCATCGAGAGCGCGATCGTCTCTTTGGGCGGCGGCGCGTACTTGGTGTCGGGGATCTGCCAGGCGCCGGGCGTGTCGAGCTGTTTGCGCACCTGACGGATGATGCGCATCGCTTCGTCCATCTCGTCGAGCCGCACCAGGAAGCGCGCGTAGGCGTCGCCTTCGGTCCGGGTGATCACGTCGAACTCGTACTGCTCGTAGCCGCTGTATGGGAACGCGCGGCGCACGTCGTACTGGATGCCGGTCGCACGCAGCGTCGGTCCGGTCAGGCTCCACGCGACCGCTTCGTCGGCGCTGATGATGCCGACGTCGATCATGCGGTCTTGCAGGATCGGATTCTTCTGCAGCAGGCGGCGCACGTCGCGCATGCGCGGCTCGTACATGTCGATGACGGCGTCGAGCTTCGCGAGGAACCCCTCGGGCAGATCCTGTCCCAGGCCGCCGACGCGAATGTAGTTGGGATGCATGCGCGCGCCGCCCGACGCCTCGAAGAGGTCGAGGATGCGCTCGCGCAGATCGAAGCAGTAGAAAAAGCCGGTCAGCGCGCCGAGGTCGATGCCGCCCGTTCCCAGCCACACGCAATGCGAGGCGATGCGCGAGAGCTCCGAGAGCAAGACGCGAATCTGGTTGGCGCGCGGCGGAATCTGGTCGTCGATGCCCAGCAGCTTCTCGACCGCGAGGTAATAGCAGAGCGCGTTGGTCAGCGGCGAAAGGTAGTCCATCCGCTCGATGACGGTCGACGCCTGCGACCAGAACAGGTTCTCGGCGCTCTTCTCGATCCCGGTGTGCAGGTAGCCGATCTCGGGCGACGCCTTGGTGACGATCTCGCCTTCGATCTCGGTGATCACTTGCAGCACGCCGTGCGTCGAGGGGTGCTGCGGCCCCATCGAGAGGACCATATGCCCTTCGCCGCGTTCGATGACGTCGACCGCGTAGCCGCCGGTGGCCTCGGGCACGTTCGTCACCGTCACGGTTGCTTTCCGTCCTTCGTCTGCAGCGGATTGGGCGCGGCGTGTCCGTCGGCGCGCGCGCGGACCTCGGCGATCTGCTTCTGCAAGCCGGCCGCCGTGCGGCCCGACGCCGGCGTTCCGGCGGCGACGTTCGATTTCAACGCAAACGACGGGCGCGGCGTGCGTTCGCGCGCTTCGCCGCGCAGCGGATAATCTTTGCGCAACGGATGACCTTCCCACTCGTCCGGCATCTGGATGCGGCGCAAGTCTGGATGGCCCGCGAACGTGATGCCGTACAGGTCGAAGATCTCGCGCTCGGCCCAGTCGGCGCTCGGCCACATATCGGTCGCCGTCGGCACCGTCGGTACATCGCCCGGCACGCCGCACAGCACGCGCACGCGCTCCGGCTGACCGATCTCGGCGGCGCCGGCCGGCTTTGTCGGCAGACGCAGCAGATGATACACGACGTCGTAGCGCGGCTCGCGCTCGAGGTAATCGACCCCGCCGACGTCGAGCAGCATGCTGAAGCCGTCCCGTTTGAGGCCTTCGAGCGTGTCGCGCACCTCCACCGGCGTCACGCGCAGGATGCGCGCGTCGGCGATGTCGGGACGTACGGCGGTCGGGTCGACGGCGGTTGCCCCGGCCGGCGGCGCTTGTGAACTCGGCATGTCTTGTGTTCGCCTAGGCTCGAGCGAGGATGCCGCCGCGGCCGCCGCGTTTGATCTGTTGCTGGATCAAGTTGACCGCGTACAGCAGACCGTCGGGAGTCGGGGGGCAGCCGGGGACGTAGACGTCGACTGGGATGATCGTGTCGACCCCCTGGACGATGGCGTAGTTGTCGAACACGCCGCCGCTGGACGCGCAGGCACCCATCGAGATGACCCACTTCGGATCGGCCATCTGATCGTAGAGGCGCTTGACGATCGGCGCCATCTTGCGCGCGACGCGGCCCGAGACGATCATCAGATCGGCCTGACGCGGCGAGGCGCGGAACACTTCGGATCCGAGCCGGGCGATGTCGTACTCGGGCGCCGTCGCGGTCATCATCTCAATCGCGCAGCACGCCAGACCCATCGTCAGCGGCCAAACGCTCGACGCCTGCGCCCAGCGCGCGACCGAGTCGACCGTCGTCAGGAGAAAATCGGCACCGCTGTTCCCTAGCGCCACTCGAACCCGCCTCTCTTCCACACGTACGCATATCCAATCGCGAGCACCACCACGAACGTCAGCATCTCGGCGACGCCGAACATCCGCAGCTGGTGCATCTGCACCGCCCACGGATAGAACGAAGCGGCCTCGACGTCGAAGATCACGAACAGCATCGCAACAAGGTAGAAACGCACGGGAAAGCGGCCAGAAACGTCCGAGGTCGGCTCGACGCCGCACTCATAGGCTTCCGACTTCACGGCATTGGGTTTCTTGCGGGCCACGAGCCCCGGCAGCAGGCAGAAGGCCAGGGCTGCGAGGAACGCGACGGCGAGATAGATTGCGACCGGACCGTAGGGAGACATCGACCTGAAGTATTACACGAAGTTGACCCGCCGTGCCTCCGTCCTCGGTCTGATGGCGCTCGTCCTGGCCGCTTGCTCGCCCAACCCCAACGGGCAGGGCGTCGCCGAGTTCGGCTCCGTCCAGGGCCGGGTCGTCGACGCGAAGACGCAGCAGCCGATCCAGCAGTTCACCGTCACCATCGGGGGGCAGACCGTCTCGGTCTCGCCGGCGTCGCAGGGCGTCTTCAAGGTCGATCACGTCCCGATCGGGACCCAGTCGCTCCAAGTCTACGCGATCGGCTACCAGACGTTCCAGCTGCCTGGGATCGTCGTGCAGAAAGACCAGACCACCAACATCGACCAGCTGATCGGGATCGTCTCGAACAGCGGGCTCTAGCCGGCCCGGAAGCCATCGCGGCCTGGCCGGGGTTCTCGGTCACAATGCGTTTTCTCGACGTCCTGGTCGGCGCGGCCGGGGTGGCTCTCGTTTTCTGGTCGCAGCGAGACTTGTTTCAATCGGTCATCGTGCCGCGCTCGGTCGGCGGCCGGTACCGGCCAAGCGTGCTCATCTCCCGCTACGGCTGGAAGCTCTGGCGGTCCGTCGCGTTGCGCATCCCCGACACGGAGCGGCGCGAGGATACCCTCGCCGTGTTCGCTCCCACGTTCCTGATGACGCTGCTTGCGTACTGGGTCGCCTCGCAGATCGTGGGACTGGGCCTGGTGTTCTGGTCCATGCGCGGCTGGATCCATCCTGTGCCGAAGCTCGGTGCCGCGATCTACTTCGCCGGCACGTCGCTGTTGACGATCGGCTACGGCGACTACTCTCCAATGCATTGGGCGACGCGCACTCTGGCGCTCTTCGCCGCGGCCTCGGGTCTGGGAACGTTCGCGATCGTCACGACCTTCCTATTCCAGACCTTCGCCGCGTTTCAGCGGCGCGAAGCGTTCGTGGTGACGATCGCCGAGCGCACCGGCTCGCCGCCGAGCGGCGTCGAGTTTCTCACGCGCCACATCAAGCTCGGGATGATCGACGACATCGGCACGATCCTGCGCGAGTCGCAGCGGTGGATCTCCGAGGTGATGGAGACGCATCTCGCTTACCCGGTGCTGTCCTACTTTCGCTCGAGCCACGACGACGAGTCGTGGGTCGGTACGATCGGCGCGCTCCTCGACGCCTCGACGCTCCTCGTCACGACGCTCGACATCGATCATCGCGGGCAAGCCGAGATCACGCTCCACATCGGAACGCACCTGGTGCGCGACTTCACCGGCTTCTTCAACCTGCCGTCGGGTGACGCCGCGATGGTCGAATACGAAGAGTTCATGGTGGCGTACCGCGCGCTTCGTGAGCTCGGGGTTCCGTTGCATCCGCTGGAGGACGCGTGGCCTGCGTTCTCGGCTCGGCGGGCGGCGTATGCCGAGCAGCTCGACGCGATGGCTCGGTGGTGGCGGATCCCTCCGGCTCGGTGGATTGGGGATCGGTCTCGGGTTCGGTTCCATGTCAACGTCGGCGGGGTGCCGCGGTGAGTGTCGTTTCGTAGGGGTTTTTGGGTTGTGGCTTGGGGTGCGGGGCGGGGACGTGCTGCGGCGGGGACGCTCCCTGCGCGCCATCCATGGCGCTCCGGTCACTCGGTTGCTCCGTCGCTCCCGCCCTCCGGGCTCCGCTCCTCCGCAAACGCCCCGCCGCAGCACGCCCCCGCCCCGCACCCCCGGCACGATCGTCGCGAGCGACTCCGTGCGGCGCGATTCTGGCTGGGTGCACGACATCAAAAAAATATGCAAACTCCGGAGTTGCCACACGCGCGACGCGCGTGACGCGCAGGTGAACAATTCGATGACAACCTGGTCGCTGCAAACGCACGATGCGTGACGAGGGGTCCTCGACAAGCTCGGACTGACGGGGCGTATTGTCAGGCTGAGCTTGTCGAAGCCCCCTCGTCACGCACGGTGCAATAGCACGGCGGCATGCGTTCGGCACGGGCGTTCGCGTGCACGTCACGCGCGTCGCGCGTGCGGCAACTCCGGAGTTTGCATATTTTTTTTCGGGATGTCTTAAGCCACGCATCTTCGCTGGAGGCCGGGGGGCGGGATGATGGTGTGGCGGGGCGTTTGCGGAGGAGCGGAGCCCGGAGGGCGGGAGCGACGCAGCAACCGAGTGACCGGAGGGCCATGGATGGCC
>JAQBPM010000220.1 GCA_028287525.1 Vulcanimicrobiota bacterium | reverse complement strand
CCGAAGCCGTGCGCGGCGTCCTCTCGCACCACATGGTGATCCGCGACGGCAAGATCGCGAACTACCACCCGTGGCCGCCGACGCCGTGGAACGGCAACCCGCGCGACGTCTACGGAACCCCGGGACCCTACGAGGACGCGGTGCAGAACACGCAGCTCTTCGAAGAGAACGGTCCGGAGACGTTCAAGGGGATCGACATCATGCGCACCGTGCGCAGCTTCGATCCGTGCCTGCCGTGCGGCGTGCACATGTATCTCGGGAACGGAAAGACGATCGAAACGGTGCACTCGCCGCTCGCCCCCTTCGGCTGATGGACGCCGCGGGGAGCGAGGACGAACTCCGCAGGGCCGCCGACCGCGTCGAGTCGCTGCTGGGTTCCTTCGACGCGGTATCAACGCCCCGGCAGGCACGCGAGATCGGCGACGAGCTCGCGCGCACGCTCGTGACGCTGTACGGTGCCGGCCTCGAGCGCGTCCTCACGATCGTGCACGACGCGGCGGGCGGCCGTTCGGACGAGGTCTTCGCGCGCCTGTGCGACGATCCGTTCGTCGCGAGCCTGCTGTGCCTGCACGGCCTCCATCCGCTCTCGGTCGAAGAGCGCGTGCAGCTCGCGCTCGACGGCGTGCGGCCGTATTTGAAGTCGCACGAAGGCGACGTGAGCATCGTCGGCGTCTCGGCGGAAGGCGTCGTCACGCTGCGCATGCAGGGAACGTGCGACGGGTGTCCGTCTTCCGCCGCGACCGTGAAGCTGGCGGTCGAGCGCGCGATCCTGCAGCGCGTGCCCGAGATCCGCGAGGTGGTCGCGGTGAACGACAGTCCGGTGCGCGACGAAGAGCTCACCTGCGTCGCGGTCGAGGATGATCAGGGACGCGTCACGATATCGTTGGGAGTCTGAGACGTGGACGCGGTGCCTGGCGCGTTCGCGTCGCTGCAGCGTCTCCTGCGCAAGCCCCCGCCGCAAGCGCCCGGCGAGCGCTGCGACTACTGTGCCGAGCCGGTTGAGCCCCAGCACGGGCACCTCATCGACATGCAGGCGCGCCGCATCATGTGCAGCTGCCGCCCGTGTGCGATCGTCTTCGAGCCGACCGGCGCCGCCCAAGGCCGCTACAAGACCGTGCCGAGGCGGTATCTCGAGATCGCGGCTTTCGCGCTCGACGACGCGGCGTGGGATCTGCTGCAGATCCCGATCGGACTCGCCTTCTTCTTCACTAACTCGATCGAAGCACGAACCATCGCGCTGTACCCCGGTCCTGCCGGTGCCACGGAATCCGAGCTCGACCTCGCCGCGTGGAACGAGATCGCCGCGGACCATCCTGCGCTTGCCACGCTCGAAGCGGACGTCGAGGCGGCGCTCGTGCTGCGCCGCGACGGCGTCACGCGCTGCTTCATCGTCCCGATCGACGCTGCGTACAAGCTGGTCGGCGTCATTCGCCTGAGCTGGAAGGGTTTCGACGGCGGCGCCGATGCGTGGGAGCGCATCGACGCGTTCTTCACCGAGATCGGCGAGCGCAGCCACGGGCGAGTCCCAGCCGGGAGCCGATGGTGAGCGACCTCGCCTTCACCGTCTCCGGCGCGCGGCCCGAACCGTTCGCGGCCGCGCCGCAGCTCGCGCTGCGCATGCGGGTCACGGAGACGTCGGGCACGCCGGTGTACGCGATCGCTTTGCGCGCACAGGTGCAGATCGAGCCGCAGCGGCGGCGCTACGGTGCCGGTGAGTCGGACCGGTTGAGCGAGCTGTTCGGCGGCCCGGAGCGGTACGGCGACACGCTCAAGAACCTGCTCTGGACGCACGTCGCGACGACCGTCGTCGCGTTCGAGCACGACGCAGACTTCGATTTGGTGATACCGTGCAGCTACGATTTCGAGGTCGCTGCGCACAAGTATCTCAGCGCGCTCGAGAACGGCGAGATCCCGATCGTCGTGCAGCTCAGCGGGACGGTATTCGTGCGCGGCGAAGGCGGCGTCGCCGCCGAGCTCGTGCCGTGGACGTGCGAGGCGCGCTATCGCCTGCCGGTCGCGACCTGGCGCGCGACGATGGACGCGTTCTTTCCGAACAGCGCCTGGATCCGGATCGACCGCGACGCGTTCGAGGAGCTGTACCGCTTCAAGCGCGACGGCGGCTATCCGACGTGGGAAGCGGCGATCGCGCGGCTCTGCGCGCGCGCGGAGACGGCGCGATGACCAACGTTCTTTTTGCACCGGCACTTGCCGTGGCGAACGCCGTGCTGTACGAAGGCTACCTGCTCTTCCCGTACACCGCGTCGTCGGAAAAAAACCGCGTGCGCTGGCAGTTCGGCGTCGTCGTCCCGGAAGCGTACGTCAGCGCGGGGACCGGTGAGACGGCCGAGCAGCAGACGGAAGTGCTGATCGCCGTTCGAGCGGGTGAGGCCCTAGGGGCGGCACCGCACGTGACGGTGCTGCTGCGGTTCCTGCAGGTCGAGGCGCGCCGCATCGAAGCGCTCGAGGGCGGCGCGTACGTGCCGGCCGAGTCGCTCACCGTCGCCGGCACGCGATACCTGACGTTCGACGAAGCGGTCGAGCGCGAGATCACCCTCACCCTCGAAGCGACGCCGGGCACGACAACGAGCATCCCGATCGCGATCGGCGGCGGAAGCGACGAGGAACCGTTGTACGACGAGAGCGGCGTGCGCGGCCGGCTGGTGCGGGTGCGGTGCCCGCTGAGCGGGACGTTGTCGGTCGTCTGCGAGGCGGTATCCGGCGTCCCGGCGCTGCGGAAACTTCGTATCCGGGTCGAGAACCGCTCGCGCGTCGTCGCGGGCGAACGGGCCGGCGCGCTGCGCACGGCGCTCGTCTCGACGCATCTGCTGCTGGCGGTCGATGGCGGCGCCTTCGTCTCGGTGCTCGACCCGACAGCGGACGCAGCCGCGGCGACCGAGTCACTGCAGAACCGGCACGTCTTCCCGGTGCTGGTCGGGGACGCTGCGGCCGACCCGCAGCGCTCGACCCTGGTCCTCTCCTCGCCGATCATCCTCTACGACTACCCCGCGATCGCGGCACAGACGGACGCCGACGCGTTCGACGCGACCGAGATCGACGAGCTGCTCACGCTCAGCGTGCTCAGCCTGCCGGACGCCGAACGCGACGAGGCGCGCGCGACCGATCCGCGCGCCCGGGCGATCGTCGAGCGCGCCGAGCGGTTTGGAGCGCGCGAGATCGGACGCCTGCACGCGGGCGCGCTCCTGCGCTCGGGCGCGGATCCGTTTGCGACGATAGACGTTCCCGCGCTCGATTGCGTCTTCGTCGACGGAACGAAGGTCGCCAATGGCTCGGCGGTACGGCTGCATCCCAAGCGCCGCGCGGACGTCTGGGACATGTTCCTCGAAGGCAGGAGCGCGACGGTCCGCGCGATCCACCAGGACGTCGAGGACGTCCTCTACGTCGCGGTGACCGTCGACGACGACCCGGCCAGCGACATGCACGAATGGTACGGACGCTCGCTGTTCTTTTCTCCGGACGAGATCGAACCGCTGGGGGACGCATCGTGAACGCACCGGCGCGGATCCTCGTCGCCGGAATCGGCAACGTCTTCTTCGGCGACGACGGGTTCGGTCCCGAGGTCGCGCGCGCGCTGCTGCGCGAGCCGCCCGCGGACGCGAAAGTCGAAGACTTCGGCATCCGGGGACTGCACCTCGCCTACGAACTGCTGGCCGGATACGAGCGTGCCATTCTGGTCGATGCCGTGCCGCGCGGCGATGCACCGGGAACGCTCTACGTGATCGAGCCACAGGACGAGGTCGCGACCGGCGCGCCGGACGCGCACCGCATGGACGTCCAGAACGTGTTCGCGTACGTGCGCGTGCTGGGCGGCGAGGCGCCGCCGGTCACGATCGTCGGCTGCGAACCCGCGACGACGGAACCGGGGATGGAACTCAGCCCGCCGGTCCGCGGGTCGGTCGAGGCCGCGGCGGCGCTCGTTCGCCGGCTGATCGATGAGCGGCTCGCGTCGCAGCCGTGCGAAGCCAATGGAGGTGTCGCGTGATCAGAGCATTGTTCCGAAGCGGAATCGCGGTCGCATTCGCGATCTTCGCCGCGCGCCAACTATTCTACGGCGGGCGAGACCTCGCGCGGTACAACAAGATGCGCGAGATGTCCGGGGATCCGCCGCTCGGCATTCCCAACGGAAAGAAGCCCGAGACGAACTCGGCGGCGCGCACGACGAATCCGTTCGTCATGCTCGCCAGCGTGCCGAGCGATCTCGCACACTACCTTAAAATGAAGAGCATGTAATGAGCGGGGGCTGACGGTCGTGTGTCTCGCGATTCCGGGTCAGGTGGTCGAGCTCGTGCCCGAACAGCCGGCACTGGTGAAGGTCGACGTCGGCGGGGTGCGCCGCAACGTCAACGTCGGACTGTTCGAGCCCGGTGAGATCGGCCTGGGCGACTGGGTGCTGATTCACGTCGGGTTTGCCCTCAGCCGGGTCAGCGAGAGCGAGGCGCGCGATCAGCTGCGGATGCTGGGGGCGCTCGGCGAGGACGAGCTGGCGATGGAGGAGGTCCGCGGCTACACGTTCGCCGCGGACGCTGAACGACGATGACGACGATGATGAAGTACGTCGACGAGTTTCGCGACCCGGCGCTGATCGCAACGGTCGCCGCCGAGATCAAGCGCAGCGTCGACCCCGGCCGGCACTACCGCATCATGGAGGTCTGCGGCGGTCACACCCACGCGATCTACCGGTTCGGTCTGCGCGACGTGCTGCCCGAGAACGTCGAGCTCGTGCACGGGCCGGGCTGTCCCGTCTGCGTTCTGCCGACCGGCCGCGTGGACGACGGCCTCGCGATCGCCGCGCAGCCCGGCGTCGCGCTCACCTGCTTCGGCGACATGATGCGCGTCCCGGGAACGAAAGGGACGCCGCTCGAGCTCAAGGCGCGCGGTGCAGACATCCGCATGGTGTACTCGCCGCTCGACGCGCTCAAACTCGCGCAGGAGCACCCGGAGCTGCACGTCTGCTTCTTCGCGATCGGCTTCGAGACGACGGCGCCGTCGACCGCGCTCACGCTCCTGCGCGCGCGGGAACTGGACCTGCGGAACTTCTCGGTCTTCTGCAACCACGTGACGATCGTGCCGGCGATCCGCGCGATCCTCGACTCGCCCGACATGCGGCTCGACGGTTTCGTCGGCCCGGGTCACGTCTCGACGATCACCGGCTGCCGTCCGTACGAGTTCATCGCGCGCCGCTACGGCAAGCCGGTCGCGGTCGCCGGGTTCGAACCGCTCGATCTGCTCGAAGCGATTTTGATGGTGCTGCGGCAGATTCACGCAGGCGTTGCGAAGGTCGAGAACCAGTACCGCCGGATCGTTCCGTGGGACGGCAATCCCGGCGCGCTGCGCGCGCTCGCGACGGTGTTCGAGCTGCGGCCGTACTTCGAATGGCGCGGCCTGGGCTTCATTTCGCAGTCTGCGCTCAAGCTCAAAGACGCGTTCGCGGAGTGGGACGCCGAGGTGCGCTTCGAGGTGCCGGGCGTGCGGGTGACCGATCCGCGGGCCGCGCAATGCGGCGAGATCCTCAAAGGCGTGCTCAAGCCGCCGCAGTGCAAGCTGTTCGGCAAGGAGTGCAATCCCGAACACCCGGTCGGGGCGCTGATGGTGTCGAGCGAAGGCGCATGCGCGGCCTACTACCGGTACGCGAGGATAGAAGCCTGAGATGGGCGCCGCCGCACCGCCGCGACCGCGCTTGAAGTTCGCCGACACGCAGATCGAGATGTCGCACGGCGCCGGCGGCAAAGCATCGCGCCGCTTGGTGGAAGGGCTGATCGCACCGGCGTTCGCAAATCCCGCGCTCGCGCCGCTCTCCGACGCGGCGACGTTCCTGCTCGGCGGGACGCGAATCGCGACGACCGCCGACGGTTACGTCGTCAAGCCGTTGCGTTTTCCCGGCGGCTCGATCGGCGAGCTGGCGGTGAACGGCACGGTGAACGACCTCGCGGTGGCGGGCGCGCGCGCGACCGCGCTGATGGCATCCTTCATCCTCGAGGCCGGACTGCCGGCGGCCGAGCTGCGCGCCGAAGTCGAGGCGATGGCCGCGGCGGCCCGGTGCGCCGGCGTGCCGATCGTCGGCGGCGACACGAAGGTGGTCGAGCACGGGATGTGCGACGGCATGTACGTCTCCACGTTCGGGATCGGCGAGGTCGACGAGCGGCTCACGCTCGACCCGCGCTCGGTGCGCGCCGGCGACGTGGTGCTGCTGAGCGGCCCGATCGGCGATCACGGGATCACGATCTTGCTCGCCCGCGGCGAACTCGATCTGGAAGCGGACCTGCAGTCGGACACGCGCTCGGTGTGGCCATTCGTCGAACGGCTGATCGCGACGTGTCCCGCCGGCGTGCGCTGGATGCGCGACCCGACTCGCGGCGGCGTCGCGACCGCGCTCAACGAGCTGGCCCGCGACTGCGGCCTCGGCATCGTGCTGCGCGAGGAGGACGTGCCGGTCCGCCGCGAGGTGCGCGGCGCCTGCGAGGTGCTCGGGCTGGACCCGCTGCACATCGCGAACGAAGGACAAGTCCTCGCGGTGGTGGCCGCGGAGGACGCGGAGCGCGCGCTCGGGGCGTTCCGCTCGGTCGCCGGCGGCGACGGCGCCTGCCTCATCGGCGAGGTCCGCGCCGAACGCGGCGGGAGCGTCATCGGCGTCACGCGATACGGCGGGACGCGAGCAATCGACATGCTCGTCGGGGACCCGTTGCCGAGGATATGCTGAACGCCGAGCTCGTCGCGTCGCTCGAGTCGCGGCTGGCGGCCCGGCTTCGCGCGCGCAACGACGTGCTGCGCCCGTTCTTCGCGCGCGAGGCGGCGCCGCTCGCGCGCGCGTCGCGAGAGATCGCCGACCGTTTCGCGCGCGGCGGGCGTCTCTACGCGTTCGGCCACGGTCCCTATGCGACGGATGCCGCGCACGTTTCGGTCGAGTTCGTGCATCCGGTGATCGTCGGCAAACGCGCTCTGCCGGCATTCGACGCGAGCGCGGCGCCTGAGGCATTCGTCGAAGCGCTCGTCGAACCGGACGACATGGCGATCGCGTTCGGTCCGCCTGAAGGCGACCTGCGCTCGATCGCCGCGCTGCGGACGGCGCGGCGCAAGGGCGCGTTCACGCTCGCCTGGCCGGGCATCGAGGCCGACTACAGCGTTACCTCGCCGACCGTCGATGCGCACGTCCACCAGGAGGCCTTCGAGGTGCTTGGGCACACGCTCTACGAGAGCGTGCACGTGTTCTTGGAGCACCGCGGCGAGCTGGGCGACGACGTGGGCGCGTCGGCGTTCCTGTACCCGTATCTCGGCTCCGGCCAAAGCGATTCGGCCGCAATCGTCGACGGCGTGGCGGCGTCGATCGTGGAAAAGGCGCGCGACGGCGAGCGGCTGCGCGAACAGATCGCCGCCGAGCAAGTAAAGGCGATCGCTGCGGCCGTGGTGGCGATCGGCGCGCGCGTCGCTGCGGGCGGGCGCCTCCTGATCTTCGGAAACGGCGGATCGGCGACCGACGCGACAGACTTCGCGCTGGACTGCGTCCTCGACGTTCCGGGGATGCCCCCGCTCGCGGCGATCTCGCTGGCGGCGGAACCGGCGATCCTCACCGCGATTGGCAACGACGTCGGCGTCGAGCTGACGTTTCTGCGCCAGCTGATCGCGCAGTCGCGCCCGCCGGACGTCGCGTTCGCGATGTCGACTAGCGGCGGCTCGAAGAACGTCATCGCGGCGCTCGAGGAAGCGCGTAAGCGCGGCCTGCTGACCGTCGCACTGCTCGGCTACGACGGCGGCGAAATCGTCCGGCGCGGGCTCGCCGATCACGCGATCGTCGTGCGGTGCGATTACATCCCGCGCATCCAAGAGGCGCAGGCGGGAATCTATCACGTCATGCGTCACGCGCTCGCGGAGGTCGGCAAGCGTGCTTGAGCTGTACGGAACGGCGACGTGCCCGTACACGGCAGAGCTGCGCGAGGACCTCGAGTTTCGTGGGCGAGACTTCGTCGAGTACGACGTCGAGAACGACGGTGACGCGATGCGGCGGATGAGCGCGCTGTGCGGCAGCGGCGCGGCAGCTGTGCCGCTGCTCGTCGAGGACGGGCGCGTCGTGCAAGTCGGTCACGGCGGACGCTCGTGCTACGTCGCCGTGCGCGACGACGCGGCCCCCTGATGCCGGCGGTCGGCGCGCTGGATTTGCGGATACGCGGCGTCGTGCAGGGCGTCGGCTTTCGGCCCTTCGTGTATCGGCTCGCGCGCCGGCACGCGCTTGCCGGTTGGGTGCGCAACGGCGAGAGCGGCGTGGCGGTGCACGTCGAGGGTCCGCTCGACGCCCTCGACGCGTTCGCGCGCGCGGTCGTCGACGAGGCGCCGCCGGCGGCGAGCATCGCCTCCGTCGACGCAACGCCGGGCGCGTTCGAACGGCACCGTGAGTTCGCCATACGCGAGAGCAGCGCCGGCGAGCGTCCGACCGCACGCATCGCGCCCGACATTGCCGTGTGCCGCGCATGCCTGCGCGAGCTGTTCGATCCGGCGGACCGCCGCTATCGCTACCCGTACATCAACTGCACCGATTGCGGGCCGCGGTACAGCATCGTGCTCGGCCTACCGTACGACCGTCCGGCCACGACGATGGCGTCGTGGACGATGTGCGCGCGCTGCGAGGCGGAGTACGACGATCCGGCGGACCGGCGGTTCCACGCGCAGCCGCAGGCGTGCCCGGCCTGTGGCCCTAGCTACGTGCTGCGTGAGGATGGTCGGGACGAAATGCGCGGGACCGCGGCGATCGCTGCCGCCGCCGCGCGGCTGCGCGACGGCGCGATCGTCGCGATAAAGGGGATCGGCGGCTATCATCTCGCCTGCAACGCGACCGACGCCGAGGCGGTCGCCGCGCTGCGCGAACGCAAGTACCGCAAGGAGCGGCCGTTCGCGGTGATGACGTGCTCGGTCGAGCTCGCGCGAACGCTGGTCGAGCTGGACGACGCCGCGGAGGCGCTCCTGACGTCGGTCGCACGGCCGATCGTGCTCGCTCGCGCGCGCCGCGTCCTCGAGGGCGTCGCGCCCGGCAACCGCGAGCTCGGCGTAATGCTGCCGTACACGCCGCTGCACCACCTGCTCTTCGCCGAGGGCGCACCGGACGTGCTCGTGCTGACGAGCGCGAATCGTTCGAGCGAACCCATCGCGTTCGAGGATGCGGACGCCGTCGCGAACCTGGCCGGAATCGCCGAGGCGTTCCTCGTCGGCGAGCGCCGGATCGCGCGCCGCATCGACGATTCGGTCGCGCGGGTCACGGCCGCGGGTTCGTCGGTTCTGCGCCGCGCGCGCGGTTTTGCGCCGCGCGCGATCGTGACGATTCCCGCGACGCGTTCGATCCTCGCCGTGGGCGGCGACTTGAAGAATGCGATTGCGCTCGTGGTCGCGGGCCAGGCGTTCGTCAGCCAGCACGTCGGCGACCTCGATCATCTCCCGGCGCGCGACGCCTTCGAGCAGACCGTGCACGACCTCTGCGCGATGTACGAGATCCACGAGGACGAGCTGCTGCTCGCGCACGACGCGCATCCCGAATACGCGAGCAGCGTCTTCGCACGCTCGACCCTCGGCGAGCACGTCGCGATCCAGCACCATCGCGCGCACGTCGCAAGCGTGCTCGCGGAGCGCGGCGAGTGGGACCGGGAAGTCATCGGCGTTGCGTTCGACGGGACCGGCTACGGAGATGACGGGACGATCTGGGGAGGCGAGATCTTCACCGGCAGCATCCGCGGCGGGTTCGATCGCGTGGCGCATCTGCGCGAGGCGCCGCTGCCGGGCGGCGATGCCGCAGCCCAGTTTCCGGTCCAGGCCGCGGCCGGCTTTCTCTTCGATCTCGACGATCTGCCGGACCTCACCGCCGAACCGTTCGGATTTCCGGCGCGCTACGCGTTTGCGCGTTCGATGATCGAGCGCGGCGTGCGGACGTTTCGTACGACCTCGATGGGCCGGCTCTTCGACACGGTTGCCGCGCTGCTCGGATTCACGCGCGAGATCACCTTCGAAGGCCAAGCCGCGATGTGGCTCGAGCATCAGGCCGCCGCCGCGAGCGAGACGGCGGCGTACGAGTTTCCGCTTCGCGACGGCGAACTCGACTATCGCCCGCTGCTCGCGGCGATCGTCGACGACCGCCTGTGCGGCCGCGACGGCGGTTCGATCGCGCGCGCATTTCACGGCGCGGTCGTGGAGGCGGTCGTCGGCGTGCACGCGGCGTTCGGCGCGGATCGCCCGCTGGTTGCATCCGGCGGCGTTTGGCAGAACCGGCTGCTCGTCGAGTCGCTGTACGCACGGCTGGGCGAGTCGCTGTGGTTGAATCGGATCGTACCGGCCAACGACGGCGGGCTCTGCCTCGGCCAAGCCGCGCTTGCCGCGGTCGCGATGCGCTCGTGACGCGTTGAGCGTCGAGGGCGGCGCCTTCCGGGACCAAGCTCCCTAACGGTCGGCGTACTCGGACTCTTGTACGAGCGTGCTTTGCCCGCCCTGCTGCTGTGAAGAGTGAGAGATCGCCGGGAAGCCGGGCACCCGAGCGATGCTTTGGTCCTCACGCTGCGGGCGACACGCTGCGCGCTTTTTTTCCGCCGTCCGGCTAGCCTTACTGAGCCCCGACACAATCGTTCGGGTGTGCTCGTTCGAGGAGGTTGCCCGTATGAGAGTCCGTCGCCATCCGCGCCATCTGGCCGCGGTGGCAATCGCAGTTGCGGCCATTGTCGCGGCCGGCTGCAACAACAGCAACGCGGTCCCTCCGCCCGTCCTCCCCGCGAGCGCCGCAACGCCGACACCGGTTCCGTCCAGCACGCCGAGCGGCGGCGCCACGGGCACGCCGACGCCGACCGCACGCCCGTCATCATCGGCGACCGCGACGCCGACTCCGGGCACCACCGCGACGCCGACAAGGACTCCGACAGCCACACCGACGCGGACTCCGACGCCGACTCCGACACCGACGCCGACTCCCGGACCGACGATCCTCCCGAGCTCGTGCTCCGCATCACCGGCGGTGATCGGGTCGACATACTATACGGTCACCGCATTCGGGACGGTTCCCGCCGGCGGCGGCGCGTTCACCGAAATCTCGGGCAGCTGGCTCAAAGAAATGTTCTCCGCAACGACACCCGCCCCGACGCCGACGCCGGTTGCGACGGTGACGCCAACCCCGGGTCCCAGCCCGACGCCACCGCCGACGCGCCCGTTCTACGTGTTCGCGGGGACATATCAAATCACGTCCAGTTCGGCACCGACGACCGGCTGCTTCACGGTCTATGCAACCGCCGACGGAACGCCCCTCAGCGCTTCGTCGTCGGCTTCGGCCTTAGCGGTGGGTGCGCCGAAGCCGCCGTCCGGGGCGTTCACGGTGGTCTTGGTAGGCCAACCCGGCGCCGTCACCAGCATCACCCTGACGCTTTCGCCAACGTCGCCGAACACAAATGGAACGATCGTGCTCGACAACGGAGACTCTGGAACGATCACCATCACCTCGGAGACGACGCTGCAGTTGCCGCTGAGCCGCATCCGCAAGCCGTTCTGAGAACGTGCGTGACGCGCGGCGGACACCGCGCGCCACGCATCTCGACCGTTGGTGGCCTACTTTATCGGGATCATCACGTGTTCGTACGGCGTATCCGCCCACATCACGTAGGGCTTCGTCGGATCTGCGTCGGCGGTCCGCGGATAGCCCAACGCCTTGGCGGAGGAGGGACCGAGGATCATCACGTGAGCTGCCGTCTTGACCCAATGATTCTGCGGCGTCGCAGCTGCGGCAAAGGGATCGGTGTTGCTCGCTCCGCTGTCGCCGGCGAGCATGTACATGAAGCCGATCTTATTGGGCGGCGCCTTTTTCGTCATCAGCGCGGTCATCCACTCCCAGCCGTTCTTGTCCGCGCACATCGGCGTACCGTCACCGAGCGCCATGCACGTATAATCGTTGGTTCCCTTCTGGATGGTGCGCATCGCGCCGGCCTTGTCCATGGCGACGATCGTCGCGCCTTTCACGATCGGTTGGGGAGCGGCCGTCATCATCTTCGCGACGTAGTCTGCGTCCGTGCTCGCGGGCGCCGGTTGTCCCTGA
>JAQBPM010000113.1 GCA_028287525.1 Vulcanimicrobiota bacterium | reverse complement strand
ACTTTGCCGGCGGGGTCGCGGCGGCCGATCGAGCGCGACATGTTGTTCATGCGGCCGATCGATTGCAGACGGGTCCCGATGTCGGCGTTGTACGCCTGCAGACGGTGCAGCTGATCTTCGCGGTAGGAGAGGATCCCGCGCACGCGCGCCGCGATCTTTTCGTCGCGTTCCGGCGCGAGTTCCGGCGCGGCTTCGAACGCCGCGCTGAGATCGCCGGTCATGCCGGCTTGCGCGGCCAGCTCCGACTCGACGTCGGGCCAGCGCTGCTCGCCCAACGCCGCTTCAGCATCGAGGCACGAGCGCTCCAGCGCAAGCAGGATGCGAACGACGGCTTCGCGCGCCGTCTCAGCCGACGAGGGCATCGAGTTGCGGTGCCGCGACGACCTCGATGCGATAGCGCCTGATCGCCTCGACCCACGTTTCGCGCATCCCCGCGATCATCGGCAGCAGCTCGCGGACCTTCTGCGGGTCAGCCTGCATGTTGGCCACGACGAGCTGATGATGCCAGAACTCGTAGATGCGGAACAGGTTGCCGGGGATGTCGCTGTCGAGTTCGAGCCGCAGCGAGCCCATGAGCAGCGCGCACGCTCGCTGCGCGCGGCGCAGCAGATCGTGGCGGCCCTGGATGTCGGACGGATGCGTCTCCATCACCTCGAGCGCCTGCCGCGAGAAGAGCAGCAGTGCGTCGTACACCTTGATGATCAGCTCCTCGGGGCTCGCCGAATTGATCGACGCTTCGAGATAGCGCAGGTTGGCGTTGGAGAGCGTCATATCAGCGTGAGCTGGTCGATCCTGTCAGTTGGCCGAGTGAGGATTGCACCGACTGCAGCTGGGCGATCAGCGTCTCGCTGGCCGTGAACTGCGCCCGCAGCGTGTTGGCCTGCAGGTTGGCTTGATCGGTCACCAGCTGGATCTGCTGCTGCAGCGACGTAATCTGATTGTTTTTCGCGTCGGTCAGCGTCGAGAACAGCGAGTGCACCGGGATCTTGCCGGCCAGACCGCCGGTGAGCTGGGTCGGCAAACCCGTCGCCGCGGTGAGGTACGCGCCGAGCTGTCCGACGATGCTGGTCGTGCCGGTGAAGAGCTTCGCGACGGCGTTCCCGTCGGCCGCGAGCGCAGCCGCGAACTTGGTCGTATCGAGCGCGACGAGCTTGCCGCTCGTGCCGGCGAAACTTTGCGTCGTCACGTTGTTCTGCGACGACGTGTTCGAGGTGTTGCTCGACGTCGCGCTGTTGACGGTGAACGAGTTGTCGAGCATCAGGCCGACCGACGCCCACGAATTGTACGATTTGGAGCCCGTCGATCCGAAGCCGGAAACGAAGTTCACCAGCCGGTCTTTGAGCGAGAGGATGTCCTGGTTGTTGAACAGGACGCCGCCGGTCGTGAGCTGAGTGCCGGTGCTCGTACCGGTCGTCGAGCTGGTCGACTTGCCGACGACGGGCGCGACGGTCGCGGTGTTGATCTCGTCGATTACCGCGTTGTACGCGGTAACGAACGTGCCGATCGCCGTGGTCAGCGCGGTCGTATCCTGCGCCACCGTGATCGTAACGGGCGCGATCCCGGTCGTGCCGCCGATCGCTTGCTGCAGCGCAAGCGAAACGCCCGGAATGACGTTCGTGACGGTGTTCGAGTTCGCATATGCGACGTGCGACGTTCCGGCGCTGTCGGTGTAGTCGACTTCGGCCGACTTTCCGACCGTCGTGGTCGCCCCGGCGCTGAAGACGTTCGGCGTTCCGGCGTTCGAAAGAAAGCCGACGGCCTGCAGGAAGTTCGAGGTGTCGCCGGCGGCACCGAACGAGACGCCCTGCGGTCCGCTCGCCTTCGCGGTGATCAGCACGCGATCGTTGGCCTGATCGTACGACGCCACGACACCCGCCGACGACGCGTTGATCTGACTGATCATGTTGTTGAGGTTGTTGCCGGCGGCATTCACCGTGAAGTGCACGCCGTTGATCGTGAACGTGCCGCTGGTGACCGCGGTCGCGAACCCGGCGTTGTTCGACGTGTTGAACGTCGCGCCGAGGTTGATGCCGCCGATCTTCGAGGCGCTAGTGGCCGTGTAGGTGCCGCCGGAGAACGTAACCGGCGCGGTGTCGAGCTTAAGGACCTGCAGCAGGTTGCCGCTGTCCGATGCGGAGCCCAGGGTCAGGGGCTGGGTCGACGTGATGCTGACGGTGCCGTTGCCGTTGTCGGTCAGCGTGACGCCGACCGCGGCGAGTGCCGCGCTGTTCGCCGCGATCAGCGACGTCAGCGTGGTGCTGTTGACGTCGTACGTCATCGCCACGCCGTTGATCGTAAGCTGACCCTTGCCGTTCGGTCCGGTCGTGCCGTTGTTCGGCGAGATGGACGCGCCCGCGTTGGCAAGCACGACGCCGGAATTGAACGTCCCGTTGGCCGCGGGATCGTTCGCATACTGGGTCGCGGTCGCGAGCAGCGTCTTGGTGATCGTGTAGGTGCCGGGGGTCGCGCTTCCGCCGGCGACGGCGGTTGCGGCGATCGCCGTAGCGTTGGTTGACGACGGCGCGGTCGCGCTGAAGTTCGCCGGGTCGCTGATCGTCGTGAACGTGGCTTGGAACTTGCTGAGCAGGTCCTGGATCTTCAGCAGTTCGGCGTTCTGATTGGTGAGGTTGGTGACGTTCGTCTTGAGCGGCGTCTCTTGCTGCAGCGTCAAGTCGGTGTATTTTTGAATGATCGAGTTGTAGTCGATCCCCGACGCGATGCCGGGAAAGGAAACCGGCGGGACGTTGGTACCCGCCGGCGTCGACGACGACGTGGAGGTCGCTCCGATGCCGCTCATATCAGGCCGTCCGATCCACGACCGCGCCGGCCAGCTTGTTGAAGAACTGCGCGATCAGCACCAGCGCCTCGGGAGGGAACTGCGTGATCACTTCGCCGGTGTCGGCGTTCTTGAACACCGTGACGATGTCGTGCGTGCCCTCGACGACGCGGAACTGGACCGAGACGTGCGCGCCGCCGACCAATTGCGAGAGCGCGTTATGCAGCGTCTCATCGCCCTGGTGCTTCACTCCCGGTACCGGAGGCGTCGGGAAGGCGGGCAGCTGCTTTGAAACCGGCTGCGCCGAAAACATCCCGCTTGCGGCGCCGGTCGTTGCGGCTCCGGTCGCGCCCGAGGTCGCCGCTGCGGCTGCGGCAGCATTTGCGGTTGCGGCAGCGCCTGCCGAATCGATGGCTTGAACGTCCATGTTCGTCGAGATCCTCCTACACTGATATCGGTCGTGCCGAGCGCTGGTATTAGGTGACCGGGGTCGCGGCTGCGGCCTCGGCATAGCCCCGGACGACGGCGCG
>JAQBPM010000207.1 GCA_028287525.1 Vulcanimicrobiota bacterium | reverse complement strand
ATTCTGCGACGCCGCGCTCAGTGCAAAAGACATCGGCCGCGGAGCGTTTGTGGACTACGCCGACGTGCCCGACGCGGCGCTCTCCGTCGTGCCGGCGTTCTTCGGCATCTCACCGACACCGGTCGAGCTGGCGCGCATGCGCGACGCAGCGTTCCGCGACGCAAAGGATCCCGCGGCGGCGTTTCGGCAACGGCCGCAAGAGCCGCTGCCTGCGGACCTGGAGCGCGTGATCGAACGGTGCCTCGACGCCCCGTACGCTGCGTTGCGCAACGCGCCGGGCATCGTCGCCCGGCGCTGAGACGCTATTGCGTGCGCTGCAGCAGCGCGATGATGTTCCCTTCGGAGTCGATCGCGTAGCCGAACCGGCCGTAGCCGGGGATGTCCTGGACCCGGGCTTGCTGGCCGCCCTTCATCGCGATGTCGAGCATCGCCTGATCGATGTCCTCGACCGCGATGGTCGGTACCGGCGCCTTGACAATGTCCGGCTGGCGGGCCGTGATGGCGGCGGAGATGCCGATGCCCTCGTCGCCGTCGCCGTCCGCGACGAGATAGGGCACCGGCGAGCCGGGGTAAGGAACGAACTTCCAGCCGAATACGTCGCGGTAGAACTTCGCTGCCCGCTCGACGTCGTCGGCGGGCAGATGGAAGTTGACGATCTTCGCCACGGTCAGCGCAAGTCGACGCCGCGCGCCGTCGCGGCTGCGATCTGATCGTTGGTGATCGTTACGGAGAACAGATACCGGCTGGCTTCGTCGCGGAGGTTCGCCGGGCGGTCCCCCGTGCTCTGGAACTGGCGGATCATCGCGTCGCGTACCTGGAAGAGCGCATCGGCCTCCGAGTTCGTGAGCGACGCCGCCATCTCCGTCACGGCCTGGTACAGTGCGATCTGACCGGAAAGAAAACGCTGAACGCCGCTGTCGAGCAAAGCCCGATTGTTGGCGCTGAGCTGTTCGTAGGCCGCGCCACGGGCGTCAGCCTTGGCGCCGGCGACGCGTGCGACGAGATCGGGCGACATCGGAACGGGACGCGCCGGCCCGACCCGCAGCCCCGAGGTGGTCAAACGCTGCTCGGCGAGAAGTTGTTGCGAGGGAGGCTTGGGCATGCGCGGCGCACGTGCGACGGCGCTGGGTCCGAGCGAGTCCTTGAGCGTCATGTGCCTGCCCGTCTGCGCAAGCGCCTGCGGACTCTTCGCGACATCCCCGGCTACCGCGACGATCAGGCCGAATTTCGGACTGGGAACCTTGAAGGTCGTCTTGCCGTCGCCGCCCGCCACGGTTCCCAGGACGGAAAAGAGCAGTGGGTACTGCGCCACCGTGAGCGTCTGTCCTTGCGCGAATACCCAGCCGGCGGGCGCGGTGCTGCCGTCGAAACGACGCGCTTCGCCGATGATTGGATTGGCGAGGACGCTCTCGGGGATCGGATCTGCGACAGCGGGCACGAGACGGCCGCTCGAGGTTGGCTGCTTGGAGAAAATCTGAGGCGCGACACCCGGAAGCGCTTGAATCATGTGGTGACTTCCGCAGCCGGTCAAGATAACGGCTGTAGAGCCCCCTAGAAACGGGGCGCGCTTCACTATCTGGTTTCCTTTACGTGTCCGGGGGATGTAAAAAGCGGTCAGTTCTGGCTTGGGAAGATGCCCTGCAGCGCAATGCAGAAGTTGAGCGTGAGGAACGGCTGCCGATTTTCATGCGCCTGGCTTCCGCCAATGTTAGACACCATCGCGGGCAACATCGCCGTCATGTTGTTGCTGCCCGCGGAGTACATCTGCGTCGCCCCGGTGTTCGCGATGTACGTGTTGGTCGGATTGAATACCGTATTGGCGCCCGCTTTCACGTCAGCGGCCGGCACGTGAATGTGCGCCGGCATCTCGGACAAGGTGACGGTGTGCGATTCTTCGCCGCCTCGCTCGCCGAGCGAATGGCTCTGGCCGAAGCTCATCGCCGCGCGGCCTCGCAGGTCCGGCAGCGCGAACGTCGTCTGCCCGTTGCCGCCATACGTCGTGCCGAGCAGCGCGAACAGTGCTTGGTTCTGGTTGATCGGCATCAGCTGACCGTTGCACAGCGCCCACCCCTTGGGCGCGAAATTGAACGACATGATCCTGATTTCCGCCATGAATGGTGTTCCCATATCGTGTTCCTTCTCTCGTCCTACCTGCGCTAAGGGCGCGAAGGGTAGACGCCTTGCAGCGCGATGCAGTAGTTCAACGTCAGGTACGGCATGAGGTTGTTATGTGCGGCGCTGCCGCCGGCCACTGACACGGCGCTCGGATTCATGTTTCCGAACTGCGGGGTCGTGCTGTTCGAGAACGTGAGCGCCGGATTTGCGTTCACCTGGGTCGCCGCGCTCGGCGACGAGCTGTTTAGGTTCGCGTGGTTCGCGTCGGCCTGCACGTTGTGGCTGTGCACGGGCATCTCGGAGGTCAGCAGCTGCACGGTGTCCGAGCCGCTCTGCTGGCCGAGGTCGAACGTTCCGTACGGACCACCGCCGCTGTACTGGGTCGTGTGGATCGCGACGTTCCCCTGCAGATTGGGCAGCCCGAACGTGCTCTTCCCGTCACCGCCGTAGAACGTGCCGACCAGCGAAAAAAGCGCCGTGTTCTGGGAGATCGGCATGAGCTGCCCTGCGCAGAACGCCCATCCCTTCGGGGCGAAGTTGAACGGAAAGATCCGGATCTCGGCTACGAATGGATTCGACATCTCGACCTCACGTGGGGCTTGGGTAGATGCCGAACAGCGAGATGATGTACGTAATCGCTAGATACGGCTGCATGTTCTCATGGGGCCCAGAGCCGCCTTGCGTTGGCAGCGTCGCCGGATTCATGTTGTGGTAGAGCGGCGGATGAGGCGCGGTGGCGGGCTGCGAGTACACCTGAGCTAACGCGCCGGGATTCGCGAAATACCCGTTCGTCGGGTTCCCGGTCGTCCCGGTGTTGTTGTCGGCGATGAACGGATGCGAATGGATCGGTATCTGGTTCACCGACAGCGTCACGCTCGTCACACCCCCGTTTTCGGCGAGGGTGTAGTTCGACGTTCCATTGCTGCCCTGGTGGATGGGCACCCGCGCGGCGAGGTTCGGCAGCGCGAACGTCGACTGCCCGTCACCTCCGTACGTCGTTCCGATCAGGTTGAAGAGTACGTCGTTGTCGCTGATGGCAATGACTTGGCCGTCACACGTCGCCCACCCGGCCGGTGGGAAGGAACCCGCGAACATGCGAATCTCGCCTATGTAAGGACTGCTCATATTCCTCTCTGTCGGGCCTAGGGTTTGAACGCGGTTGCGAACGGCTTGAACGAGAAAGCCTGGAAGGCTTTTTGAGCCGGGTACGCAGCGACCGCCGTGCACGTCTGATCGTCCCACAGTGCCGGTGTCTGCGACGTGGCGGTGTCGAAGATGTACAGCCCCATTCCGACGGCTTGCCCTCCAACGGATCCCACTTGTGGCGTCGCCCCGCTGTTGAACGACGTGAGCGCGACGAGGAGACGCGTATTCGAGAGCCAGGTCATCCCGCTGACGACGGCGTTCGATCCGTACGGATACGATGTGCACCCAGCGTCCGACGTCGCGTTGAACGGGATCGGTCCGAAGACCGGCGTCGGGGCCCCCGCACCCGCTGCGTTCGTGTAGATCTGCACCTGATCGCTCGACACCGCCGTGGTATACGCGACGGCGAACAGGCCCGCGCCGTTGGCCGGGACCATGTACGGGTTCTGCGAGTTGGCGAAATAGTTGTGTGGATCCGTCTTTTGGAACGCGCCGCCCGTCGTGTAGAACGAGACGCCCGGGTGCCAAGACGAGTTGTTCGCGACGATCAGCTGCGAGTTCGTGCTGTCCCACGTTAGACCCCACGGCAGGTCGATGTGGAACGTCGACGTGTCCGCGATCGTGGTCGTGAGTCCGGTGGGCCCGAAGATCACGATTTCCGACGTCCCGTTGGCGCCGGTGCCGCAGACACCTCGATGCGCTGCATCGACCTCGCAACCGTCGGCCAGCGTGATGGCGAACGTTCCCGCCGCCAGCGACGGCATGTTGATGAGACTTTGGCCGA
>JAQBPM010000156.1 GCA_028287525.1 Vulcanimicrobiota bacterium | reverse complement strand
TGTGCTGCTGCTCGTGCCGCCGCTGCAGCCGCACAGCAGTGCAGCGAGAACCGCAGCCGTGGCC
Source organism: Vulcanimicrobiota bacterium (assembly GCA_028287525.1). GTDB lineage: Bacteria > Vulcanimicrobiota > Vulcanimicrobiia > Vulcanimicrobiales > Vulcanimicrobiaceae > Vulcanimicrobium. The sequence continues at coordinate 6,469 of JAQBPM010000156.1, read as the reverse complement.
GACATCGTCGACAACCTCGGAGATACGTGCACTCCAGATCCTTCCTCTTGAATGCGATGAGGTGCCGTCAGGGAACCCTGACGCGCTCGGACGACGCTGACAGATCGGCCATCCACCGATCGTCCACGCACTCACCGTGCTGCCGCCCCCGTAGACGACGTCGACGTCGCTGCCGGTCGCCGACGCGGAAGGCTTCGCGGTCGACGCGGCGGGGATGGCGTACATCTCCGACTATAACAACAACGCAATCGTCAGCGCGCCGCCGCCGTACACGGCGCTGAACGGCCCGATGGGACTTGCATTCAACGCGAACGGCGAACTCTGGGTCGCCAACTCTTCGGGCAACACGCTGGCGATTCAAGCAGCTTGGCGGCAATGCGGCGCCGAGCGCTACGATCAGCGTCGGAGGCACCGTCACCTATCTCACGCAGCCGACTGCGGTCGCCGTGGTGAAAGGCGGCGCGACGCTGGTCGCAATCGGGCAGGGTTTCGTCGCCTCGTTCGACGAGGGGATTCAGGCGGTGCTCGTAGACAGCTCGACCGCAGCAGGATCTTCGAACTCCAAGATCACGCTCGACTTGGCCGGGACCGCTTGGTTCGCGTCTCTCGGACAACAGTACTACGGGCTCGCGTATCCATACACGGCGTCGCAAGCCTTGTACAACCCCTTTGGGGCACCGCTGTCGTCGACGGTGGACATCGCGGTGTTTCCGTAACGAGCGGCACCGCATGGTACCGGTCTTTGCATGCGGTGCGCATCACCGGACGCCCGCCAGGCGCGCCGCCCTCGCCCTCGTAAACGAGGCGAGAGCGGCGCGCTCGAGGCGGCAGCGGCCGCGACGCAATGAAGCGAAGGCGATCAGTACACCAGTTTGCCGATCTTGGGGCTGTTGTACTCCGTGAACCAGATGTTGCCGTCCGGTCCGGCGGTGATGGCGTACGGCCAGAATGTTGTGGGTACCGGATATTCCGTGATCGTTCCGCTCGTTGTGATGCGTCCGATCGCGCCCATCCCTTCGGTGAACCACAGGGCACCATCCGGGCCTGCGGCGATACCCGCGAGGCCGACGTTCAAACCGGGGACATGGAACGCGGTCGCCACTCCGGCCGTCGTCTGGCGGACCACGTAATTGCTCGCCGAGCAAATATACCAAAGATTTCCATCGGGCCCGGCGGCGAGCGCGCGCGGCGAGGTACAGACCGGCGGCACCGCAAACGCGTCGATTGGTCCGTTGGCGACAAGACGCCGGAGTTGACCGTCGATGTACCACACGTTCCCGTCGGGCCCCAGCGCAGCAGGGCCGTTGTAAGCGCTGTTCCCTAGCGCCCATTCCCCGATGCCTCCATTGTTGTAGGCGACCACGCCCATGAGCGTATTGGCTGCGCTCGGTCGCTCCAGGAACTCGACCGCCTGCGAAGTTGCGACGATTGCGCCCTGCGTGTTCTGCCCGTTGGGAAACGAAAACTCCGTAACCACGCCCTGCGTCGTCATCCGCCCGACCTGACCCGTCCCGGGCTGGGTGAACCATAGTGCGCCGTCAGGTGCACCAGTAATGCTGACTGGGTTCGAACCGGCGGTCGGTATCGGAAACGTCGAGACGACGCCGGCGGTCGTGATCCGGCCGATCGCATTCGAACCCGCTTCGGTGAACCAGACGTTGCCGTCGGGTCCCGCGGCGATGCCCACCAGATCATTGGCGACCGCCCCGGGGACCATATACTCGGTAATCGTGGGAATCGGTGCGAAGGTCGCGCCCGTGCCGTTGCCGGGGTCGACCGTCGCCGACGTCAGCGCTTTGCCGTTGTACGACAGCGCGACCGCCGTCGACGCGTTCGCGACGGTCGTCGTGGAGAGGGACGTCGCGCCCGATGCGTCGCTGTTCGTCAATAACACCGGGTGGTCGTAATCGGTGCTGCCGACGATGACGTTGCCGTCGGGATCGACCGCCGTGACGTTCACGGCGCTTGTCGCCGCCGTTCCCGCCGGCGGCGTCGCGTTGGTAAGCGACACGCTGGCGCTCTTCACCACGCCGTTGAGCGACGCGGAGAGCGTGTTCGCAGCCCCTGCGGCGATCTGTTGCGAGAAGACCGCATGGCTGAGAATGGTGCCGACCCCGTTCGTCGCGTCGTAGGCGGCGATCGTGAAGGTATCGGTCCCGACGGGCGCGTCGATCACGATGTTCGTGGTTTGCGGCTGTCCGACCGGTGGGGCGTTCGTGATCTGGGCCGACCCGCCGTTGACGAAGATCGCGATGCTGCGCGTCGTCGCGGCGATATACTTCGGTGCACGGCGAGTTGCTTGCGGCTGTGCCGCACCCCAGTGCATCGTGAAGGTTGCGTGCAGCAGCGCTGCAGTCGTTGGGGGCGCGGCCGGCGACTTCACCGGTACGGCCTGTCCTGAACCTCCGCAGCCCACCGCCAGGAGCAGCAGCGCGAGGGGCGCGCTTCGCTGAATACCGTTCATCATGTCCTCGCTCATTGGATGGTTCCGGAAAGGGTGGTGACGGTCACGGTGACTGCGGCGGGCGCCGAGCCCGATACGCCCTGCACGGTGAGATTGCACGTACCGGCGGCCACCGCGGTGACCACGAACGTCGCAGTTGGGCCGTTCGGTGCTCCCGAGGCGGCCGTGACGATGCCGGCGCAACCGGACGCTGCGAACGCGCCCGTAAAGCCGCCCTCAGACGCAGTGAACGCCTGCACTTGACCCGCCGCCGTGAACGACAGGGTCGACGGCGAGCCGAGAACCGGAAGCGGAGTCGGCGTCGCGGTCGGAGTTGCCGCAGGCGTCGCGGTAGCCGCGGGCGTCGCGGTCGGAGTTGCTGCAGGCGTCGCGGTAGCCGTGGTCGTCGCGGTCGGAGTCGCCGACGGCGCCGCAGTTGAAGTGGGACTCGTCGCTGGGACGCCGCCGGTGCCGCTGCCCGAGCCGCTGCTGCAGCCGCACAGCAATGACGCGAGAACCGCAGCTGTGGCCGACATCGTCGACAGCCTGGGAGATACGTGCACTCCAGATCCTTCCTCTTGAATGCAATGAGGTGGCGTCAGGAAATTGACGCGCTCCGACGATGCTGACAGATCGGCCGTCCATGCGCCGTCCACGGAAGTGAGCACCCCGACGCGCAGATCGGCAGAGGCGCGTGGAACGTCAGCGACTCCGCCGGCGGCGATTCCGTCGGTCGCCGGTTAACCGCGAATCAATCCCGCGCTGGGGCGTTCAGCTGTAGTCGAACTCGACGCCGGCGATGCGAACGGTGTCGCCTTCTTGGACGCCGAGCTCGCGCAGTTTCTTGTCGACGCCCATCTTGGCGAGGATCTGCTCGAAGCGCGCGAGGGCCTCGTCGGAATCGAAGTCGGTCATGTGCGCGAGGCGCTCGACGCGCTCGCCGCTGACGATGTAGATGCCGCCTTCGACGACGATGTCGAACGGTTCGTCGGCGGTCAGCTGAATCTGCGCCGGTTCGGGCGTCACGACGTCGGGCACCGGCATCGAGCGAATCGTTTCCCAGGTCGCGTAGATGAGCTCTTGCACGCCCTCGCTCGTCGCGGCGGAGATCCCGCGCAGGCCGGGGATCGTCTCGCGGAGCGCTTCGTACGTCGCGCGCGCGTCGGGCAGGTCGATCTTGGTGATCGCGATGATGACGGGCCGGTCGAGCAGCGCCGTGTTCCACGCGCGCAGTTCATTCTCGATCGTTTCTTTGTCGGCCAATACTTCGTCGAGCGGCTTGTCGCCGGCGATCAGGTGCACGAGCACGCGCGTGCGTTCGACGTGCCGCAAGAAGCGGTCGCCGAGGCCCGCGCCCTCGTGCGCGCCTTCGATGAGTCCGGGAACGTCGACCATGACGAACGACTCGAACTCGGCGACGCGCACGACGCCGAGCTGCGGTTCGAGCGTGGTGAACGGATAGTCGGCGATCTTCGGACGCGCCGCGCTCACGACGCTGAGCAGCGTCGACTTGCCCGCGTTCGGGAGACCGATCACCCCGGCGTCGGCGAGCAGCTTCAGCTCGAGCTTGAGCTCGCAGCGTTCGCCGGGCTCGCCGTTATACGCGAACCGCGGTGCCTGGCGCGCGGCGGTCGCGAAGTGCTGGTTGCCGAGGCCGCCGCGTCCGCCCTTAGCGACGCGCATCCGCTCGTACGGCGTGCTGAGATCGGCGAACAAGCGCGAATGGCCGCGGTTGCCTTCGGCGTCGATCTCGGTGCGAGTGACGAGCGTGCCGACGGGGACCCGCACGACGAGCTCGTCGCCGGCCTTGCCGGACTTGTTCGACTTCATCCCCGTCCGGCCGAGTTCGGCTGCGAACTGCTTCTTGAACCGGAAGTCGACCAGCGTGCCGAGCTCGGGGTCGGCGAGCAGGACGACGTCGCCGCCCCGGCCGCCGTCGCCGCCGGCAGGTCCGCCTTTGGGGACGTATTTCTCACGCCGCCATGCGACGATGCCGTCGCCGCCCTTGCCGGCGGCAACCATGATCGTGGCCTCGTCGATGAACTGCACGGGGCGCTACAAAACAAAAAGAGCCGCTAGGCGGCTCTCTACGCTGGTCGCCGAAGCGAACGCTGGGATCAAACCGCGGCCGGCACGACGTTGACGTGCTTGCGGTTCTTCGAGGCGGTGAAGGTCACGTGGCCCTCGACGACCGCGAAGATCGTGTGGTCCTTGCCGAGCATCACGCCGGCGCCGGGGTGGAACTTCGTCCCGCGCTGGCGGACGATGATGTTGCCCGGAATGACGTGCTCGCCGCCGTAGCGCTTCACGCCCAGCCGCTGGGAGTTCGAGTCGCGGCCGTTGCGGGTGGAGCCTGCGCCCTTCTTGGACGCGAAAAGTTGGAGGTCAAACCGGAACATAGCCGCGAGATCATACCAGGTGTGGGGGCTTGAGGTCAAACCAGCATCGCTTGGTTTGGGGTGGTGGCGGGCGTGGGGGCGCGGGGTGGTGTGGTGACGGGGACGCTCCCTGCGCGCCATCCATGGCGCTTCGGTCGCTCGGTTGCTTCGTCGCTCTCGCCCTCCGGGCTTCGCTCCTTCGCAAACGCCCCGACACCACACCACCCCGCGCCCCCACGCCTGGCACGATCTTGGCTGGGTGGTTTGAAAGCGGGGGTTTTGCAGGGTGGTGGCGGTCGTTTTGGAGGGCGTGGGGGCACGTCGCCCTTCGACAGGCTCAGGGTGACGTGAGGGCGGCGGCTGGGGTGCGGCGGGTTTCTACTTTCATTTCTATGGAGCGGCCGGGGCGTAGCGTCACCAGCGGGTCTAGCGGCACTTCCGTTGGGTCCGTTAGGTGGAGGCGGTGGCGGTGGGCGATCGTGGCGAGGAGTAGGGTGGCTTCGGTCCAGGCGAAGGACTCGCCGATGCAGATTCGGGTGCCGCCGCCGAAGGGGAAGTAGGCGTATTTGGGGAGGGTGGCGGTTTCGCCGTTGGACCAGCGCTCGGGGCGGAAGGCGTTCGGGTCGTTCCAATAGCGGGGGTTGCGGTGCGTGACGATTTGGGAGGCGAGGACGACCGAGTTCGGCTGAAGTTCCCAGTCACCGAGCTTGAAGGGGCGGATGACGCGGCGGCCGAGGATCCAGGCCGGCGGGCGCAGGCGCATCGTCTCGGCGATCACGTCGCGGGTGAAGCGTAGGCGGGGGACGTCGTCCGGCTCCGGGTCGCGGTCGCCGAGCACGGCGTCGAGCTCGTCGTGCAGGCGCGCTTCGGTTTGCGAGCTGCGGGCGAGGGCGTCCCAGGCCCAGGTCAGGGCGTTCGCGGTGGTCTCGTGCCCGGCTAGGAGCAGGGTCAGCGCCTCGTCGCGGACCAGCTCGTCGGTCATCGGGGCGCCGTCTTCGTCCCGCGACGCGAGCAGCATCGAGAGGAGGTCGCCGCGGTCGACGTCGGCTCGGCGGCGCTCGTCGATCAGCCGGTAGATCACCCCGTCGAGCTTGGCGCGGGCGGACTTGGCGCTGCGGGTGGCGGGATGGAACGGCACATGGTCTAGCAGCTCGCTGAAGGCCGAAAGCGAGGCCGGGAAGATTTCGAGGGCCTCGTTCACGGCCGAGCCGATCGTGTCGGCATCGTCGTCGACGTCGGCCGAGAACAGCGTCGCTGCGGCGATCCGTAAGGCCAGGCGGTTCATCACCCGATCGATCGCGACGATCTCGCCGTCCGACAGCTCGTCGGCCGTGCGGCGGGCAGCGGCAACCATCGTCGCCGCGTAGCCGGCGATGCGCTCGCGGTGGAACGCGGGCTGGACCAGCCGGCGCTGCTTGAGGTGCATCGGCTCGTCGCTGGTCAAGAGCCCGAGACCCAAAAGCCGCCGCATGCGTCGCAGCCCGCGTCCCTTCACCACGTCGTAACCGCTGGCGGTCATGAGGGTCTCGATCAGGCCGGCGTCGTCCACGAACCAGAAGCGGCCGCGGAGCATGTGCCAGGACGCGATCGGTCCGTACGCTTGGGACACGCCGGTCAAGAACGCCGGGACTCGATGCAGGCTGCCGCC
>JAQBPM010000109.1 GCA_028287525.1 Vulcanimicrobiota bacterium | reverse complement strand
TCTACGTCGCGATCACGGCGGCGTTCATCGGCACGATCACGGTCGCCGAAGAGATCGGTACGTACGCCTTCTACAACAACACCGATTTCGCGTACGGCTACCTGATCGCCGTTTCGATGGTCGTGGCCCTGTTCACCGGACGGCTGATGGGATTCCTCAACCGTCTCGTGGACCGGTTCATCTTCCGCGACCGCGGAGAGCAGCGGCAGGCGCTGGAGTTCATCGCCGGCTACATTCTCGATGCCGAGACGGTCGAAGACGTGTATCGCGCGCTGCTGCAGGACGCGGCGCACGCGCTGAAGCTCTCGTTCGGCGGCATCCTCGCGCGCCAGCCCGACGGCGGGTACCTGCTCGCCGAGAACTTCGAGTGGCCGGCAGATTTCGTGATCAAGCTTGGTCCGAGCGACGAGCTGACGCGGGCGATCACCCGCACGCGCGGCGCGTTGACCTTCACCGGCAAAGACACGCGGCTCATCCAAAAATCGTTTCCGAACGAGCGGCTGACCTTCGCCGCACCGCTTTTCTTCGATCGCACGGTGAGCGGGATCGTCGTGTACGGTCACAACGTGAGCGGCCTCGATCTCGATCCGGACGAACGCGAACACCTCATTCGGGTCGTCGCGCACGCGTCGATCGCACTCAACGCGATCGAGCTCGCGAAATACCGCGACGCCGCAGAAGCGGCCGGAGTCGCGGCGCCCGCTCTGACTAGTGCCCCACTCCCTGGTACCGGTTGAGTCCGAAGCGCCAGAAGACGTACGCCAGCGCCACGAACACGATCCCAATCGCCGGCGTGAGCAGGCCGGCGACCGGCGGCAGCCCCAGGCCGCTCATCCCTTTGTGCAGGAAGTAGCGCGCCGGGAAATAGTTCATGAACGCGAACGGGAACACGAACGTGAGCACGAACCGCACGCCGCGCGTGTAGATCGTGACCGGATAGCGGGTGAATTCCTGCTCGAGCTGCACGAAGATCCAGCGCAGCGCGTCGACCTTCACGAACCAGAACGCGGCGGTCGAGATGATCAGGTTGATGCCGAGGTCGATCAGCGCGCCGCCGATGAAGATCAGCGGGATGAACGTGAGGAACATTGCGTCCACGTGCACGCCGGCGTAGATCGTCGCGGCGACGAACGTCACGATCGCGAGCACGAGCTCGTCGGGGAACACCTGGCCCGGCGTCGCGATCGCCTGAAAAAGCGTGTCGAGCGGGCGCACCAGGAGCCGGTCGAACTCACCGTTGCGGATGTGGTCCGGGACCTCGCCCACCGTCGAGAACAGCGTGTTGTGCAGCGCGTGGGCGACCATCCACAGCGCGTAGAGGAACGCCATGTCGCGGAAGCTCCAGCCGTTCATCGACGGGAAACGCGAGAGCACGATCCACAGCGCCGCGATCGACGACCCGTGATAGACGAACGTGAACGCGAACCAGACCACGAAGTTCTCGCGGTACTCGAGCGTCGTGAGGATGTTGATGCGCCAGTACTGGCGGTAGACGCCCGCCATGCGCCGCCAGCGCATCAGCCGCCCTGCACGACGATGCGGCGCGAACCCGCCCGCCACATCAGTGTCGAGACGATCGCCAGCCCGACAATCCACACCAGCTGCAGGCCCATCACCTCGAAGTAGCGCGAGGGCGGGATCACGCCGACGTAGATCAGCAGCGGCGTGGAGAACATCGCCGCGAACGGCAGCGCGTAGATGAAGTTCTGCAGGAAGGCGGGGAAGAGGATCAGCGGGATCAGCTCTCCGCCGAAGAGATCGGTCAGCCACGTGACGATGAGTTGCACCGCGCTGATCTCGAGCGTCCAGAACGCGCTGCAGTTGAGGATGAAGTTCAGAAAAAAGCCGACCAGATACCCCAGCAAGAAGCTGAGCGCGAAGGCGGCCAGCACGCCCGGCCCCGGCACGATGATGTGAAAGATCAGCAGCGCGATCAGCGTCGCCGGGATCAAGAGGACCGCGTGAAAGAGCACCTCGCCGGTGCCGTCCGCGAAGAAATAGAACGGCACGATGATCGGCTTGAGGAAGTCGGTCGCGATGCTCCCGTCGTGCAATTTGTCCTTGAGCGCGCGGGTCTGATCGATGTCCATGACGATCCCCATCAGCAGCGCGACCGCGGAATACGTGATGATCGCCCGCCGGGAGAGCTCGTGCGGCGCCGCGTTGTGCGCGTAGAGCGCCGTCCATACCATGCGCAGCAGATAGACCCGCACGACGAACGAACCGATCGTCGTGAAGACGTCGAACCGGTACGTCGCTTCGCGAGCCATCGCCGTGCGGGCGAATTCGACGTAGGGCTCCAGCCGAAAGCGCGGCCTGCGGCGTGGTTCGACCGCGCCCGTCACGACGGCGCCCCCACCGCGCCATGCTGATAGCCTTCCACGTAGATGCGGCGGACGATCGTATCGATGTCGGGCTCGATGATCGAAACGTCGCTGATCGGATAGCGTTCCATGACCCGCCGGATGATCGCCTCCGCGCTGAGTTTCCGCCGATCGAAGCGCAGCCGGACGACGAGGCCCTCGCGACTCTCGATCTCGGTGCCGGGCACGTCGATGTTCGTCGGCGCCTCGGCGAAGGTCACGACCAGCGTCCGGTGGGTTCCGTACTCCGTGCGCAGCCGCTGCAGCGCGCCGTCGAAGATGACGCGGCCCTCGTCGATGAGGATCACCCGCGGCGTCAGCCGCTCGACGTCGGCGAGGTCGTGCGTCGTGAGGATCACCGTCGTCCCGCGTTCCCGGTTCACGCGGGTGATGAACTCGCGGATCGCTTCCTTCGCGACGACGTCGAGGCCGATCGTCGGCTCGTCGAGATACACGATCTTGGGATCGTGGAGCATCGCGGCGGCAAAATCGCCGCGCATCCGCTCGCCGAGCGAGAGCTGCCGCACCGGCGTGTCGAGGAAGCGCTCGAGGTCGAGGATCGCGGAGAAGTGCGCGAGGTTCTCGAGATACCGGTTGCGCGGCACGTCGTAGATCGCGCGCAAGAGTTCGAACGACTCGCGCAGCGGCAGATCCCAATAGAGCTGGCTGCGCTGGCCGAACACGACGCCGATGTTCTCGGCGTTCTCCTGGCGCCGCTGGTACGGGACGATGCCCGCCACCCGAACGCTCCCTGAGGTCGGGACCAGGATCCCGGTGAGGATCTTGATCGTCGTCGACTTGCCGGCCCCGTTCGGACCGAGGTATCCGACCAGCTCGCCCTCGGCCAGCGTGAAGTTGACGCCGTCGACCGCTATCTTGTCTTCGTACTCGCGTGAAAACAACGCGCGCACGGCGCCGCCGATCCCCGGACGGCGCACGATGCGCCGGAACACTTTCCTCAGATCAGCAGCTTCGATGATCGCCATGCGTGCTCACGACTTCCCCGATTGCGAAGGCGAAGCATTGTCGAGCCGAAGGTTCACCCGCCTGCGCGCGCCGCGAGGCGCTCGAGGTTCGCCGGCAGCGCGTCGCCGATCCGCTGCGCCGCTCGCGCGAGCAGGAGGCCGGCAAAGGGACCGCTCGTCGTGACGCTTGCCTCGAGCCCCGTCCCTTCCGCGCGCGCCGCGAGGTTCCAGCACAAACGCAAGGTCGCCAGCGGACCGACCCTCAGCGCGAGCGCCAGGAGGCGGTTCGGGACGACCGCTTCGATGCGGAACGCCGTTTGCGGAGCTCCCTTGGGCTTCATCGTCAGCACGCCGCCGGGGCGGAGCGGTCCCTCGACCGTCATCCATTGCACGCCGTGGTTCCACTCGGCCCAGCGCCTGCCGTCCAGCAGGACCTCCCAGACGCGTTCCGGCGGCGCCGCGCAGCCTGCCCCGGCAGTCCGTTCCCAACTCATCGCGAAGACGTCTTCCATGGACGAGGAGCAGAACCCAATCGTCGCCATGGCGCAAAAGATCCGGGCCCGCCGGGATCTTGGCGCCGCGATCGATTCGGCGACCGGCAACGTCGCCGTCCCGCGAGGCGACGATGCGGCCTCGCGCTTCGCCGCGCTGGGCGACGTGCTCGCGACGGGGGTCAAACGGCTCAACTCGATCCTCGGTTCGCGCACCGGCGTGACGATCGTGCGCCTGGAGAACCCGCTGCGGCTGCGGCTGCGGTTTCGGGAGAAGCGCATCGCGCTCGATCTCGACACGGAGCGCCAGCTCGTGATCGTTACCGGTGCCGGGCTCGAGGGCGAGTATCAATTCCTCGACGACGATACCCCCGCGCTGATGAACCTCTCGAAGTTCTCGACCGACGCCGGCTACCGCGATCCCCTCACCGGGTCCCACCTCCTCAAGACGATCGCCGAAGACGCCCAAATCCCCCGCCCCGCCCACCTCGACGAACCCGGCCCTATGAGGTTCTAAAGGGCCCTTCATCCCGAGCTTGTCGAGGGACCTTCGTGGTCGCCCGAGCGCAGCCGAGGGCGACGCCACGATCGCGCCTTCATTAGCCGCGATTCGGGGTCACGCTTCGACTTCGCTCAGCGTGACACGAGGGTCCCTCGACGAGCTCGGGATGACATTGTGGCGGCGCGCAACGAGAGCTTCTCCTTCGCAGCTCGGGCCACGATCGCGCGCGAGGGGCACATCACGACCGGGCATCGCGCGCACAGCGGGATCGGGGCTTTGCAGATTTCGCGGCCGTGCAGGATCAGCCAATGGTGCGCGTGGCGCCATTTTTCGCGCGGCACGAGTTTGGTGACGTCCTCCTCGACGCCGCGCGGCGTCGTCGCCAGCGTCAGCCCCAAGCGGTGTGAGACGCGGAAGACGTGCGTGTCGACGGCGAACGCGGCTTCGGCGAACACGACCGACAGCACGACGTTGGCGGTCTTGCGGCCGACGCCGGGAAGCGCTTCGAGCGCCGCTCGATCGCCCGGCACCGCGCCGTCGTGTTCGGCGACCAGCCCTTGCGCGGCGGCGATGATGTTCTTCGCCTTCGCGCGGAAGAAGCCGCACGACTTGATGATCCGTTCGACGTCGGCTTGATCGGCGCGCGCCAGCGACTCGGCGTCGGGATACTGCGCGAAGAGGTGCGGCGTGGTGAGGTTGACGCGCGCATCGGTGCACTGCGCGCTGAGGATCACCGCGATCAGGAGCTCGAACGGGTTGCCGTACTGCAACGCCGTTACCGCGTTCGGATACGTCTGTTCGAGGATCGCCAGCTCCTCGAGCGCGACCGCGCGCGAGACCTTGCGCTTGGGGAACGGGATCGCCATCGGATGCATCCTTCGCGCCGATGCGAGCGAGACTTTTTCGGCCGGCGTCGAAGCGGGAGGCGCTATGCCGTTTCTCAAGCAGAAGGATCCTGCCGTTCCGCCCGGTCAGACGGTGACCGACGGGTTTCCGGTCCTGCACGTCGGCGACGTCCCGAACATCGATCCGGCCGCGTGGCGGCTGCGGATTTTCGGAGCGGTTGCCAACCCCATCGACCTGAGCTGGGAGGACCTTCGGTCCCTGCCCGCCGCCGAATTTCGCGGCGACATTCACTGCGTCACGCGGTGGTCGAAACGGAACACGTACTGGGTCGGGGTCAAGTTCTCGACGCTGGTGGAGCGCGCGCAGCCGCTTCCCAACGCGAAGTTCGTCGTCCAGCACGCGGACAACGACTACACGACGAACCTGCCGCTCTCGGTGTTGCTCGACGACGACGTGCTCGTGGCGTACGAGTTCGACGGGCAGCCGATCGAGCCGATCCACGGCGGACCGGTCCGGATGCTCGTGCCGAAGAAGTATTTCTGGAAGAGTTCTAAGTGGCTGAACGGGATCGAGTTCCGCGATACGGACCAGAAGGGCTTCTGGGAGGTCCGCGGCTACAACAACGACGGCGATCCGTGGAAAGAAGAGCGCTACGCCGACCTCCCGGCCTGGTTCGGCTGAGGCGGCCGCCCCAAAACCGTGCGTGAGGTTTACGATTCCCAGCAGGAGCACAGCTTCGGGAATGGAACCCCGCCGCTTACCAACAACGTTGGTGAACTGCCTCGGCCCTCAAGGGTCGAGCCGAATCTGACTAGGATGGGGGGTGAAGAAACATGGCTGCTAAGAAGAAAGCTGCGAAGAAGAAACCCGCGAAGAAAAAGAAGTAGTTCGTCCCCGATTTTTTAGAATCCGAATTTCGTCATTATTCCAAACCTGAAAAGGCGCGCCCGGGAAACCGGACGCGCCTCTTCTTTTCTCGTTCGCGTTTTTACGTCGGAGCGTTACTTCGTGTCGAAGACACCGATCAGCGCCAGCCCGCTCCTGCACACGATCGGCGTGGGCGTGCCGGCGATCGTGCTGGTGCAATCGATCGCGTAGAGTGAGACGCCGGCGTAGGTCGAGAACGGCAAGGTTCCGGCCGTGTCGGGTTCCGTCAGCGAGCCCGGCGCGAAGATCGACGCCGCATTCAGCGACGTCAGGTCCGTCGCGGTCGCTCCTATCGCGGCGGTCGGACCCACGCCGAACACGGTGCCGCTCGCGAGTGCGACGTTGCCGGTGCTCCCGGATTGCGTGATGGGATTCGCCGTCCCGACGAAGCCGCCGAGCCCGCTCGTTCCCTGCACCGTGAACGCCGCCGGAGTCGTGCCGACTCCGTACGAGACGCTGGCGAACGTCGAGTTCGCGGCGTAAAGCGAAGCCGCGTAGTGCATGCGGTATTGCAGCGTCGTGCTGTAGTTCTGATCCTGGAACACCATGCAGTTCGGCGCGCCGTTCTGGTCCGCAATCACGATCGAGTAGTTCGCGTTCGTGAGCGGCGGCAGGTTGCAAGCCGTCACGCCGGGGCCTGATGACGCGGAGCCCGCAGTGCGAGCGACGAGCGTGTTGGGAACGGCCGTCTGCGGCTGATAGTCGCTCGCTTCACCGAACGCGAGACTCGAAAAGGCCGGGGTCGTGGTCTGGCTGCCTGCGCTTTGGAAGAAGTAGATATCCAAGGGGCCGAACTTCGGGTCGGCCTGCACGAAGCGCACCTGCGCCGTGCCTTGCGTCGCATTGTTGACGAACGGCGAAGACGACCCGCCTCCGCAGGCTGAGAGCAAGAGCGCGGCTGGTATGGTGAAACATGCGGCGATGCGCGGTAGCGTCATTGATTGGTTCCCTGTGCTGGAGAGGAGTGGAGCGAACCCCCGAACTCCTACCCCGAGGCAAGGGCGGTAAACGCATTACGCGCGTTTTCTAACCGAGCGTCGTACGAATCGTATGAAACGTACGCTGCGCTCAGGAGTCAGCGGAGCCGAACGCATTCGTCGATTCGCAGTACGATGGCATCACGTTCGAGCGCATCGAGAATTCTGGGAATTTCGTGCAAGCGGTCGGCCGGAACGATGCGAGCAAGGTCCTGCTGCAGCGCGTCGATCGCGATCGCTTCTCCGGGCACGAGATCGCGCAGCCGGTCGACGACGCGTCCGCGCAGGAAACGCGCCGTGCGCTCGAACGGAAGTTTTCCTTGCGGCGCCGCCGTCGGTGCGTTCGCACGTGCGCGCTCGGCGAGCTGCGCGCGGTCGACCGGCGCAGCAACGCAGGCGTCGCGCAGCGGACAGACGAGGCACTTCGGGGCGCGGGCGGTGCACAGCGTCGCGCCGAGATCCATCATGGCGGAGTTCCAATCGTGCCCCGCGCCGCGCGGTATCGCCGCGATCGCCAACGTGTCCAGCGTCCCGTCCGCCGCGCGGAGCGGATGCTCGATGCCGAAGGCGACCCGATGGATCACGCGGCGCACGTTGACGTCGACCGCCGCATCGTCGAGGTCGAACGCGAACGCGCGCACCGCCGCGGCGGTGTACGCACCGATCCCGGGCAGCGCGCGCAGCTGGGCGGTTTCCCGCGGCAAGGCGCCGCCGTGATGCGCGACGACCGCGTTCGCGAGCGCGTGCAGGCGCACGGCGCGGCTGTTGTAGCCCAACCCGCGCCACGCGCGCACGACGTCTCCCGCTTCGGCCGCCGCGAGCGCGTCGAAGGTCGGGAACCGCGCGACGAATGCTTCGTAAAGCGGGATCACCCGCTCGACTTGCGTCTGCTGCAGCATCGTCTCGCTGACCAGAATCCGGTATGGATCGCGCGTCGTGCGCCACGGCAGATGCACACGGCCCTGCCGCGCATACCACGCGAGCAGTACCGCCGACGGAAACGCGTTTGCTCGACGGGTCAGCGCGCGGCCTCCCCGATGCGGCGGATCCCCTCTTCGATCGACGACCGCGGAACCGGCGTGAGCGCGAGCCGGAAGTTGTGGTCGCCGCCCGACTGCGCGAAGAACGCCTCGCCGAACATGAACGACGCTCCGTGCCGCTCCGACGCGGTCAGCAGCGCGCGGGCCCGCAGGTCGCGCGGAGCCGTCGCCCAGAGATAGTAGCCGTCACCGCCCTTTGCGGCGCGCAGCTGGGGCGGCCAATAGCGCTCGATCGCGGCGAACGCGATCGAGCGCCGCTCCTTCAACTCCGTGCGCAGCGCCGCAACGTGCGGATCGTAGCCCGATTCGAGATAATCACGCACGCCCGCCTGGATGTACATCGACGAGGCCATGTCGAACGACTGCTTGCGCAGCAGCAGCCGTTCGTAGATCGTGCGCGGCGCGACCAGCCAGCCGAGGCGCAGAGACGGCGCGATCGTCTTGGAGAACGACGAGAGATAGATCACGTACTCCGCGTCGCGCGCGAGCAGCGGCGATGCGCCGGGATTGACGAGCTCCCCGTACGGATCGTCCTCGACGACCGGCACGCCGAACCGCTTCGCCAGCATGACCAGGCGGTCGCGCCGGTCCGCGTTCATGGTCACCCCGGTCGGGTTGTGAATGGCCGGCATCGTGTAGATGAAGCGCGGGCGCCGCGTGCGCAGGATCGCCTCGATGTGATCGACGCGCATCCCCCCTTCGTCGACCGGGACGGTGATCGCGCGCAGCCCGGCGATCTGGAAGATCTGCAGCGCGCCCGGATACGTCGGCGCCTCGACGACGATCTCGTCGCCGGGTTCTGCGAGCGACTGGGCCACCAGCGTGATGCCTTGGGTGGAGCCCGTGAGCACGAGAACGTCGCGCGGATCCACCGCGCAGCCGCGCGCGCGCATGCGGGCCGCGATCGCCTCGCGCAAGGGCGCGTAGCCTTCGCTGTCGCCGTAGGTCAGCACGAAGTTGACGTCGCCGCCGACCCGCGCGAAGGAGCGCGAGAGATCCTCGAGCGGCGACGGTTCGGCGGGCGGAACGCCTTGGACGAAGCCGATCACGTCGCCGTGCCCGCTCGCGGCGAGCTCGCCCAGCACCGCCGGGAACTGCCCCACGCGCCACGGCGGCAGGGTGACCCACCACGGAACAGCGGCCGAGCGATCCGGCTGCCCGCCGCGCAGCGTCGACGCGACGCGCGAACCCGATCCGACGCGCTGCTCGATCAATCCGTCCGCGGCGAGGTCACGGTAGGCGTGCACGACCGTCGAGCGGTTCACGCCGAGCCGGCCGGCCAGCGCGCGCTCCGGCGGCAGGCGCGTCTCCTCGGGGAGCGCGCCGACCAGAATTTGCTCCCGGAGCCGCTCGTAGATCTGCCGGTAGACCGGCACGATGCTCGCCCGGTCGAGGGCGATCGCCAACTCGGACCATCCCGTCCGCATGTACCGTCCATTCGCGAAGCGGCCCGGTCCAATCCCGCCTTCGCGCTTGGATAGCTTGGAATTGGATGGGTATTGGCCCCGATTGGCGGAGTGCGCATGAAAGCGTGCGGGTTAGAATGACGCCGTACGCCACTTCTCGTTCGCGAAGGTCGCCATGATCGACACGTCCGCTCTTCCCGCCACCAACGGTGCTTCCGGCACATCAGCCGCACAGCCGGACCCGCAGGAGACCCGCGAGTGGCTCGACGCCCTCGACGGCGTCATCGAGCACGAGGGGCCAGGCCGTGCGAGCGAGCTGGTACGAGCGATCGTCGAGCGCGCCGCGACCCGCGGCGTCCGCACGCCGGCCGCGCAGACGACGCCGTACGTGAACACGATCCCCGTCGATCAGCAGGCGCCGTTTCCCGGTGACCACGACATCGAAGAACGCCTGCGGCACTACATCCGCTGGAACGCGATGGCGATGGTGGTGCGCGCGAACAAGGACAACAGCGAGCTCGGCGGCCACGTCGCGACGTTCTCGTCCGCGGCGACGCTCTACGACATCGGCTTCAACCATTTCTGGCGCGGCCCGTCGCAGGCGAACGCCGGCGACCTCGTCTACTTCCAGGGTCATTCGTCGCCCGGGATCTACGCCCGCGCGTTCCTCGAAGGCCGCATCAGCGAAGAGCAGCTCGAGAACTTCCGCCGCGAAGTCGACGGCAAGGGAATCCCGTCGTATCCGCATCCGTGGCTGATGCCGGACTTCTGGCAGTTCGCGACGGTGTCGATGGGTCTGGGGCCGCTGCAGTCGGTGTACCAGGCGCGCTACATGCGCTACCTCCGCGACCGAGGGTTCATCGACGCGCAGGATCGCAAGGTGTGGAGCTTCGTCGGCGACGGCGAAATCGACGAGCCGGAGACGCTCGCCGGACTTTCGCTCGCCTCGCGCGAGAAACTCGACAACCTGATCTTCGTCGTCAACTGCAACCTGCAGCGGCTTGACGGTCCGGTGCGCGGCAACGGCAAGGTCATCCAGGAGCTCGAGGGGATCTTCCGCGGCGCCGGCTGGAACGTCATCAAGGTCATCTGGGGCTCGCGCTGGGATCCGCTCCTCGCCGCCGACCACACCGGCATGCTGGTCAAGCTGATGGGCGAGACGCTCGACGGCGACTACCAGACCTACAAGTCGCGCGACGGCGCGTACGTGCGCGAGCACTTCTTCGGGCGCTATCCGGAGACGCGCAAGCTGGTCGAGCACATGACCGACGACGAGGTGTGGGCGCTCAATCGCGGCGGCCACGATCCGCATAAAGTGTACGCCGCCTACAAGGCCGCGATCGAGCACAAGGGCGCGCCGACGGTGATCCTGGCGAAGACCATCAAGGGTTACGGCATGGGCTCGGCCGGCGAAGGGATGAACATCGCCCACCAGCAGAAGAAACTGATGGTCGAGCAGCTGCGCTTCTTCCGCGACCGGTTCTCGATTCCGATCTCCGACGCCGACCTCGAGAAGGTTCCCCTGATCAAGCCCGCGCCGGACAGCCGCGAAGCGGAGTACCTGCGCGACCGCGTCGCCAAATTGGGTTCGGTTCCGACGCGCCGGCGCAACGTCGAAGCGCCGCTCGCGGTACCCGAACGCGCCGCGTTCTCCGCGCTGCACGAATCGAGCGGCGAGCGTGAGATCTCGACGACGATGGCGTTCGTGCGCACGCTCTCCACCATCTTGCGCGACAAGACGGTCGGGCCGCGCGTCGTGCCGATCGTCGCCGACGAATCGCGCACGTTCGGCATGGAAGGGATGTTCCGCCAGCTCGGCATCTACGCAACCGAAGGTCAGCTCTACCGGCCGCAAGACGCCGACCAGCTGATGTGGTATCGCGAGGACAAGGCCGGTCAGATTCTCCAGGAGGGGATCAACGAAGCCGGCGCGATGTGCTCGTGGATCGCCTCCGGAACCGCGTACTCGACGCACGGCGTGCAGACGCTGCCGTTCTACATCTTCTACTCGATGTTCGGCTTCCAGCGGATCGGCGATTTCGCGTGGGCCGCCGGCGACATGCGCACGCGCGGCTTCCTGCTCGGCGGGACGTCCGGCCGCACGACGCTCAACGGTGAAGGCTTGCAGCACGAAGACGGCCACGCGCATCTCTTCGCTGCCGCGATTCCGAACTGTCAGCCGTACGATCCGACGTTCGCGTACGAGGTCGCGACGATCGTGCAGGACGGCGTGCGCCGGATGCTCGGCGAACAGGAAGACGTCTACTACTACATCTCGCTGCTCAACGAGAACTACCAGCATCCGGCGATGCCGGCCGGAGCCGAGGACGGCATCCTGCGCGGCATGTACCTGCTGCGCGACGGCGGCCGGCAAGCCAAGGGGCAGCCGCGCGTGCAGCTGATGGGCAGCGGCGCGATCCTGCGCGAAGTAATCGCGGGCGCCGAGCTCCTGCGCGACGACTGGGGCGTCGTCTCCGACATCTGGAGCACGACGAGCCTCACCCTGCTCCACCGTGACGGCGAATCCGCGGTGCGCTGGAACCTGCTGCACCCGAAGGACGAACCGCGCGTGCCGTACGTGCGCGCGCAGCTCGAAGGGCACGCCGGGCCGGTGGTCGTCGCGACGGACTATGTGAAAACGTTTGCCGAACAGATTCGGCCGTTCGTCGGCGCGCGCCAATTCCACGCGCTCGGCACCGACGGCTACGGCCGCAGCGACACACGCAAACAGCTGCGCTCGTTCTTCGAGGTCGACCGGCGGTGGGTCGCGCTCGCGGCGCTGAACGCGCTGGCGGCCGACGGCACGATCGAACGCGGCATCGTCGCCGAAGCGATCGCGAAGTACGGACTCGATCCCGCTAAGCCCGAGCCGACGACGGTCTAGCGGCAGCTCATGGCGCAGATCGAACTTACCGTCCCGGATCTGGGTGGCTTCGACCAGATCCCCGTCATCGAAGTGCTGGTGCGCCCGGGCGAGACGATCGCCAAAGACGCGCCGCTCGTCACGCTGGAGTCCGACAAAGCGACGATGGAAGTCCCCGCCTCCGCCGCGGGCGTCGTCAAAGACGTCCGCGTGAAGATCGGCGACAAAGTCTCGCAGGGCAGCGTGCTCGTCACCGTCGAGTCGGA
>JAQBPM010000095.1 GCA_028287525.1 Vulcanimicrobiota bacterium | reverse complement strand
AACGGCGACGTTCACCGCGGAGAGCGGGTACTTCGCGCGCAGCGGCTACACGCTGCTCGGCGTGCTGTACATCGGCAAGCTGCTGACGTACTTCATCGCGATCCGTGCGCTGCACGACGGCGCGACGTGGACCGTCCTCGTCATCCTCATCATTGCGTTCACCGACATCTTCGCGATGCTGATCGGCAGCGCGTTCGGCCGCCATCGGCTGACCCGCCTCTCGCCGGAGAAGACAGTCGAAGGCGCGATCGGCGGATTCGTCGCCGCGCTGGTCGTCGGATCGGCGATCGCGCTGATCCCGTGGCTGCACGTCGCGTGGTGGCAGGGCGTCATCGTCGCGGCGATCACGTCGCTGGCGGCGCAGGCCGGCGATCTAGTCGAGAGCGCGCTCAAGCGCGACGCGAAGGTGAAGGACGCGGGCTCCCTGATCGCCGGTCACGGCGGCGTCCTCGACCGCTTCGACTCGTACATCTTCGGCGGCATCGCCTTCTACTTCGCCCTCTACCTCATCGGCGTCATCTCCCAGAACCGGCTGACGTCATGAGAAAGATTGCGATTCTCGGGAGTACCGGGAGCATTGGGACGCAGGCGCTCGATGTGATCGCGCGGCATCCGGAGCGGTTCGAGGTGGTTGGGCTGGCGGCGGGGCGCAACGTGGAATTGCTCGCGCGGCAGGCTGCGCAGTTTCGGCCGCGGGTCGTCGCCGATGCGCGCGATGGTGCGCGCGGGCTGTACGACGTCGCGTGCGAGAGCGGCGCGGATCTGGTGCTGGCGGCGACCGACGGCGCGGTCGCGTTCGACGCGGTCTTCGCGGCGGTCGATCGCGGCATCGACATCGCGGTTGCGAACAAAGAACTGATCGTCGCCGCGGGTGAATTGCTCGTCGCTCACGCCGCGCGCAGCGGCTCGCGCCTGCTGCCCGTCGACAGCGAACACTCCGCGATCTTCCAGTGCGTGCAGGGTGCGCCGCCGGAGCAGGTTGCGGCGATCGTGCTCACCGCGTCGGGCGGCCCGTTCTGGGAGCGCACGCGCGAGGAGATGGCCGACGCCACCCTCGCCGAGGCGCTCGCGCATCCGACCTGGCAGATGGGCGTGAAGAACACCGTCGATTCGGCGACGATGATGAACAAGGGCCTCGAGGTCATCGAGGCGTCGCGGCTGTTCGGGATTCCGGGCGATCGCGTCCACGTCGTCGTGCACCGCACTTCGGTCGCGCATGGCTTCGTCGTGTTCACCGACGGCAACGTGGTGGCGCAGCTCGCGCCGCCGGACATGCGGCTCCCGATCGGGTACGCACTGGCCTACCCGGACCGGCTCGCCGACCGGCCGTTCAGCGACCCGCTCGCGGCGCTGGGCGGCGAAACCGGCGCGGCCTCGGCTACGTTGACCTTCCAGCGCCCCGACCTGGAGCGGTTCCCTTGCTTGCGGCTCGCCTACGAGGCGCTCGCTCGCGGCGGCACCGCCCCGGCCGTGGTCTCGGCCGCCAACGAGATCGCCGTCCAAGCCTTCGTGGCGGGCGAACTGCGGTTTGGCGACATCTCCGCCTGCATCGAAACCACCCTCGCCCGGGTCGGTAGATATCAACTCAGTCTCGACGCCGTGCGCGACGCAGATCGCGCGGCTCGGGAAGCCGCCCGCTCGTTCGTCGACCAACGGGTCGCAGAACCGTCACGGAGACCATGAGCCCGCAAAGCATTCTTCTCTTCCTGGTGACCCTCTCGGTGCTCGTGGTGCTCCACGAGTACGGCCACTTTATCGTGGCCCGCCTCAACGGCGTACGGGTGACGGACTTCGCGCTGGGCATGGGCCCGACGCTCGCGAAGTGGACGTCGAAGCGCAGCGGCACGGTCTACCGTCTCAACGCCTTCCCGATCGGCGGCTACTGCCAGATGAAGGGCGAGGACGGGCAATCGACCGAGGCCGAGCAGCAGCGCGCGTTCCGCGACGGCCACGAGTACGACGCCGATAATTTCCAGGCCAAGTCGCCGCTGCAGCGGCTGGCGATCGTGCTCGCCGGCCCCATCATGAACTTCATCCTGGCCTTCGCGCTCCTGTTCGCCGGGGCGCTGGCCTTCGGCGTCGTCGGGAGCACCGCGACGACGATGATCGCCGAAGTCGTCCCCGGCATGCCGGCAGCCAACGCGGGCCTGCAGGCCGGCGACACCATCGTTGCGATCAACGGCCGTGCGATGCCCGACGGCAACGCCCTGGTCGAGTTCATTCACGCGTCGGCCGGCAAGCGGCTCCACGTCGAGTACGATCACAACGGGGTTCGGCGCACGATCGACATCACGCCGATCGCGAGCAAGAACCCGGTGACCGGCAAGATGGAAGGCCGGCTCGGCTTCCAGCCGCTGCCGCCGCCCGAGCGCGTCGGCGTGGTCAAGGCGCTGGAGTACTCGGGCCGCCAGTTCGCATTCGTCACGACCTCGACGCTCGGCGCGCTCGGCGCGCTGGTCACGCATCCGAAGGACGTCGCCGGGCAGGTGCGCGGCCCGATCGGCATGGCGCAGGCGTCCGCCCAGGCCCAGCGCTTCGGCGCCTACATCTTCGTGTCGTTCGCGGCGTTGATCTCGATCTCGCTCGGCATCTTCAATCTGCTGCCGATCCCCGCGCTCGACGGCGGCCGCGGCGTGTTCATCCTGGTCGAGATGCTGCGCGGCCGTCCGGTTCCGGCCGAGAAGGAAGCGCTCGTGCACGTCGGCGGCTTCGCCGTGCTGATCGTGCTGATGATCGCCGTTTCGTATCACGACGTAGCGGCGATGTTCTCCGGCAAGCCCGCGTTCTAAGGCTCGTCTGGTAGACTAAGCACGATGATTCGCCTGCGACGCAAGACGAAGGCCGTTCTCCTCGAGAACAAGTCCGACTGGTCGAAAGACGCGAAGAAGGTCTGGATCGGCGGTGACCACCCCATCGTGGTGCAGTCGATGACCACCACCGACACGGCCGACGTCGACAAGACGCTCGAGCAGGTGTACGGCCTCGCGATGGCCGGCTGCGAAGTCGTCCGGGTGACCTGCCAGGACGTGCGCGACGCCGCGGGTCTGCCGGCGATCGTCGCCCGCTCGCCGGTGCCCATCGTCGCCGACGTCCACTTCGACCACAAGATGGCCCTCGCGGCGATCGAGGCCGGCGTGGCCAAGCTGCGCCTCAACCCCGGCAACATCACCGATCCGGTCAAGACCCGCGAGGTCGTCAAGCTCGCCCTGGAACGTGGCACCCCGATCCGCATCGGGGTCAACATGGGCTCGCTGGCGCGCGACCTCGAGGAGAAGCTCGGCCACACGTCCGAGGCGCTGGCTGCCTCGGCCCTGCGGCACGTCGAGATCCTCGAGGACCTCGGCCACACCGACATCATCATCTCGGTCAAGGCGCACGACTCGGTCACGACGATCTACTCATACCGCCTGCTCGCCAAGCAGCTCGACGAGCGTGGCACCCCCTACGCCCTCCACCTCGGCGTCACCGAGGCCGGCCTCCCGCGTGAGGGGACGATCAAGTCGTCGATCGGGATGGGCGTTCTACTGTTCGAGGGGATCGGCGACACGCTGCGGGTCTCGCTGGCGGCTGATCCGGTCGAAGAAGTCCCGGTCGCCTGGGGGATCCTCAAGGCCCTCGGCCTGCGGGAGAAGGGGTTCGACATCACCGCTTGCCCGTCGTGCGGGCGAGCGGAGATCGAGGTCGTCGAGCTTGCCC
>JAQBPM010000093.1 GCA_028287525.1 Vulcanimicrobiota bacterium | reverse complement strand
CGTAGACGACGCGCACGCGCGATTTCTGATCGAACGTCCGGCGGTCGCCGTTCTGCGGATCGACGTATACCGGGAGCGGGACGTCACCGTGTTCCTCGACGTACGCGTCGACCGCGTCGTGCGTGATCTCGACGGTGACGAAACCGTTCGAATAGCGCAGCGCCAATTCCGGAAACGCGAAATCCTCGACCACCGGCTCGAGCCGCTGATTGCGCCGCGAGATGCCGAGCCGCCGCGGCGGAAACGACGGCGGACGCTCGATCCGGCGAATCATCGGATGGTGCCGGCGTTCTGCGCGCTCAGCAGGCCGCGCTCTTCGGCAATCTGCGCGAGCGTCGCGCGCGCCGACTGCTCGGCATCGTCGGCGGCGCGCAGCGCTTCGGCGATCTCCTCGGATGTCGCGGGACGGCGGAGCAGAACGCGTCCCGACGCATCCGTCACGGTGATGTAGGCTTCCATGCCTTCAGGGCGCCATCAGGCTTCGATCTTCTCCTCGATCGACACGTTGTACAGGAACAGGAACTGGTGCCACTCGCCGGGCAGCGTGTTGCGCTTGACGCGGATCCACGGGATGTACTTCGGCGCCTTCGGCTTGCGCTTGAGCTTCATGTTGGCGTGCTCGGGCGTGCGGTTGTTCTTGCGGTTGTTGCACCGCATGCACGCGCAGACGAGGTTCTCCCAGGTCGACGGGCCGCCTTTGCTCTTCGGCAAAACGTGATCCACCGTCATCATCCGCTCGCCTTTGAGGTTGCAGTACTGACAGGTGTAGTCGTCGCGCAGCAGCACGTTCTTCTTGGTGAGCGCGACCTTCTGCATCGGCCGCCTGATGTAATACAGCATCCGAATGATCGACGGCAGCTTCATCTGGTAGCTGGTCGACTTGATGATCTCGTCGCGCCGATGGACGATCTCGGCCTTGCCCGAGAACAGCAGCTTCACCGCGCGCTGGAACGAGGTGATGTTGAGCGCCTCGTAGGTGAAGTTCAGCACCAGGACGTCGTTCACGATCTCTCCCGTCGGGGGCTCGGGGCGGGGTCGCAAAGGGCCGCAGAACGCAAGAAGCGAGGCGCATGGGCGGCCTCGCTTCCGATCGATGATGACATGGGGACGCAGCGGAACGGACTGCGAGAGTCGTTCCACTCGGCTGGCCTGAGCCTCGGGGCAAGCGCGCCGCACGGCATTTTGGAGGATTCGCTTCCTCGCCCGGCGTTCACCTCGTCCGCGGCGAGAACGGCTCCGACCCGGGTTAGGCGCCGACGTCGGCTGGAGGGTGGCCGTTGCGCTGGAGGGGCGCCCAGACCTCGTTCAGACGGACTGGACGAGGCAGTTACCGCCGACCCGGATGAACCGCCAGGAATGCGCCGCGACGGAGCCCGCTTGCTCCGATGATCCGTGCTACTCCTGGTCAGGCTGCGGAATTCGCGCGCGCGCCGTCCACCATCTGCAGAAAGTACGCATGCACGCGGTCGTCGCCGGTCAACTCCGGATGGAACGACGTGCCGAGGACGTTGCGTTCGCGCACCATCACGCCGTGACCGTCGCGCTCGGCGAGCAGCTCGACGTTCGGACCGGTGCGCTCGATCCACGGCGCGCGAATGAAAATCGCCGGAAACGGCACGTCGCCGAGCGCCGGAATCGCGAGCGGGATCTCAGCCGAGTCGACTTGGCGGCCGAACGCGTTGCGCCGCACGGTCACGTCGATGAGGTCGAGCGTGGGCTGCTCGAGATCCGCGACGTCATGCGCGGCAACGATCAGCCCCATGCACGTGCCCCAGAACGGCATCCCTTCGCGCACGCGCTGCTTCACGCGGGCCGTCAGACCGAAGCGTTCGAGCAGCCGAATCACCGTCGTCGACTCGCCGCCCGGCACTACGAGCGCATCGACTGTAGCGAGATCGCCCGGCGTGCGCACTTCACGCGTGCGCGCCCCGGCGCGCTGCAATGCCGCGACGTGTTCGAGTACGTCACCCTGCAGCGCGAGCACGCCCACCATGGGCTCCGGCATCAGACCCCGCGCGACGCCATCAGCTGGTGGTCGGCAAGCTGACGGATGTCGAGTCCCTCCATCGCCTTGGCCTCTTCGGGGATCGACGAATGCGCTTTGAGCACGACGTCGGGATTCTGCCAGTGCGTCGTCGCGTCGACGATCGCGCGCGCGAACGCGGCCGGGTTCGTCGACTTGAAGATGCCGCTGCCCACGAAGATCCCTTCGGCGCCGAGTTCCATCATCAACGCGGCGTCGGCCGGCGTCGACACGCCGCCGGCGCAGAAGAGAACGACCGGGAGCTTCGCGTTCGCCGCGACCTCGCGAACGAGTTCGAGCGGTGCGCCCAGATCCCGCGCGCGCGCCACGAGCTCTTCCTTCGGCAGTACCGAGAGCTCGGCGATGCCGTCGCGAATCGCGCGCATGTGCCGCACCGCCTCGACGATGTTGCCGGAGCCTGCTTCGCCCTTGCTGCGGATCATCGCGGCGCCTTCAGCGATGCGCCGCAACGCTTCGCCGAGATCCCGCGCGCCGCACACGAACGGCACTGTGTACGCGTGTTTGTCGAGATGGTACTTGTCGTCGGCCGGGGTGAGCACTTCGGACTCGTCGATGTAGTCGACGCCGAGCGACTGCAGTTGGCGCGCCTCGCCCAGATGTCCGATGCGCACTTTCGCCATCACCGGAACGGTGACGGCCTTCATGATCCGCTCGATCAGGGCGGGATGGCTCATCCGCGCGACGCCGCCGTCGGCGCGAATGTCGGCCGGGATGCGCTCGAGCGCCATCACCGCCACCGCGCCGGCTTCTTCAGCAATCTTCGCCTGTTCCGGGGTGACGACGTCCATGATGACGCCGCCCTTGAGCATCTGCGCGAGCCCGCGCTTGACCGTATCCGTCCCGGTTTGCCGTCCGTCGCCGTTCATTACCATATTGTCCTCCTCAAAAGGACCTGCGGCAATGCGTACAATGGAGACGCCGGGGACCTCCTACGGGGGCGTAGCGGGCGGAACGAGGGGCGGCTCGGTCTCGATGGCGTTCGGGTCGTGCGAGGCGAGCGGAATCGCCAGCGGCGGCGAGGTGTAGATCGCCCGGATCGTCGGCTCCGGCACGGGAGTGTGCGGCGTCGGCGTGGGGGTCGGGCGGGGAGTCGGCGGCCGGGTGACGCGCGGGTCCGGAAACGCCGGATCGGTCGCGACGGCGACGACCTGCAGCCGCTTCCAGTTTTTGAGGAAGGTGCGGTCGGAGGCATCGGCAGTGGGGACGGGGGTCACGCCCGCGTCTACGATCGGGACGCGCTTCTCCGTCTGCAGGAGGACCCGGTCGCCGAGCTTTTGGCCGACGAGGATCGAGACGAGCAGAACGAGCGCGCCGGCGACCATGAGCACGGAGAGTCCCGGACGGCGGCTAGGCACAGAATTGGACTTGCATCAGACGGGAGCGGCGGCCTCTCGGGCTTCGTGGGTGGCCATGGCGTCGATCAGCACCGGCTCGCCGATGCGGATCTCGATCATCCGGGCAGCTTCGACGCGGCGCCGGTAGGTCTCGTCGCGGAACTGCAGGACGACGTCGCGGGGGCGTTCCCGGTCGTTGCAGACGTAGATGCGCACGGCGCCGTGCGCGTCCTCGAAGGCGACCGCTCCGACCTCGACCGGCGAGGTGCGGACCTCGTCGCTGACGTCGCGGCCGGCGTAGTAGACCACGTACGGCTCGTCGGCCGAGGCGAAGTCCATGTCACCGACGACGATCTTGCGTTCGGCGTCGATGACGTAGGAGTGGCGCCGGCCGCCCCAATGGACGCGCACCGCGGCGGCGTAGGTCCAGTCGGGCGGCAGCAGCGGCGCGATGTGCGGGCGGCCGCTGGTGCGATAACCGTCCAGCCCGCAGACGGTCTCCGCGACGGCCCAGAGGTACTTGGCGCCGGTCCACGGCGAGAGGTACATCCCACGGTTCGTCAGCGAGCCGCCGTCGAACCATTCGCCGAACTGGCCCGGCACGGTGTTGCGTGACGCGCCGCCTTCCATCGACTCGTAGATCGCCTCGAGCCAGTGCGCCGCCTCGCTGGGCGCGCCGTTGCGCGCCAGCGCGACCGCAAACCAGAGCGTGAGATCGGGCCACACGCCGCCGAGCAGCCCGAAACCGTGCGATGGGAAGTACCAGGAGTCCGCCGTCGAGATCGTGCGCAAACCGACCGGCGTGATGAAGTCGGGCTCCATGAGGCGTTTGAGGATCGCCTTGCGCACCGCCGGCTCGGCAACCTCGAAGAGCACCGGAAAGACTTCGTCGGCCGTGAAGTTGTCCTGATAGTTGCCGTCGGTGTCGTAGTTGAGCACGAACGCCGAGGCATCCGCATTGAAGAGTTTCGCCAGCATCGCGGCGCGCAGCGCCGACGCTTCGCGGGAGTACTTCTCCCACGCATCCCGGTCGTCGACGACGGCCGCCAGCCGCGCCGACGCTTCGAGCGCGAAGTACGCTTCGGCGTTGATCTCGGTGACCGCGCCGTCGAGATTGTAGAGCGGGATGATGTTGCGCCACGACGTGATGCCGAACATGTCGAGGCCGCCGGCGCGGCAGAACAGCAGTCCGTGCGCATCGCGCTGCGTGAGCATGTAGTCGGCGATTTTCGCGACGAGCGGGAAGATGCCGCGCAGCCATTCGTCGTCGAGCGTCGCGTTGTAGTGGTGGAAGATCGCGATGATGTGCAGCGGCGTGTCATCGTTGACGTTGAGGTCGTACGTCGTCTTGTAGCCGTTGACGCCGCGCACATACTCGACCACCTGACCGCTGGGCTCGAGGTTGCGGTTGAACAATTCGATCGCATCGCGCGAGAACTGCGGTAAGAAGTAGTCGTAGCCGTGGACGAACCACGACGTGTCGCGCGAGACCAGGATGTCGGAGGGGGGAGAGTTCGTCGAACCCCAGCCCTGCGGATACTCCTTGATCACCCGCAGCATGTTGCACTTCGCCCAAACGACGCCGCGGTTGATCAGCGGCGCCGGCGTGAGGAAGCGCGCATCGGCGAGCTTTTCGGCATAATAGCGTTCGGTCGCCGGCAGCGCGTCGGGGTCGTTCAGGAGCTGTTCGAGCACCGGCTTCGAGCGGTCGTCGCCGTCTTTGTGGAACACGACCGCGATGCGCAGCGATTCGCGGCCGCCCGGCGCGATGTCGAGCTGATATTCGAATGCGCCGAAGATGCGGCGGCTCGCGAATTCCGCCAGATTCGGGGTGATCTCGCCGAGGTGCGCTCCTCCCCCGAACGTACCTTCCATCATCGCCTGCAGCAGCGTCTGTTCGCGCAGCGCGACCACGACCGCCGAGGGTTCGCGCGAGCCGCCCCACCAGCGCACCCAACCGGACTCCTCGCCGAACGAGCGGATGAAACGCGAGCCCGCGTTCGCGCGCACCTGCTTCTCCGGTTCGCCGTAGAACCGCTGACCGATCAGCAGCGCCCACGGGAAAACGCGCACCCTCGCCGGCGCGGCGCTTGCGTTGTGCACCGTGACGTCGACGACGAACGAGACGACGCGATCGTGCTTCGGTCCGTGCGGAACGTAGAACGCTTCGGTCACGTGCAGGTCGCGCGCGATCGAGAACTCGGCGATCTGCGCGTACGGCAGAAAGGTAAACTCGCGGGTGATCTGATGCGGGAAGAGCGTGTCGTCGGAGCCGGCCCGGTAGGCGATCTGATGCGTGCCGAAGATGATCTGGTCGGTGTCCGCGTCCCACAAGCCGCGGATTCCGCCCTTGGGCGTCGAGGTCGCGAAGGTCTTGAAGTTGCCGAGCGTCAGGCCAAAGGGCGTCTGCTCCTCGTGAAGGACGTACGCGCTGAGTTCGTTTCGCTGTGCATCGAAGGTCGGTCCCACGGAGTCCCTCCTCTACCCGAGGGCGAACCACGTGGCCTCCCTGCATCCGGGGACGAGACGACGAGCGACGAACGAAGCCAGCGTGAAAAACGGCTCGCTCGCTTGTACGGCTCTTGCCACGACGTGACGTTGCACGCGCCCGCCAAGCTCAACCTCACGCTCGAAATACTGGGGCGGCGTGCCGACGGCTATCATGCGCTCCGCAGCGTGATGGTGCCGGTCGCGCTCGACGACGAACTGACGTTCGCGCCCAGCGAACGGTTTTCGTTCGCGTGCGAGCCGGCGTCGCTCGAGAGCGACAACCTGGTGCCGCGGGCGTTCGCGCAGGCCGGGCTCGCCGGAGCGCCTTTCGCCGTAACGCTGCGCAAAGTGATTCCGGTCGGCGCGGGACTCGGCGGCGGCTCGAGCAACGCCGCCGCGGTGTTGCGCGCGGCGATGAGCGGAGCGTTCGGCGCCGTCGCCCCGCGCGATTGGATCGCCGACGCGCGCGCGCTCGGCTCCGACGTGCCGTTCTTCTTGGCCGACGGACCGGCGCTGGTCGAGGGAACCGGCGAACGCGTCACGGCACTCGGCTCCGCGCCGCCGTGGTGGGCCGTCGTCCTGGTGCCGCCCGTTCACGTCGCCACCGGCCCGGCGTACGGCGCGCTCGCGGCCGAACGCGACGGCGCCCCGGTGCCGACGCGCCCGCGAGCGGGTTCGGCGACGCTGCGCTGCGGAGAGGCGCTGCAGCGACGCGATTTCGGTGCGGTCGTCGCGGCGATGACCAACGACTTCGAAGCTGTCGTGGCGAGGGCATATCCTCAAGTGCGCATGGCGCTCTCGGCCTTGCGCGACGCGGGTGCCGAGCGGCCGATGCTCTCCGGTTCCGGCGGCGCCTGCTTCGCGCTCGCGCCCGACGAACGCGGCGCGCGCGCGCTCGCGCTCGCGCTGCGGCCGTCCGAGGGCGCCGCGGTGCACGTCGTGCCGCTTGCGGAGACGCCCGCATGGCGCTAGATGCGATCGTGCTGGCGGGCGGCCCGCCGGACGCGGTCGCGGCGCTCGAGCCCGGCGCGCCTAACAAAGCGTTCGTGCGGATCGGCGGCGTGCCGCTCGTCACGCGCACCGTGGAAGGCCTGCGCGCCTCGTCGCGGATCGACCGCATCGTCGTCGTCGCGCCGCCCAGCGCCGCGGCGCACCCCGCGCTCTGCGGCGCGAGCGAAGTGCGCGGCGACGGCGCGCGGATGATCGAGAGCCTGCGGTCCGGGATGCAAGGCTTTACCGAAGACGCGCTCGTCATCGTCGCCGCGTCGGATCTGCCGGCCCTCGACGCGCCCGCCGTCGACGAGTTCGTCGACGCGGTGCTGGCGCGAAACCTCGACGTCGCGTATGCCTGCCTCGAGCGCACGTTTCACGAAGCCGCGTATCCCGAGTTTCCGCACACGTGGGCCCGGATGCGAGAAGGGCGGTTTTGCGGCGGCGGCCTCGTCGCGCTGCGTCCGCGCGTCATGCCGCGATTGGCGACGTTCCTGGACGCGCTCGGCGGCGCGCGCAAATCGCCTTTGCGCCTCGCTTCGCTGTTCGGCTGGGACATGCTGGCCCGCTTCGCCGTCGGCCGCCTGGAAATCGCCGACGCGGAAGCGCGCGCGGCGCGCCTGCTCGGCGGCGCGCGCGTCGGTGCGGTGCGGAGCACGCACGCGCAGATCGCGCTCAACATCGATCGTGTCGCGGACGTCGCCAAGGCGAACGTACGTTTTGCTCCGCTGCAGCCGGTCGGAAACTCCGGCGCGTGACGAACCGACGGCGTTCCGGCTGCGTTGCCGGGAACATGCGTTCTACCGTTCTCTCGATCGCGCTGAGCTTGGCCGCCGGTCAATCCGCCGTCGCACAGACCGCGCCCCCGGCGAATCCCGGCCCGTTCACGTGCGTTCGTCAAGACGTGCCGCTGGCGGGAGGAATCGGACGCGCCAGCGTGGTCGCGTTCACCGGCGCCGTGTACGGCCAGCGCGTGTGCGCGCTCGTGGCCAACCTCGCTTCCGACGTCTTCGCCGCGGCGGTCACGGCATCGCCGTTCGACTACGCCGTCGTCACCGCCGCCGTGACGAAAGGGACCGGAGCGTCGATCACTGCTCGAACGAGCGGTGTGGCGCTGGCGCCGGCCGACGCAGCCGGCGCGACGGCAGCGGACGCGAACGCGGTCGGACCGTTCGTGATCGCTCCCGGCGGTTCGTTTCCCGGATTCGGCAAGGACACGTCCGAGGTTCCTCGCGTCGTGCTCGCCTATGCGGGCCAACGCGTCCTGCTCGTGCGCACGACGGCGGTCACGCTGACCGATCTCGCGCACGCGCTGCGCGAACAGCCCGACATCTTCGGCAGCGATGCGGCGGAGCGCGCCGTCATCCTCGCCAGCGGCGACGATGCGGCGATGCAAGTCCGCACGGCAGACGGCACGCTGGGCACTCCGGTGCGAACGCCGCTGGCACTGCTCATTAAGCAACGATAAGATTGCTTGTACTCCCAGTCGCTTCTCAGCGAAACTGGGCAAGGTCGCTTGAGTGCGAAACTTGGCGGTGTTTTGCGACCGAGTTGGCGACGCCGGCGGCGCGGAGCGCTACTGGGAAACGGTCTTACCGGCTCTGGCGGCGGCCGGCGTTTCCGTATCGCTCTTCGCGCGTGAAGTAGCCGGCAACAACGGTTTCGGCGTCGCAGCGCGGGCAATCGCTTGGGCTGACGAAACGCAGGCGCCGGCGGCCGAGGCCGCGCGCGCCGTTGCGGAAGTGCTGCGCGATTGCCGGCCGGACGCGATCGTAACGGCCAGCGTGTTCGATACCGGCGTGCTCGACGCGGTTCGCGCCGCGCCCGCGCGCTGGCTCGCCCGCATTCACGATCATCGGCCGTTCTGTCCGACCGGCGATCGCGTCTATCCGCAGTTCTCCGCGACGTGCTGCGCTCCGATGGGACGCGCGTGCCGCGCTGCGACGGTGACGCGCGGATGCGTGCGCGGACCGAGGCCGTCGTCGTTCCGCGAGATCGCCGCGCGCGAAACGGTGCGCGACCGGATCGCACGCGCCGACTGCGTCCTCGTCTCGAGCGAATACATGCGCGCGACGTGCGCCGCGAACGGAATCGACCGGGCCAGGGTGGCGATCACGCCGCCGCCGCTCCCCGATGCGGCGTTCGCGAGCGCCGTCCATGCACCGCCGGAAAAGCCGACCCTGCTATTCGCGTCGCGCCCGACGCCGCGCAAAGGACTCGGGTCGCTGCTGCGCGCGCTGGGCCGTCTTCCACCGCCGGAGCGACCGCGCCTGATCGTGGCCGGTGCAGCCGCAGCAGACGACGAGTCCTCGCGCGCCCTGGCCGAACAGCACGGCATCGAGGTGGATTGGCGCGGACATCTCGGCGCGCACGAATTGCGCGCGGCGATCGACGCCGCGTCCGCCGTCGCCGTTCCGTCGCTCTGGCCCGAACCGTTCGGCCTGATCGGCATCGAGGCGCAAGCGCGCGGCCGGCCCGCGGTCGCGTATCACGTCGGCGGGATTCCCGAATGGATCGGTGACGCGGGGATCGCCGTTCGTCGCGGCGATGAAGCCGCGCTCGCCGCGGCGATCCGCGCAGTGCTCGACCGCGGGGCCTGGCCCCGCTACGCCGCCGCGGCGCGCCGTCGCGCGGAAGACTATCACCTCAACGCACACCTGAGCCGCCTCCTGGAGCTTTGCAATGCAGCCTGAACGTATCCTCATCATCGGCGGCGACGGATACTGCGGCTGGGCAACCTCGCTGCGCCTTTCACGGGCCGGCTACGACGTCACGATCCTCGACAGCCTGGCGCGGCGCGAGTGGGATCGCGAGCACGGTCTGGACTCGCTCGTGCCGATCGCGTCGATGCGCCGGCGCATCGACGAGTGGTCGCGTCTGACCGGCCGCACGATTCGCTTCGAACACGTCGACGCCACCGACTATCCGAATCTCTGCCGCGTCGTCGCGGAGACCGAACCCGGCGCGATCGTGCATTTCGGGCAGCAGCGGAGCGCGCCGTTCTCGATGATCGATCGCGATCATGCGCTGCGCACGCACGTCAACAATACCGTCGGCAACCTCAACGTGCTGTGGGCGCTGCGCGATCACGCGCCGCAGGCGCATCTCGTGAAACTCGGCACGATGGGCGAGTACGGCACGCCGAACATCGACGTCGAAGAAGGCTTCATCACGATCGAGCACAACGGGCGCAGCGACCGCCTCCCGTTCCCGAAACAGCCCGGATCCTTCTACCACCTCACCAAAGTCAGCGACAGCGATCAGCTCTACTTCGCGTGCCGCACGTGGGGACTGCGCGCGACGGATCTCAATCAGGGCATCGTCTACGGAACGCACACCGACGAGGTCGCCTCGTCGCCGGCGCTCGCCAACCGATTCGACTACGATCATATCTTCGGCACGGTGCTGAACCGCTTCTGCGTACAGGCCGCACTAGGCCACCCGCTCACCGTGTACGGGCGCGGCGGTCAGACGCGCTCCTTCCTCGATATTCGCGACACCGTCCGCTGCATCCAAATCGCACTCGAGAATCCGGCCGCGGAGGGAGAGTACCGCGTTTTCAACCAATTCACCGAGATGTTTTCGGTCGCAGAACTGGCCGGACGGGTCAGTGCGGTCGCGCAGGGACTCGGGCTCGACGGCGAGATCGCTCACCTCGACAACCCGCGCACCGAACGTGAAGAGCATTACTACAACTGCGTGAACACGAACTTGCGCTCGCTTGGTCTCGAACCGACGCCGCTCTCCGACGAGACGATCGCGGGGCTGATCCGGCTTGCGGCGGAGCACCGCGAGCGGATCGATGCTCGCCTCATCGCGCCGCGCGTCGAATGGCGGCCGCAGCAGCCGCGCGCGCTGCCGCGCCAAGTCGCGTCGTGAGGTACCGCCTGGCCGCCGTCGTCGCGACGCTCGCGCTCGCGACGTTCGACGACGCGCCGGGCGCCTTCGCGGCCGGCAGCCGCGGGAAGGAACCCAGACTGACGATCGGCGCGAGGGTCGTGTCGGGGACGCCGCAGAGCGCGCACGCCTACGTCTCGCCGGGCGCGCCAACCTACGTCACCGAGTTCCCGAAAGCGCTCGTCGTGCACCTCGTCGGCAAGCACATCAACGCCCATCGCGTGCGCTTCACCTGCGCGCAGAAGCAGTGCGCGCTCGGCGTCCCCGTCGAACCGGCCGGCGGGAAAGTCATGAACACGGCGACGTACGAGGTGGAGGCCGTCCACGATCAGGCCGCGCTGAAGATCACGCTGACCACGAATCGACCCGGCACGTTCGCGGTCTACGCCGCCCCGGTCGGCGACGGCGACGAGATCATCAAGAAGAGCGCGCCGTTCGTCCTCGTCGCGCGCTGAGCGGACTCCGCTTCAGGACTGAACCGGAGCGAACGCTTCTCGCTTGATGTCGTAGTGCTTCCGGTTCTGATACCAGACCTTTCGTACGCCCATCTCACAAAGAAACGCGATTTCGCCGTCTTGGACATCCGTCGATTCGGCAAACAGCACCGACTCTAGGTGCCTCAGAGCTTGAAGCGGGCGCAAGCTCTCAATCGGCCCGACGTTCGAGAGCCGCAGTTCACGCAGATTCGTGCACCCGGCAACTCCTCGAGGTCAAGGCGCCCGTACTTCACAAGGCTTAAGCTGCGCAGGCGCGTGAGCGATTGAAGCCCGATCGTCGATTTGCGCCAGATGAACGCTAGGTGCTCGAGGAGCGGCAACGTTTCGAAATCCGCTCTTGCCTTTGAATATGTTGAAAGATGCAGCTCGATGAGGTTGCGGAGTTCAAAGACGGCCGAGTCGTCTTCTATGACCGCGAGTAAAGTCACCGCACGAAGCCATGGGAGCTTCGCCAGGAAGTCGACGTTGCGACCTCGCCACCCCCGGCCGTTGTTCATGACGACCTCTTGGACGGAGCGCTCGCAAAGTTCAGCAACTTCCTGATCCGACGGTTCTCCTACTAGGACAGCTCGTGCCCCATAGGCTCCGTCCTCAAAGTTCACGCAGACGCCCCAAGCGGCGGTCAGGCACCTTGCCAGCGCTCGAAGAGGGCGTTGTCGATGCCGAACTGGTCGAGCGCTTTGCCGACGGTGTGGTTGACCACGTCTTCGATCGACTTCGGCCGCGCGTACATGCCGGGGATCGGGGGCAGGATCACGGCGCCCATCTCCGCCAGCTGCGTGAGCGTGCGCAAGTGCCCGAGGTGAAACGGCGTTTCGCGCACCACGAGCACCAGGGTGCGCCGTTCCTTGAGGCACACGTCCGCGGCGCGCACGAGCAGGTTCGCGTTGTAGCTGTGGGCGATTCCCGACGCCGTTTTCATCGAGCAGGGGATCACGAGCATCCCATCGGTCTTGAACGATCCCGATGAGATCGGTGCCGCGAGGTTGCCGTCGCGGTGCACGACGTCGGCCAGCGCTTCGACCTCGCCGGCGGTCACGTCGGTTTCCAGCTCGATCGTCTGCCGCGCTTGCTCCGAGAGCACGAGGTGCGTCTCGACGTCCGCAACCGAGCGCAGCGCCCGCAGCGCCGCGATCGCGTAGAGGCTCCCACTCGCCCCGGTAATCCCGACAATCAGCCTGCGCATGTCCACCGCTTCCACGTTCTGTCCACAGATTCCGTACCGGTACGCCCCCGTCGCGGGTTCGATCGGCGCGGCGCCGAACCTCACGTCGTGCTCTTGGTCGATGAACGGCGGCTTCCGGCGGGCGACGCGCTCGCGCCGGCCGCCTTTCTGACGCAGCTGGTGGGGCGACGCGTCCTGGGTGACGGTGAACGGCGGGCGATCGTGCGGCGCATCGCCGCGACGCGTGAGGACGTCACGCTCGGTCCGCACGTCAGCGCCAGCTCCTCGTTCGCCGCGCGCGTGTTGGCGGCGATCGATACCGGAGCGGTTCCTACGCCGCTCGAGACGCTGGCGTCGCACGTGCGCACGCTGATCGCCTTCTCCGACGCGCTGGACGTTCGCGCGGCGCTGCGTCTTGCCCCCGCAGCGTTGCCCGCCCTCGACGCCGCAGGCTTGCGCATCGACGCCGCGCTGCTGGCGAACGACGACGACGGATTCGCCTGGCGTCGCCTGGCGCTCGAAGCAGGCGTGCCGTTCGAGGTGGTCGACCTCGGGCCGCCGTGCACGCCGCCGCTCGATCTGGCGCTCGTCGACGGAATCGCGGCCCTGCTCCGCTACGCCCGCTCGCAGCGCGATGCCGACGCGCGCCGCTTCCTGCTGGCACCGCAGAGCGGCGTGCGGCCCGACGACGCGCGCACGCTGCTGGCGACGGCCGGCGAACGCGCGACGCTGCTCGACGTCATCGCCCGGGGCGCGCTGGCCGACGCGAACCGTCTCGCGCACGGCCTCTCCACCGTAACCGCCGCGTACAAAGCGCCGCACGCGTCCGGGACCAGCGTGCTCGCGGCGATGCAGTCGGCGTTTCCGTTCGACGACCAACCGACCCGCATCGCGCTCGCCCGCGTCGCGGCCGATTTCGACGCCGCGCGCGCGTTCGCCGAACCGTGGGAGGCGGACGATCTGCTCGCCGAGTTCGACGCCGAGCTGACCGATGCGGCGCGCCGCGCACCGGATGTCGCGGGGATCGCGCCGGCCGCGCCGGTGGCCGACGAGCCGCCGGCCCCCGTGGTGACCCGGAAGTTCTCGTTCAGCGCTTCGTCGCTCAACGCGTATGCCGAATGCCGGCGCAAGTGGTGGTTCCGCTACGCGTGCGCGGCGGTCGAGGATCGCGGCTCGTCGGCGTCGTTCTACGGCATCGCGTTCCACGCCGCACTCGAAGATTTTCACGGCGTGCACACGCGGTTCGACGACGCCGACGCGGAAGCGCTCGAGGCGTTCCTCGACTACTGCGTCGTCGCCGCATTCGACCGGCACCGCACGCGCTTCGATGCGCCGGTCGAGTTCGAACTGCAGAAGCGCCGCGCGCGCCGCACCGCGAAGAAATACCTCGCCTGGCTGCTGGAACGCGCACGGCGCGCGCCGTTCGAAGTGATCGGCTGCGAAACAGCGATCGACGTCGAAATCGGCGGGCACCGCTTCGTCGGTTTCATCGACCGCCTCGACCGCGACGATCGCACCGGGACCGTGACCGTCGTCGACTACAAGACCGGTGCGATCGCGACCAGCGCCGAGGACTACCTGGACGACGTGCGCGCCTTCCGCGAGTTTCAGCTGCCCTTCTACTACTGGGCGCGCACCGCGGCGGGCGACGTCGTCTCGCGGCTCGCGTTGATCCCGCTCAAGGACGCGCTGCTCGACGTCCAGCCGGTCGAGCTCGAAGTGGTCACGACGTCGCGCGCCCCGCGCTCGCGCGGAGCCGCCGGCGAGATCGGTCTCTCGGAGCTCGAACGCGCCCGCGCGCAGATGATCGCGCTCGCCTCCGATCTCGCGGGCGGAATGCTGAAATCGTTCCCGGCGACGAGCGATCCCGACGCCTGCCGGTATTGCGCGTACGCGTCGTCCTGCCGCGAACGCCCCCTGGCGCTCGAAGAGCGGTTCGGACGATGACCTTCGGCCCGCGTCCCGACGGGGTCACCGTGCTCGCGCTCGAGCGCGCGCTCGCGCTTCCGGCCGACGTGGGACTGGTCGCGTTCACCGGTCCGCCGACCAGCGGCAAGACCGAAGCGCTGGTGCGCCGCTTCGCCGCACTCGTCGCGGTCGATCCGAGCCTGGCGGGCGCCGCGATCGTCACCGCGGCGCGCGGCGAAGGTGCGCGAGCGCTGGCGGCACGCATCGCCGCGGCGACCGGGATCGACGTGCGCGGCGCAACGCTGGACGATCTGGCGCTCGAGCTGCTGCGCGCGCATCCGCTCGAAACGGGCCTGGCGCTCGATCTCGAACTGGTCGATCCGCTGGATGCCGAGGAGATCTTCGAGCGCGCTGCGGCGCCGTTGTTCTCGGCCGAGTGGAGCGATTGGCTGGGGACCGAGGTCGATCCGGAGATCGCGGGCCTGCGCACGCCGGATCGTTTCGCCGACGCGGCGCTGCGGCTCATCCGCAAGCTGCGCGATGCCGGCATCGACGACGACGCGCTGCTCGCGACCGCGAAGCGCGGCGCGGCGTCGTTTTACGCCAACCCGCCGAACCTCACGTCGCCCGGGCTCGTCTCGGCGACCAAAGACGAACACCGCGCGTCGCTCGCGGTCGATGCTTCGGAACTGGACCGCCAGCGCCGGCGCGAGCTCGACCTCGCGCGAATCCTGGCCCGGCTCTATCGCGCGTACGTGAACGAGCTGGTGCGGCACGGCTGTCTGACCTCGAGCGATGCGCTCGTCGAGGCGACCCGGCTGCTGGAGAATCGTCCGGCGATCGCGCGCGCCTTGCGCCATCGGCTGCGCGTCGCGTTCGTCGACGATGCGCACGATCTCTCGGCGGCCGGGCTGCGCTTCCTGCGCGCGCTCTTCGGCGACGCGCTGGACGGCGTCGCGGTGGCGGGCGACGCGGACGCGGCGACGCAAACCTTCAGCGGCGCGCGCCCCGAGCGCATCTTCGGCCGCGCGGTGACCGCCGTCGCCTTGCCTGCGCGCACGCTGCCGCCGCAAATCGGCGCCGTGATCCGCGCGGTCATCGACGCAGACCAGCTGCGCCCGATCCCGCCGGGCGACGCGGTGCGTGTGCTGCGCGCGCCCGACCGCGCCGCCGAAGCGGCCGCCGTCGCCGAGCAGGTCGCGGCGCTCGTGCGGACGGGGACGCCGCCGCACCGCATCGCCGTCGTGCACCGGACGCTGCGCACGCTGGCGCTCGTCGAGGACGCGCTGGTGGATCGCGACGTGCCGATCGCGCCGGCCGGCGACCCCGCGCTGTTCGATCGCGCCGACGTTCTCGACGCGCTCGCGCTGCTCTGGTCCGCGGTCGATCCGTACCGTCACGAGTGGCTGCTGCGCACGCTGCAGACGCCGATGCTGCGGCTCTCCGATGCGTCGCTCGCGACGCTGTGCGGCGAACCGGCGAGCCCGCAGCCCGCGCTCTTCGCGCTTCCCGACGAACCCGAGACCGATCGCCGCTGGGATCGCAAACGCGAGCTGCGTCTCGCCGCCAACCTTCTGCACGGCGAGCGCGACGCCGATCTTTCGCCGCTCGCGCGCGAACGCGTCGCCGCCTTCCGCGCGCGGCGCGAGCGCTGGACCGCGTGGCTGCGCGAGACCTCCGTCGAACGCTCGGCGCGCGCGATCGTCGAAGACGGCGGCCTTCTCCTGCCGCGCAGCGGCGAGACGGCGGCGCGCAGCCGGTTGCGCGCGACGCTGATCGAACGCGTCGTCACGCTGATCGGCGAATACGCCGCGCGTCATCCGTTTGCGAACCTGGCCGACGCGCTCGCGTACTGCGAGCGGCTGGCCGGCGCGGAGCGCGGACCGGAACTCGTCGACGAACGCACCGACGCCGTCACGGTCGCTTCGATCGAGCGCATCCTCAGCCGGCGGTTCGATCACGTCTTCGTCGTCGACGCGCGCGCCGGCGCGTTCCCGCCGTATTACGTCCCCGACGCGTTCCTGTTCAGCACCACCTACGGGATGATCCCGAAAGAGAGCGCCGGCGACGCTCCGGCCGCGCGCACCGCGAAGTTCACTTGGTACGAGCACAAAGCGAAGCCCCGCGCCGCGTACGTGCGCGAAGCGCGCCGCCTCTTCGCCGCCGCGCTCGGCCGAGCCGACGTCAGCGTTACCATCTCCGCCGGCGGGCGGCCGACGCGCGGCGTCGCGGCGCCGGAGTTCGCGGCGGAGATCGAAAGCCTGCTGGCGGCAGTCTCACCATAATCTCATCCGCCCCGCGCCGGATCGGTGCGACGGCGGCGAATTGAATCGCGTTCCGGAGGTAGCGTGGCACACACGATCGACACGTCGACGGATCCGCAGGTCGGCTATCGTCCGCCCGGTGCGCTTGACGTCGCGACGGCGCTGCAGCCGTACGACGGACGTTTCGGTCCGCGCCACGCATCGCATCTGCTGCGCCGCGCCGGTTTCGGCGGATCGGCCGACGACATCGCCCGGCTCGCCTCGCTGCAGATGCGCGACGCGGTCGACACGCTGCTGCATCCCGCCGCACCCGACTTCGACTTCCCGGCGTACCCCGCCGTGGAGGTGCTCTATGATCCGAAACGCGCGCGCGCTGCCGTGCAGTCGGCGTGGCTCGACCGGATGCTGCGCTCCAACCGCCCGCTCGTCGAGAAGATGGCGCTGTTCTGGCACGGCCACTTCGCAACCGCGATCGGCAAAGTCCCGCCGCAGTACATGGCGGCGCAGATCAACATGTTCCGCGCGCAAGGTCTCGGACGGTTTCCGGCGTTGCTCGGATCGGTGACGCGCGACCCGGCGATGCTGATCTGGCTCGATAACCGCTACAACGCGAAGGCGCATCCGAACGAGAACTACGCGCGCGAGGTGATAGAACTCTTCGCGTTGGGACTGGGCAACTACACCGAGGACGACGTGAAGGAAGGCGCGCGGGCATTCACCGGCTGGACGCTCGACAAAAACGGCCAGACGACGTTCGTCGCGGCGCGCCACGACGACGGCGCGAAGACGTTTCTCGGCAAGACCGGACCGTTCGGCGCCGACGACGTCATCGCGATCATCGTCTCGCAGCCGGTCCACCAGCGCTTCATCGTCCGCAAGCTGCTCGAGTTCTTCGTCTACAGCGACCCGGAGCCGGAGCTGGTCGAAGCGACCGCCAACGTCTACGCGCTCTCCGGCTTCGACGTCGCCAAGACGGTCGGCACGATCCTGCGTTCCAACGTCTTCTACTCGACCCGCGCGTACCGCGCGCTGCCGAAGTCACCGATCGAGTTCGCGATCGGAACGCTGCGTTATCTCGGCGTGAGCGCCGTCCCGCCCAACCTCATCTACCAGCTAGCGCGCATGGGCCAAGAACCGCTGAACCCGCCCAGCGTCAAGGGCTGGGACGGTGGACCGGCGTGGATCAACACGTCCACCCTGCTCGCGCGGTTCAACTTCGTCAACGGCCTCGTCGCGCAGACGGCGCCCGGCAAGAACGGTCAGCCCGCGGTCGCGGCACCGAACGCGAACCCGGACACGCTCGTCGGGCGCGTCGGGATGAACGCTGCGAAGGTTGCCGGCGCCCTCGTCGCCGGCGCCCTGCAGGACGACGTCACCTCCGACGTGCGCGCGACGCTCGCCGCCTATCTCAACAACGCGACGCCGACGGCCGGGATGCCGAACCCGCTGCCGTTCGGTCCGGAGAACTATCAGGACAAGATCCGCGGCGCGTTGGCGCTCACCCTCAACCTTCCCGTCAACCAACTGGACTGACTATGAAACGACGCTCGTTCGTGACCTCGGCCCTCTCGGTCGCCTTTCTCGGCGGCAACGCGAGCGTGGCGCTCGCGCAAGTTGCGGGCGGATCTGCGCCGCTGCCGTCTTTCGGCGGGAAGGCCGATCCCGACAACGTCTTGGTCGTCATCCAAATGGGCGGCGGCAACGACGGCCTCAATACGGTCGTGCCGTACGCCGACGACAACTATCGCCGCTATCGTCCGGGCATCGCCATCGCACCGGCGCAGGTCCTCAAGCTCGACGAGGGGATCGGTTTCAACCCCGCCCTCAAAGGGCTCGACGAACTCTACAAGCAGGGGAAGGTCGCGGTAGTCCAGGGCGTCGGCTATCCGAATCCCAACCGTTCGCACTTCGAAGCGACGCAGATCTGGGAGACGGCGTCGCCGGACCGCCCGCAGCAATACGGCTGGCTCGGCCGCTACCTCGACCGGCGCTATCCGGTCGGCTCGAAGACGCCGTCGTTGTTCGAAGCCGTCTCGCTCGGCGACGCGCTCCCGGCCGCGCTCGTCGCGTCGCACGTCGAAGTGCCGGCGATCGGTGCGCTCGGCGCGTTCGGCTACAATGCGGGCCGCGATCTCGCCGTCAAGCAGAGCGCGGGCGTGCTGTACGACGGCGCGAAGGCGGGGCAATCCCCGTATCTCGCGATGATCGCGCAGACCGCGCGCGACGCCTATCACGGCGGCGACGTCCTGCGCGCGCAGACCGCCGCGTTCGCCAATGCGGCGACGTACCCCGCCAATGGTTTCGCCCAGCAGCTCGCGCTGGCGGCGAAACTCATCGGGTCGAGCGCCGGCTCGAAGATCGTGTTCGTTTCGATCGGTTCGTTCGACACGCACGCGGGTCAGCGCGCGCAGCAGGATCGGCTGCTCGGCTACCTGGGAGACGGTTTGCTCGCGTTCTACGCCGATCTCGCCGCACACGGACTCGATCGCAAAGTCATGACGCTGACCTTCAGCGAGTTCGGACGGCGGGTTGCGCAGAACGCGTCGAACGGTACCGACCACGGCACCGCGATGCCGCTCTTCGTCATCGGCGGCGGCGTGAAGGGCGGCATCTACGGCGATCACCCCTCGCTGACCGACCTCGATCACGGCGATCTGAAGTTCTCGACCGACTTTCGTTCCGTGTACGCGACCGTCATCGAGCGCTGGCTTGGGCGCGACCCGGGGCCCGTGCTCGGCGGCGCGTATCCGTCGCTCGCCTTCGTCTAGGAAGTCTACGAGGCCGACTCGGCGTACGCCGCGCCGCGCAGGGGGTTCGCGCGCCGGTGTAGGAGCGAGACGGCGATGCTCCTGCGCACCGGCGACGACGCCGCACTCCTCGCCGAGGTCTCCCGCATCGCTCTGCTCGCGGGCGACGCCATCCGGCGCATCGAACTCGGCGGAAACTATCAGGTCTGGCGGAAACCCGACGCCTCGGCGCTGACGCAAGCCGACCTTGCCGCGAACGACATCATCGTCGACGCGCTGCAAGCGCTCGATCCGCAGACGCCGGTGATCTCCGAAGAGGGCCGCTGGAACATCGACGGCGGCGTTCCGGAACGTTTCTGGCTGGTCGATCCGCTCGATGGGACGCGCGAGTTCGTCGCGGGCAACGGCGAGTACACCGTCAACATCGCGCTCGTGGAAGGCGGCCAACCGACGCTCGGCGTCGTGCACGTCCCGGCGCACGGCATCACCTACTCGGGAGCGCGCGGCACCGGCGCGACCCGCACCGACGCGCGCGGGTCGCGCACGATCCACGCGCGCCGCGACGGCGAACTCGTCGTCGTGGTGAGCCGTTCGCACGCCGGCCCGCTGCTCGAGACGTTCCTCGCCGCCCTCCCGCCGCACCGCACCGTCCCGATGGGCAGCGCGCTCAAAAGCTGTCTCGTCGCCGACGGAACGGCACAGCTCTATCCGCGCCTCGGCCCGACGTGCTGGTGGGACACGGCTGCCGCGCACGCGGTCGCGCTCGAATGCGGCGCCGACGTCCTGGCGCTCGACGGCTCGCCGCTGCGCTACGACGGCCCCACGGTGCTGAACCCGTCGTTCGTGTGCTCGTCGGTGCCGCGGGATCTCTGGCTTCCGGGAGCGCGCGCCGTCGAACGCGACGCCTGATGCTCGATCTCGCCACGATCTCGGCGGACGAGTACGTACGCGACGTGCTGCCGCATTCGGAGCGGCTGTGGGCCGGTGAGCGGACCTTCGAAGAATACGTCCAGGAGTTTCGCGCGACGGCCGGCTCGGCGTGGGGCAAGCGGCGCTTTCGAACGCTCGGGCTGCGCGTCAACGGCGCGCTGGTCGCGTCGTGCAAACGCTACGCGCGCGTCCTGCGCTGCGAGGGACGCACGTACGAGGCTGCCGGGATCGGCGCCGTTTTCACGCCGGAAGACTTGCGTGGACGCGGGTACGCGACGGCGCTGCTCGGCGCGGTGCTCGACGCCGAACGCGCGTCCGGAACCGACCTCGCCTATCTCTTCAGCGACATCCGGCCGGCTTTCTACGAAAGCTTGGGCTTCGTCTCCCTGCCGTCGCGGCTGATCACCCTGCGCGCCGACACGCTGCTTGCCGAACGCATCACCGTGGTGTCGCTCGGCGATGCGGACGCAGGCGCCACGCGCCGAACGTTCGACGCGCTCGACGCGCGACGTCCATTCTCGTTCGCCCGCACGCCGCTCGACTGGGAATGGCTGCGGATGCGCGCGGAGTCGCGCGAGCGCGTGGGGCAAACCATTCGCTTCGGCGTGCGGCGCGGGCGCGCGCTCGCCGCGTACGTGACGGGCCGGCGCGTCCCCGAGGCCGACGCTTTCGTGCTCGACGAACTTGCCTTCGCCCGCGACGACGACGCACGCGCGATCGTCCCGCTCCTGCGCGCCGCCGCGGGCGACTTGCGCAAAATCCAAGGCTGGCTGCCGCCCCAGGTCGCGCGGGCCGCACTGCCGCGCGGCGCCGTCCGCGCCCGAACCGACGCGATCGCGATGATGGTCCCCCTCAGCCCCACATTTCGCGCCGCCTGGACCACCGCCGCCGTCATCACCCGCAACAACGAAGCCGACCCGGTCTGGAGCACCGACCACATCTAGCCGACATTACGCTTGCGCAAACACGTGCAATGCGCGTCACGCGCGCCGCGCGTGCGGCAACTCCGGAGTTTGTGTTTTTTTATGCTGGTGCGACCTCATCAGCCACGACCGTGCCGCACGGAGTCGCGTGCGACGATCGTGCCGGGGGTGCGGGGCGGGGACGTGCTGCGGCGGGGCGTTTGCGGAGTCGCGGAGCGCTGGAGGCGCGGGAGCGACGCAGCAACCGAGTGACCGGAGCGCCATGGATGGCGCGCAGGGAGCGTCCCCGCCGCAGCACGTCCCCGCCCCGCACCCCAAGCCACAGTGTCAGAACACGCGCTGGTAAGCGTCCCTCTCCCAAGGATGCACGGCTTTGCGATACCGTTCGTATTCGGCCAGCTTTGCATCGCGGAACGCATGGTAGAGGTGGTCGC